>NZ_CAWNQF010000082.1:0-36314 GCF_963876465.1 Xenorhabdus sp. KK7.4
ACAAGCAGTACCTGAGCCGAAGCAGGCAAAATTTGAGCGTGTACACCCTGAACCGTTGATACCAGATGAATCTATCCAGCTGTTTGATGCAGAAGCACAAGCCATGTTTGATGACTGGATGAAAGAAAACGAGCAGAAGCGATTTGAACAGGAGCAGAAACGGCTTGAACAGGAGCAAAAGCAGCTTGAACAGAAGCTGAAGCAACTTGAACAGGAGCAAGCCGCCAGTCAGCAGACACAAGCAGCACCTGAGCCGAAGCAGGCAAAATTTGAGCGTGTACACCCTGAACCGTTGATACCAGATGAATCTATCCAGCTGTTTGATGCAGAAGCACAGGCCATGTTTGATGACTGGATGAAAGAAAACGAGCAGAAGCGATTTGAACAGGAGCAGAAACGGCTTGAACAGGAGCAAAAGCAGCTTGAACAGAAGCTGAAGCAACTTGAACAGGAGCAGGCCGCCAGTCAGCAGACACAAGCAGCACTAGAGCCTCAACAGAATGAGGAAAATAGCATTGAGCCGTATATTGAAAATGAAAAAGCTCAAGTAACAACCGAAGAAGCGAAGGCGTGGCTTACATCTCAGCGAACGCCATTAACTGAAATGATAGCTGAAGATGATCTACAACTGCGTGAACAGGAGCAGGCCGCCAGTCAACAGACGCAAGCAGCACTAGAGCCTCAACAGAATGAGGAAAATAGCATTGGGCCGTATATTGAAAATGAAAAAGCTCAAGTAACAACCGAAGAAGCGAAGGCGTGGCTTACATCTCAGCGAACGCCATTAACTGAAATGATAGTTGAAGCTAATCTACGTGAGCAAAACAATAAAACCCTCAGTACACAAATAAAAGAGCAAGATAGTGAAATAATAAAACCAAAAATTCAACAATCAGAACATGATTACTTTAATGATAATAGTAAATTCCAATCAGTAATCCCTGATAAAGTTTCTAAATCTTATATAGAAGTTGAAGGGAAATTTTATTTTCAAAATAAACCCGATTCTTTGGCATTTGTTGATAAAGGAGCAAAACTACAAACAAAGCTCAATAGCCATCAAGTAGCTGATTCAATGGTTGAAATTGCTGAGGCTAGAGGATGGTCTGAAATACAAGTGAAAGGCACGGAAGATTTTCGCCGTGAAGTATGGTTGCAAGCTACTGCAAAAGGTCTTACGGCTCATGGCTATAAGCCCAAAGAGGAAGATTTAGCGAGACTAAAAAAACTTTCAAGTGAACGGGGAATTAATGAGATTGAATCAAGAGAGTTAGCTGATGATGTTAAAAAATTTCAGGCTAATAAAAAAAATAGCTCAGAAATCGATAGTACAAAGCAAACTCAAATAAATAATGACAATCAAAAATCAAGATCAACTATGAACGTCTCAGATAGTTCTTCGCTAGAAAAAGTTAATAAATTGGCTGGTAAACTCATTGAACACGGCGAAGCCCCATATGAGCATAAAGAAGGTAATCAATCTAGCTATTTTGTGACATTAGAGAATTCTGATGGCAAACAAAGCAAAACTTGGGGAGTAGATTTAAAAAGAGCTATAACTGAAAGTGAAGCCCAAAAAGGGGATAATATAGAACTCGAAAATTTAGGCCGTAAGCCTGTTACAGTTAAAAAAGACATTCAAGATAAAGACGGTAACGTTATAAAAACCGAAGAAATAAACACCTTTCGCAATAAATGGGAAATTAAAGCCGAGGCTATTAGAGATAAGGATAGGCCAGCGAAAGAGGTAATTAAAGAGCACCCTGATTTAATCAACGAAATAACCGCAGTAAAATTAGCTGAAAAAGTTTCTCAGAACATGAACACTAACGACCAAGAACGCTTTATGAATCGCGTCCGGGACAAACTAGCTGATAAAGTTGCAAACGGCGAAAAAAGCCCTGAGATAAAAGTAAAAGAAACTCAATCTATTAACCAGACGAAAGCTAAAGAAATTGAAGAAATAGAACGTTAATAAATATTGATTACATAGCCCGGAGTTGAATCCGGGCTTTTTTTTTGTACGACGTCCATCACAAAAAACTACCACGGGGTAGTAGTTTTACTTGCAAAGTACTACACCGTAGTACTATAATATCTACATAGACAGCACGGAGAGATTGCGATGGATTATTTAGAATTTATAGAAACTACCGCATTCAGCAAAACTAGAGCAGAACTAATAGAAGATGATGAATTTCATGAACTTCAAAGCTACTTACTGAAATATCACGAAAAAGGGAACACTATTAGTCAAACAGGAGGATGTAAAAAGATTCGTTGGAGTCGAAAAGGAATGGGTAAGCGCGGAGGAATAAGAGTTATCTATTATGTTCGGTTATTAAGTGGAAGAATATATTTATTACTAGCTTATCCCAAAAATGAACAAGAAGACTTAACGCAAGAGCAGAAATTGCAACTTAAAAATGTAATTCAACATATGAACTAAATACAGTTTGCGGCTTCCAAAAAAGCCGCAAAATCCAAATTGCATATTTCGTGCTGTTAACATTTTTATAACGAGGGTTAATTTATGGATAAGAGTTTATTTGCAGATCTTCTAGGCAGCGTACATGAAATGGTTGATATTGAAAATGGTAAAATTCAGCCTAAACCAGAGCATGTACACCGCCACGCTATCCCAAATGTTAAATCTATTCGAGAAAATTTCGGGATGAAACAACACGAATTCGCGGAAATGATGGGTACAAGTCTAGGATTAATTCGTAGTTGGGAACAGAACCGACGCACTCCATCAGGAGCTGCTTTAAAATTACTGTGCTTAATAGAGAAAAATCCGAGCATTGTAGAGTCATTAAAATCTATCTGATTGTACATTCCAATACTGGCAGCTATTAAATATGGCTGTCAGTAAATTTATATTTGTCGTTTTCTAAATTTAGACCTTCCGAAAAATTTTTTATTCCTCCCATTGCTTGAAATTAAACCCCCTCACCCCAATAAAAGAAAAGCAAATATGTTTAATTATTATTTATCTATATAAATTATTTAGAGGTTAAAATATGTCACATTTAGATATGATTGGCCCGTACCCATTTACAGCGCAACAAGTAGACAATACCATATCGAAACTAAGTGCGGGTAATTACGCTATTGGATATAAAAAACATGGTGCATTTATTCCTACATACATAGGAAGATCTGACTCAGATTTAAAAAAAAGGTTAAAATCACATATTGAAAATTATACTATTCAAGATGCTTTTTTTATGTATTCATATGCAAGTTCACCCAAAGCTGCATTTGAAAAAGAATGTAAAAATTACCATGACTTTGAAAATCAGCTCCTAAACAAGATTCATCCTGATCAACCAAGTAACAATAGTAAAAAATGGCATTGCCCTGTTATTTCTTGTGAAAAATCAAAGAAATAAATTCTATATAAACGCGCTGACCACATTTATTTTTTCGGGTCACATTAACTGTAAATTAAAAACTTGTCACTCTAAATAAACCTCTAAGAGTGACAAAAAAGATTAGTTAACATACATCTAAAGAGCACAGTTAACGTTCATCTTGATCTTGTTTATTACTTTTATCAGTAACAATCTCTTGCTTTGTCAATTTCTGGCTCACGAATTCCGCCATTTCATGACGTTCTGTTTTCATCGGCGGCATCGTATTTACAAAATTCACAATATCAGCCGATAGTTTTTGATCTGCTGGCTCAGAACTGCTATTTAACTCTTTCGCCGCAGATAACCAGCCTTTTCTAACTTCCTGCTGTCTAACCTTAATTTTTTCTTCCCACGGTTTAAATTTAGGAATTTTTCCAGCATTAATGTCTTTGAATTCTTCCACTATTTCTTTTATTTTGGCCTTGTCCACTTCCGGCGTTAGTCCTTTTTTCCTGATATGATTTATCGTCTGGCTAATTCCCTTTTTTATTACTCCGCGAGTTGTGCGAGGTGTGGCTTCTGCATCAATGCCCCTAGTTCGTAACTCTTTAGCAAATTCCTCCCGCCATACTTGCGGATCTCCTTTTTTCACATGTAATCGTTTTCCATCAAAACCAAAGTTTTTGATACTAATATGTACATGAGGATGATCAACATCTTCATGCAATACAAAAACGTATTGGTGATTATCACCAAACTGGTTTTTTGCAAATTCTCTGGCTGAATCTTTCACTGCTTTAGCATTAGTATTCTTAGGCATTGATAAAACCACGTTAGTAGTATCTCTTGTATTGGCTCTTCTTTTTCCCAAATCTTGTATCCAATCTTTATGAGCGGCCTTGATATCATCTTTCCCTTTTAATATTTCTCCCCTTTCATTCTCAAGCTCTAACTTTCCATTGCGACTAATGTAATCTAAGTGTGCTTTTATATGCTTAGTACCTTTCGAATGACCGCTTATCTTAACCATAACTTCAGATGCTTTATTAGCTATTCGCCCGGCTTTTCTTTTAAGATCTGTAGTCTTGTTAGACTTAATTTTTACTCGCCCTTCAAGCAAATCAGATAATTTATCATTACTCATTATTCCCCCAACGATTCATATTTTTATCAAGAAGCTGAGAAACAATTTCTTTGTGTTGATCTATTTTGCTAGCTAACGCCTCTATAGATTCTTTGTTAAGCCTGTCAGTTTCCCTAAATTCTATATTCAAGACCTTAGCTATTTGGTTAAGATTTCTTCCTATAGCCGCTAATTCTCGATTAGATTCACGCAAGGCATACATTTCTTTTTCAGTAATAACTGGCTCTTTATTTAGCGTATATATAGTTAAATTAGTAAGCCATGCTGTTCTGCTTGTAAAACCTTCATATCTGGCTCTTGATGTCATTTTGTCTATATCTTTAGCAAGCAAACGAATAGTAACCTTGTTTGAACGTGGTTCTGATAAAGATTTATTATCATCCGTTATTACTCCACTTGTGATTTTTTCAATCATAATGCCCAACATATCAGATTCACTAACACCTTTTTCTCTACAAAAAGTTTTCCATTTCTCCTTCAATTCGGGTGTTACTCTTTTAACAATTCTGGTCATAAATGAGCCTTTTTAATATGGGGGGGAGGGGGATAAATTGAACATAGCAAATACTGGTGCCAAACGCCAGCAATTTGCGAATCCTGCCTTAGCTATAACCCCCCCATAAAATTTCGTGCGCACGAAATTATTCACAATTTGACACTGATAAGGAGGGAACACACTATGAGGCATAAAAAAGATGCTGACGCGCTACGCTTGTCAACTACTGATGAAATCATAACAGATGCGCTACGCTTGCTAGTTATGATTCCGTCAGTAGTCCAGTTTTGACGGCAGATTTAGAAAATCTATTGATAGTTTTAACCTTCCATAACTGCTATTAGTTTTATATCGTTTAAATCTACTTCTTCCTCTATTCCGTCATCATCATATTTAACCCAACCCAACCCATAAGAAGTACGGCGATTAACTAATAGCCTAGCTGCACGATCACCATATTGAATCTGAATTATTGCTTTTTTTATCTTTCCTTCTTTTTCCTCTGTAAGTAAGAAATCAACAGCTTTTTGTTCATTGGGAGCTATTTCTCCACTAATTGGCTCACCATTAATTTTTAATAGTTGCCGTTCTTCCTCTTTTACATTGATATTATCTTGTTTTGTATCTTCTTCTATGCTGATATCTGTCTCGGTTATTACTTGCTTGTTTTCTTTCTTCGGGGGGAGAACTGATTTTAAATCAAATTCATCTGAATTTTTTAGTGAATCGCAAAAAGTCTTTACTTCCGCAGTAGTAATTTCGTTTTTTATATCAATGCAAAACTCTTCTACCTCTCCGGGGTACTTTTTATATGCACGATGTAATAATGTCATAGCTTGCATGGATGTTACCAAACCACTATCGTATAAATCACGAATACTATTATCCATTTCGAAGAAAATAAGGTGATCAGATACAAACGAAGCTGTTTTACCTAAACGAGCAGCTATCGCGCTTTTTTTATCACCTTTTTCAATTTGACGCTGAATAAAAGAGGCTGTTTCTAATGGCGAAAGAGGTTCACGCTGTATGTTATCAACGGCATTATCAAATTCGTCTGCATCATCATCAATAAGAGCCAACACTTCAGATAACCCAGCAAGTTTAGCAGCAGCACATCGCCGTTCTCCTGCATTCAAAATATATTCACCTGAAATTTCCGGGTGATTCCTCAAACTTACTGGATTTTTATTACCTCGTGGTTTCCCCGTAATTGGGTTTATAGACATCATAGATTCAGCCAGATTCTTTAATTCATCCTGATCTATGTTCTTACGGGCGTTGTTAGGGTCTTTGTGAATCTTATCTAATGATATTTTGATTAGATATCCTGCATGGCCTTCAGGTTGGGTATTCACTTCTAACGTAGAACCACTCATTAAAGCTGAAAAACTATCTAACCCACTTAAATCTAATCCGGTCTTATTCATTACTATGCTCCTATTTTTTCAAATATAATTTTAAATGCCTCTTGATATTCTTTTGCTGCTTCTCTTGCTGAAGTTTTATTCAGGCTCCAAACTGGTATACCTTGTGATAATGCTTCGGGTATAGATGAACGAATAGCAATTTTTGAACGAATTAAAAGGTTTGAATAATGCTCTACGAGTTCACGAAAAGCTTTTTTCTGGCTTTCTGAACGTGAATTGAATTTATTTACTAATATTCCCAAAAAAGTTAATCCAGGATTCCATTTATCTTTAACCCCGAAAATTGTTTGTAACATCTTTGTTATTCCATCAATGGAATATTCCTCTAACTCAATAGGGGACAATACATAATCAGCCACTATCAAAGCTGCTGACATACGTAACCCTAATGACGGCGGAGTATCAATAACACAATAATCAAATTTGCTTGATAAGTTAGATAATTGATCTTTGAAAGTAGCCATAACTGTAAGAGGAGCGCGTTCCATATCAGCCATTTTAGGATCGGCTTCTATTAAAGAAATTCCATTACTTGGCTCAAATTGTAATTTTGCATTATCAAATAATTGACTAGCACCAAAGTTAGCTACACATCCTGCCTTTTTTAAAGACTTACTAGAGTTGGCTTGCGGATCTAGTTCTACAAAAATAATTTTTTTACCCGCTTCACTTAAAGCCATTGCAAGATGCACAGCAATTGTTGATTTACCTACTCCGCCTTTTTGATTTGTTACAGTAATAATTTTCATAAAATGACCTTTAAATTTTGCTTGTATAAGACACCAACATATTAATTTCTTAAGAAATTATTCTATTTTTCCCAAATTATTCCAAATCCAGCTTTATAACAGAGTAAAGCCCATGCCGCGTAACTAATACCGCCTTCAGAACACCAACGCCTAAAAGTACGGCTACCCTTCCCTCTCCCTTGCTGACTCGGTAAGCCAATGTATTGAGCCGCATCCACTCCTGTAAACGTCCCTGTGCTTTGTTTAATGATGTTTAAAAGGTGTTTTATTTCTTCTCCCGTTGGAGGTTCCCAGCCATCATTAAAAGGGCGTAAAGTTTCAATTCTAATTTCGGTATTCAATAGCCTTCTCCTAATATGCCCCGGCAAGCGGGGCTTATTGGCTTAGACTGCCTGAAAACCGTTGCTTTGCTCGCGTACCGCTTGCATAACAGCTTTAAACTCTCTGCCAGTTAGCGGAGGAAGTTTAAAAGAGGTTCGGCTGTCTATAGCCTGTATAATCATATTTGCTAGTGCTAAAATATTATCGTTCATCGTTCACTCTCTCAAAGGTTCGCTGAACTTTCCCGCAGTGGTTGCCTCCATTGCGGGAAACCTTATAGGGCTTTTTAAATTCTTCAATTAGCCTTTACTCACAAAGATAGGCCAAAACATCCTACCCGTCAAGTGTAAGAGAAAGTTCATTTATTAAAAATTTAAATGTACTCATGTTTACTGTTTCTTCATATTGAAATATCGCGCCGTGACGCTCTGTAAGCGGTTTTTTCCCTTTTTCTTCGTAACTCCATTAGGAGAATAGAAAATGTCTTAGATTGTTATTTAGTTAGAAATTAAAAGTATTAATTATTTTATTCATGGTAATGACCTGATAGTTGTGATAACTCCAACTTTTACTACCATCCTATCTACTCGCAACGCTCGCCACAGTCTTTCTCTGAGGCGTACCACAGGAGCAAAGCGACGAGGAACGAACAGAGAAAGCGAGGAAGCGTAATATAGTCAGGAGCTACATTTAGCATGGTCACTCATTGGATAAATATTGCGCTAATTGATAGTGGCTTGATAAATGTTAATTAGATCGGTTTTTTCTTGTCAGGCTAACAAAGTTATCCACAAGTAAAATGGACAAAATTTCTTATTAAATATTTTTAAAATTATTAAACCTTATTAAAGGTAAAAAAAGTGAAGTATGTAATTGATTTTAAACTAAAAAAAATATCAAAAGTTTTTGAAGTCCAGTAAAAAGTTTTTGAAGTCCAGTATTTGGTTTTTAAAGTCCAGTACTTGGTTTTTAAAGTCCACCTTGAGAAATTTGTTATCAACAATAAAAAAGTCCCATTTCTTGAGTGAAATCACACCGTTTTTTTGCTTTGGTTTCTAAAGTCCATTATATTTAAATTCAGGTTTTTAAAATCCAGTATATTTTGGTTTTTGAAGTCCAGATTTTGGTTTTTGAAGTCCAAAAACAAGCAAGCCATTGAATTGCTTGAACAACTCAATGGCTTTAACCCGAACCCTATAGTGGTAGGATTGAGGCTATGGATGATTTTATTAAAAAATCAGGAAAAAACAATTTAATGACACTTCGCCCCCGTAAGTATACAGAAGCTGAATTTTTCATTGCTGATGAAATGGAAATCATAGCTTTTCGTGATGAGCTTGCTAGCATGGAACACCCATTTTTTGCGTTAAAAGGTGGGGACACTAAAATTAAAGAGTACAATAATGGAAATGTAACGGTTACTGTTACACCAAGTGTTGATGGAATGGCTACTATCTTCGATAAAGATATTTGGATTTATGCTATTTCGAAATTACAACAAGCAATGTTTGAAGAAAAACCGATCAGCCGAATTATAGCATTTACCCCTTATGATTATTTAGTATCGACAAATAGAGAGATAGGCGGTAATACTTATAAAAACCTTAAAGAATCACTTAGGCGATTATCAGGTACACGAATTGAAACTAATGTAATTTATTCAGAAGAAAAAAAGAAAACAGAAAACTTTGGATTAATAGATAAATGGCATATTTTGGAAGAGAAAAAAGGTAATCTTGATATTGGTATGATTGAGATAACTTTACCAGATTGGTTATATCAGAGCGTAACTAAAGCCAAAGTATTAAAAATTAGTAACGATTATTTTCGTATCAGAAAAGCTATCGACAGGAGATTATATGAAATTGCTCGTAAACATTGTGGTTACAGTGAAATGTTTACTATAGCTCTTGAAAAATTACATCTTAAATCAGGTAGCACCGCCTTAATAAAGGGCTTTCGTCATAGTGTTAAGCAACTTTCTAAGACTAATGATTTACCAGATTATGAGGTAATTTTTGATATCAAGAAAGATTCTGTAACATTTAAAAACAAAAAATTTGATCCAGCGGAAGAAAAAAAAGCTAGAAAGCGAACAGAAAAAAACAAGGAAGCAGAAAATATTTCGAAGATAAAATCAAAACTTCAAGAAAGATTTTTTTCCATACGTCACGGGGGTAAATAATTGTCTCCGGGTGATCCCATTAACCTTGATAGCCTTCTTTTTATGCCCTAAAAAGCATAAATATAATATCTTAAGAATAATAAAATTCTTGCCAAATACAGCCGAATGGCTGTATAATTAAGTTATTGAAAGGGAAATGGGTTCTCTTTCTTCCAAAGCCCAAACTGGGCGGGAGATTAAAATGAAAAAAACGGAATCAGAAGCCTTAGAAAGAGCGGTTAATAATGAATCAATCGCTAACTACGAAACCATCATTAACGGTTTTATGGCGATGGGAATATTAAAAGAAAACATTATTCCTCGCGTTAATGTTTTCACTTTTAATGCTTGGAAAGCAAAAAAACGAGTTGTAATAAAAGGTCAAAAAGGGATTAGAATTATTGTTTGTATTCCGTGTACAAAAAAAGATAAAGAAACTGGCGAGGAAGTTCCTGTTTTAAAAACAAAATCAACAACTGTTTTTCATATTTCGCAAACAAAACCTCTTGACGAAAACACTAAAGAAGAAATTCAATTTCCTACCGAAGCTACCGAAGCTACCGAAGCTACCGAAGCTACCGAAGCTACCGAAGCTACCGAAGCTACCGAAGCTACCGAAGCTACCGAAGCTACCGAAGCTACCGAAGCTACCGAAGCTACCGAAGCTACCGAAGCTACCGATCTTGAAGCCCGTAGAAATGCCTATGCTGAACGCATCGAAAGAAAGCGTGACAGATTAGAATACAGAGCAGCTAAAGCACGGGATGAATTTGATTCTTTATACAATAAAGCAAAAGATATGGCTGCGGTAATTCCTTTTGGACAACCTATATTAGTTGGGCATCATAGCGAAAAACGCGACAGAAATTACCGTGATAAAATTCATAATACATTTGGTAAAGCCTTTAAAATGATGGAAAAGGCTGATTATTACGCTTCTAAAGCGTCAATAGTGGGTACTGGCGGAATTTCTTCAGATGATCCTGATGCTATTTTTAAGTTAAAAAATAAATTGGCTGGTATGCAAGAAAGCCAAGATATAATGAAAAAATGCAACAAGGTAATTAGAAAGTTTAAAGATACAGATAGCCAAATTTCTGAGCTGATTAAATTAGGTCTGACAGAAGAGAGAGCCAAAAAAATTCTAAAGGAGGATTTTTCTGGTAGGGTAGGTTTTGCCCCTTATGCGCTACAAAACAATAATGCAAATATGGCGCGGATTAAGGCACGGATAGCCGAACTAGAGAAAATGCAGTGTATTGAACCAGTAAAAGAAGAATATAAAGATTTTTCTTATATTGTAGATAAGAACGAAAATAGATTGATGTTTGTTTTTGATAAAAGACCTAACAAAGATATCTGTAATTTATTGAATAAGAATTCTTTTAACTGGAGTCGAAATAAAAATGCATGGATTAGAAAAATAACACGAAATTCGCTGGCAGTTGCTCAGAGGATTAAACAAGAATTGAGTGAACTATAAACCCGAACATAGCGCCAAAAGGCGCTATGTTTTTTTTACTAAAAATATTGAGAGGTCTAATGTCTGCCGATGTTGTCAGAAAAAAAAACAAAGGTAACTATTCTTATGTAATAGTTATTGTTGGAAATGAACCTGAATATAGTTTCAAAGTTATAAAGTATGTTAAAACAAGAGGTAAAGAAAATAAAGGGAAAACAAAAAGAGAAATTATTTTTGATGAAGTGTTGAACCTTGAGCAAGTTTTATTGCTTGATGATGGTGTTTTAAAAGAATGTATTCAAGAAATAACGAACGGTGGATTAAATGAAAAATAAACCAACTCCAGAAGAAATAAGACAGGCAAGAATTGCAGCAGGGCTAACCTTGAAAGAAGCGGCTGAAATATTCGGATATCAATTACAGTCATGGCAAAAAAAAGAAAGTGCGGGAAGTACAAACAGGTCTTTAACGGTGGGGGAATATGAGTATTTATTATTGCTAGCGGGTTCACACCCTGAATATAAAATAGTAAGAAAATAAACTTGAAATACAGCCGTTTGGCTGTATAATTAAGTCATTGAAAGGGAAATAGGTTCTCTTTCTTCCAAAGCCCAAACTGGGCGGGAGTTTAAAATGAAAAAGTTTGAAATTAGTTTTTTTGCGAAAAACAAAGATCGTTGCATCGTAAGTCTAAGCATGATTATTGAAGGTAAAAATGAAGTAGAGGCGGGATTGGCCTTTAATAGAATCCATGCAGGAAAAGGCTATCAAATAGACCAAATTAAAGAAATCTTAGCGTAATAAAAAAGCGCGAAGATGTTACTGCATCCTCGCGCAAAATGACATCCTATACACTAGGAAAAAAATAAAATGTCTGAACGTATGATATCAGCTATCAAGTCTATTGCAAATGGCAAAAAAGCCACTATTCCCCTTATGAAGTTTTCCGAATTTACAGGTTTTATTAATGAAGCCATAAAAGAAAAGGAAAAATTTATCATGAAAGAAAAAAGTTTAACAACTGAACAAAAAAACGATGTGCTTAAATTTTTATCAGAAATAGTAAAATCCACGCAAACCATAGAACCACCGAATCAAAATCTTTACGATGATACAATAGAATGTGAAACAGATTCTTTTGATTCTATAACGATTTATTTAAAGAATAGATATCCTATTGGATTTAGCGATAATTTATCTATGAACCATTTTTTAATTGATTTATAAGAGCCAAATTAATTTATAGAGTCATTAGATAATGACTCTTTTTTATAAAAAAACAAAAAATGAAACTAAGAGTATGAATATGTATAAAGCAATATTTGAAGTAATCGAGTTGGTTGATGTTTATGGATGGAGTTTGAAGAGAGCTAAATTAGAAGCTAAAAAAAGATTAGGTTTAGAAATTAAAGCGCGTAGTAAAGATGAATTCGTTAGTGCTTTGCGTGAAATATATAAAAATTCTTGCTAACTTTGACTCGCTAAAAGATATTACTAACATGAATATGTACAGAAAAGAA
Source organism: Xenorhabdus sp. KK7.4 (assembly GCF_963876465.1). Taxonomy (NCBI): domain Bacteria; kingdom Pseudomonadati; phylum Pseudomonadota; class Gammaproteobacteria; order Enterobacterales; family Morganellaceae; genus Xenorhabdus; species Xenorhabdus sp. KK7.4. Next base: position 12,646 of record NZ_CAWNQF010000082.1, read on the forward strand.
AAAATTGTCTTAGTATAAAATCAGAATGTTATGCTTATTGGATTTAGTGATAATTAGAATGATTTTTGTTTCTGTTGTTGATGTTTTAAGTTAAAATAAAAATGGTGTTAGGTTGTGGAAACTTCCTAACACCAATATAGTATTGGTAATGTCATATTTATGAAATATAAAATAAGGATATACCATCATGAAAATTAAGTTGTTAATTTTTTCTTTAATTGGCGTAGGTTTTTCATTTAAGTCTCAGGCAAATATTGAATTTACAGGAGATACAAAGTTAGCCTGTGAAGCTATATTGTGTTTGTCAACAAATACAAGACCCTCTGAGTGTTCACCGGCAATTCGTAAGTTTTTTAGTATTAAGGCTAAAAAACCGTGGAAGACAATTCAACTTAGAAAAAACTTTTTAAATCTTTGTCCGGTGTCTGATGGTGAGGGGATGCCCGAATATAATGATTTATTAGCTAACAATGCTGAGAAATGCAGCTCTAAAAGATTGAATAGAGATTTAATAGAAAGTAAAGAAGAAAGAGTATGTAGACGGAGTGGTCAGGATTATGATTGCCATACTGTAACTTATTATCGAATTAGTAATAAACTCCCTAATTATTGTCAGGCATATATTGATCATGAGTATACAGATCTAAGTCTTCGTTTTGTTGGTGAATCCGAATGGATTAAATCTGATGGATATTCCAATAGGTATTTAGAAGATAAGTTCAAAGGGAAATGGATAGAATAAAAATCATAATATTTTTAGCAAAAATCCGCCGTAAATCCTCGCTCGACAGGGCGGGGAACTGCCACGTTCTTTTTTTCTAATTTACTAGAATGCCGGGAACCTCCTCCGCCCTGCAAAGCCCAAATTGCACTAGCTGTCAGCTGGTACGAACGTTTGTGGTCGAAGACAAGAGAATGCTAATGCTGGCCCGGACGGGGTTGTAGATGCCCTTTAGGGGATTTGCGCCATTCCCTCGATAAGTTCATCTGAAATTTATAACAAGGAAATTGTTTTATGTATCAAGTTTATATGTTATCCCCCTCTGCTCATAAGAGCATGGAGCGAGAAAGAGAGACATTAGGCAGAGAGACAGAACGCCACTTAAATACAAACGGACGCTGGTCTGGTTTCCCCCCAAAACGTGATAACAGGCTTTTGTATTGGTCATCTTTTGAAGAAGCACAGCAAGCAGCAAACCAAATGATGTTATGGCGGAAAAGGAAAATTAATGTATCTCAGGTAGAATTTTCAAATCAACGTATTCTGGAGCGATTAATACCGTTTGAGGATAAATATATCCCTTGTTTGCAGGGATACCAAACTAATAAAGTATCAAAAGTCGAAATTGATAATATTTAATCTCAAAGTTAAAACAATAGGATTTTTGATACTCATTTTTGAATCGTAGCATAAGGTATCAATAGTCTTAAATTATGAGACTAACCCCCCGTAAACCATGATAAGGCGGCTTATCATGGTTACTGAGAGCAGCGGGGCCAATCCGCCTATAAACAGGGGGGGACTTACCCGGGGGCCGGGAACCTTCCTCCGACCTGCAAAGCAAAAATTGCACCAACTGTCAGCTGGCACGAACGTTTGTGGTCGAAGACAAGAGATTGCTAATGCTGGCCCATACGAGATTATTACTTCTACAGGGAATGATTTCTAAGTAAGTTGTCTTTTCTTCTGTATTAGATTTTTCTAACATCAAACGAAGTAAACTAGAATATAAAAAAATAAGCCATTTCACTTGTTTTTTGGTTTAAGTCTCACGATGTTACATAAATGTTACAATTGCACTATTATTGTGCATTTCTGCAAAAAATTTGCTCCTCTGTTTGCGGGGGAAAATGTGCAGGTAAAACGGATCTTTTGTCGATTTTAGGGTAGAGTGACGGCGTAACGCCCCAAAGGACGGCTAAACTTTGCGATTTAACATAATGGCTCTTAAGCGCCCCGCTTTTTTCGGGGGCGCTCTGCAAAATCCGTAGCGTTTGCAGAGCGAAAAAATTTATCATGATTGAAATTCTAAACCGGACTTTTATTAGTTCAATTAGAGGGCGCGTAATAATTTTGGATGTTTTTTAGTCCATTCTGAGCTTTTTTGTGTATCATGAAGTAACCAATAACAATAATGACGACCATTATTAATGCACCTGTTAACCCTAATTTTTTCATCATATCCCTCTATATTCGCTTTTTACAAAAAATTCGGATCAAATACCGATACGCGCTAACGCCAAGCACACAGCCAAAACAAATAATCGAAAGCATAACACCTAAGATTTGCATTAACCTGAGCATATTATCAATGTAACTATCATCATAGTTTCTGACTAATGCAGCGGCAACAGATACTATCATCAAGAACAATCCCATATATAATATTTGGCGTACAGAACGCCGTTCAGCAGCCTCTTCTTCTATTCGATAATCTTCAATTTGTTGTTGAGTCATGTGCTTTTCAAATTTATTCATAGTTATTGTTACCTCATATTGTTATTTTTATTAACGCTCTCTATTTATAAAAAAAGAATTAATTTCATTCCTGTCATTATATTTTATAATGCTTTTAGAATTGAAAGTAGCCATAAAAAAATCTCTAAATTCCTTATCAGTAGAGCATATTTCAAAGTAATCTAATAGCATTTGCGGGGGCATTGCTTTTTTTGTATTCAAAATCGCCATAAAATAATTAATAAAAACAGAACAAGAAAGAAAAATAAAAATAATAGCTATAGGAGATATTGAATCAATAAAATAAACGGAAGTAATTATAATAAAGCGATCGGAGTATAAACAATTAATGTTAGATATAAAAATTTATCATTATATTTATCATGCTCATTTATTTTTTTAAGTATATCCATTTCTAAATTATTTTTATTAAATTTAATATTTTCTTTCATTGCTAATTTCCTGTTTTAAAAGAATTTATATTAACTGTAATGATAACGGCAAGATGCTATTTCTAATCCTTTATCTGTGACGCGATAAACTAGCCTGTGTTCGTCCGTGATTCTTCTTGACCAAAACCCCGTTAAGTGATGTTTTAATGGTTCTGGCTTTCCAATGCCTGTAAATGGTGTTCTCTTGATGTTTTTAATTAGCTCATTAATACGTTTAACCATTTTTTTATCCGTTTGTTGCCAGTCGAGATAATCATTCCATGATTCTTCTGAAAAAGTTAAATTCATTCCTGAATATCCACCTCAATCCCTTTACCATTGTTGAGCGCCTCTATAGAGTCCATCAAGTGACGCGCATTAGCCGGAGAGCGTAAAAGATAGGATGTTTCTTCTAATGCGCGATATTCATCATAGGACAACATAACACAAGCCGGAGAGCTTTTCTGTCGTATGATTTTGATAGGAACTCGGTCATCAGTACACTCATTCATGAGTGCTGCAAAGTTTTGTCTCGCTTCACTGTAATTGATAGTTTTCATTTCTCATACTCACTAGTTGTTGTGTAATTTATAGACTATACACCAAAAAAAAATAAGTACAAGTATTTGTACTTATCCTGTGCCATGTAACATAACACCCTCTTAAGTGCCCCGATTTTTGCGGGAACGCTCTGCAAATCTAGGAAAATCTGATATTACTTTCGATCAAATAATTTCCTCGTGTTTAACATGAACATCTAAATTAAAACCCTTAAAAATAAAATAATCTGGATCATAGAGTACGAGGAAACGCGGTAAGATAAAAACCACTGATAATACGAAGAATATTATTTTCTTATTTATTTTTTTTGCTTTAAAAGTCAAATAAAAAAAGAATAACCCAAAAATAACAAAAACAGGCCACAAAGCTGCTCCAGATAAGGTTGTATACAATAGAGCATATAACTCTAAAACAGGTAATACATGTTCCATATAGTAATAACCTCATTATCAGGTAATAATTAACTAAAAATAAATACAGGTACATAATAAAAAAAGAAAAGAAAAAATTCCAAATTAATCAGAAAGTACCGCGCGCTATCAAGCAAGTTTTCTGCTTTTGCTATCACTTTTGCCTCTTTCAACCAGCACGGCCCATTAAAATCACTATCGGTTATAACAGCCAGAGTGAGCTGGTATCTTTCAAAATGCTATCAGGTGCTATATTGTTGTTTTATGATATTATCTTACATAGGTGTTTTTCTATATGGGTCATTAATATGATGCGAATAATCATTTTACTGCTTACCATTGGCATTTCTGGTTGTGTTTCAAAACAGGAATCTGCCTCTCTCGATTATAAAATAAATGATACAGTCTTTCACTTATCTCGTTCTTGTATAGAACGTTTTGTACCGAAAGAAGAAAACCAAACTATCTTTATTAAGGTTAAAGATAATTCTGATTGTAGTTATCCATTCGATCATTTTTTGAAAAAAAACATGGGTAAAACAGTAACCGTTTTCTTTAATGGGAATTTGGTATTTAAAAATACTCGCATAATGACCCCGATAATAACTGGAAATGGATTTTATCAAGCTGTGGGATCTAAGGATATGTTTGATAAGCTAGTCGATAATTTCAATTAGTTTGACACATTGTCAAAAATATATAACCGAAATGGCTTCTTTTACAAGAAGCCATATTTTAATAATAAAAATCATTAATTAGATCTTAATATGTTACTTCAATCACTTGCCCAATTGAATGACTTTTAAAACGTATACGATCTGTTCCTGCTCCATCATTACCTTGAATCCGATAGGAACCCGGCCCCATTGTTCTAATCCGTTCAATCCCTCTATTAGTAGCATACTCAATTTCAACATCAAAGGATGAAGGAGCCGCTGAAATCGTATCAAATGAAACTGTATATGCACTAGGCCCAAAATGTGAGTTCAAATTTACCCACGGTCCCCATGCAAACGGAGGTGCCCAAGCTTGTGTTCTCATTATTACCTCTTTATTTTATATAATATGTTAGTGTAATGAGGTTGATGATAACTGCATCGTACCTCATGAATATGGATATAAAGATCTTTTATATCCATGTATAAAAAATTACCACTAAATTAATTTTATTAATATCATGCCTGTTTGTAAGAAATACCATACATATAGAGATAATCGTATATGTTGATTTATTAATTAAGAACTCATAAAAAATCAAATAAAAACAATTAATTATATTATTTATTTCGTAATGAGGTTTTATCTTTTTGGTAGATAACCCCTAAAGCTCAAATATTAATTGAAAGAAATTTTTATGTATTTTTGACACGTTAAGAGTTTTCAAACTTTTTTTAGTAAAGAAAAAGACCTTTTTTAATAAGGTCTTTTTATTGGTTCAGTGCAATGAACCTTTCGAGGGCAGGGATTCTAATTCAAACTTTTGAGAGCAAAACGAACAATAGAGAAAATCATATTTCTGAATTTAGATATTAATCCTTTATCTAGTGGGAAGGCTTCTCCTAGCTCTTTTTCTTCAATCGCATCATACAAAATATATACACTCAATATGGCAATCAAAAATTTCTTCTCTGCAAACGCATTAATAAAGTCGATTACTTCTTTTTCTAAATCCAATGATGATTTTTTCCATGAAAATCGCCTAAATTTTTCAGCAATAAGATCGCACGTATCATAGTTACTGAAATCATCATTTATAACCATAAAACACCTCTTATAAATTGGATTTTTTTGAAAAAAAACCCCTAAAGGGGTTTTTAAAAGGGTGAAATGGCGAGAGGTTCGTTTTTAATTTATTTTACTTGAAAATGTCATAATTCCCTGATGTTACAATTATAGCACTCTACACAGGTACTTATTTTAAGGGGTGAATTTCACCTCTAGAGTGGAAATTCACCCCTAGAAGGCATTTTGTAGCAGTGTTAGATAGTAGTCAAGATAAAGGTATGGTTTATGCCATGAACAAAAAATGATATATGATGAATAAAAAACGACTATTAGAATCCAGAAAAGCACAGGGACTTTCACAACGCGAGTTAGGGGAAAGAATTGGTTTAAACGACGCAGAGACAGCGAGAACTACGATATCTAAATATGAACGCGGACTTTATGCCCCGACAGAAAATACCATTTGTAAATTAGCGGATGTTCTAGATATTCCCGCCTGTTACCTTTACATCGATGATAAAAATGATTTTTTTGCGGATCAGGTTCTAAAATTGTACAGAAAAGATATGACTCCATTAGAAGAAGAGTTGATGATAACCAAAAGTAAATTACAGAAATGTGAAAAAACTTTAGAATTTATGTCAGAAATGATAAATACGGCGATATCACAGTTAAAAAAGGGCGAATAGCCCTTTTAGGAATCTAGGCGATCTTATTGTACATTAAGCTAAATTTTGATATCTTTTCTCTTTGAGAGTTGCCGTCAAAATACCCTTTCGCTATCCCCACGATATAAAAAACGTCACTCAGTATTACTCAATAAATAGTAACTCTCATTAATATTTAATTTATACTTATTTCAATTATGAATAATGATATTCCTCTTTTAGTCTATCCAATAATTTATTAACAGCCCTAAATCCGTCAGGGTCATTTCGGGCAACGGATACTATTTCTATAATATCCTCAGCGAGTATTTCATGTTTTCCTGATGAATTTTCGATCATTTTAATGAGTTTTGTTTTTATTTCTTGAGTTATGGGGCCGCGAGAAAACTGATATCTATTAGTAGTAAGTCCTTTATTATAAGTAGTCATAATATATTCAATCCTCGTTATTTTTAAATAAATAGTTACACTGAAAATTTTAGTTGATTTTTTAATGCTGCATTAATAATTTAATTAATTGATTATTTCTTTTGGTTTATATATTAGGGATCAAAAATACCTCTAAAAGATTACTCTTACATATTTTGCTAGATTTTCGCTAATCAGAGACTAATACACTAATTTAGCGCCAACAAATAGTTACATAATCTTTTCAAGATTAATCATAAAAAGATACAATATTTACATGATGTTAGGTGTTAACTTAATCAATATCACATCATAAATCCACGCTAACGCAGTTGTTATAACTCCCATAATGACGAACCCCGGAATCATGGAACGATCACTAAAAGCAACTAAGCAAATAATTACGCCAAAAAAAGCCATAAAAGAAACCAATATCAATAATAGGCGCACAGGTAATCGTAACCAGAGCATTACAATAAAAGTTAATGACCGTAATATATTGTATATACCTTTCAATAAGGTAACAGCGAACCATTTAGCCTTAGCAGTATTATCTTTTATGCTGTTATCGTTCGCAGCTAATGTAATTCCCGGACGAATGGGGGTTACATTATCGATATTTTTTGTTTTTTTCTTATTGAATATATTGATTTTTTTCATTTCGTCGCCTCTTTGCCTTTCCTATTTCACTATTAATGATAGGCCAAAACATCCTACCTAGCAAGTTTTTTGCTTCTTTTTTGTACTTTGGATCATTTCCAATTTCATCAAAATGATGTATATTGATTGTCTAAATTAGTTATTTTGATGGTAAAAGAAAAGTTAATGACGTAACAATAAAGGGGATATTATGGATCTATTTTCGATTTTGGCCACGTGTGCAGCTTTAACTTTTGGTGCAGGTGAGCAAAGTTATTCTGTTACAGAACAAGAGTGTAAAACTGCTAACATGTCTTACCAGCAGCTACTAAAAAAAGTTAAATTATCAAATAAAGACCGGGAAGCTATAGCCCGTGTAGCGATTGCTGAAGCAGCTAATCAGGGCGAATCTGGTTTAGCCGGGGTTGTTTATACAATCATAAATCGACTAGTTAGCGGACAATTTGGAAGTGATATAACGGCGGTAGTTAATGCGCCAAAGCAATTCGAACCGGTAACCAGAGTTGGCGGAGATTGGCAGAAATTACCATCTGTATCTGTTGCTCAATATTCACAAATTCAAACGATCATTAATTTGGCGTTAGATGGTCATTTACCTGATGTAACTAATGGTGGCCTATTTTTTCAAAATCCGGCGATAGTCGCACAACGAGAAAAAGAAGGAAGAGTATCTAAAGGGCTAACACATTTTGGCGATACTACCCCCTCTGCGGTCATTAAAGACCATGCGTTTTACTCGAACATAAATCAAAACAATAAAACTACCGCTTCGTCCCCTGTTCAGTTAACAGCTTCAGTTGCCAAGCCTAAAAAATGGGATATCTACACCATTTCAAAACTCCAGAAAAATACTAATAAAGCTGAATGGGATGTGTTTTCCAGTTCTTCTAACTTAAAAAGTGTTTATGACAATGAAGGAGCCAAACAATGAAACTTATGATTGTAGAGTCTCCGGGAAAAGTGAAAAAAATTAAGGAAATATTAGGTGATGGATGGAAGGTAAGCGCCAGTGTTGGACACGTTCGAGATTTACCACAAAAAGAGATTGGAGTAGAGGCACCAGATTTCAAACCGACTTATGTCGCAACTGAGCGCGGGAAAGAGGTTTTAGCTAGGCTGAAGAATGATATAAAAAATTGTGAAGCCATCTTCCTTGCGACTGACTTAGATAGAGAAGGAGAAGCGATAGCATGGCATTTAAAACAAGCGTTACGCATTAATAACCCGCAGCGTATTACGTTTTCTGAGATAACACCGAAGGCCATAAAAACCGCTTTAATTTCCCCCAGAGCGATCAATATTCCTATGGTTGCAGCCCAGGAAGGCCGCAGAGTTTTAGATAGGCTCGTAGGATATATGGTATCTCCTCGTTTATCTGATATGAGTGGGCAACAAGGTTTATCGGCTGGTAGAGTTCAAAGCCCGGCTGTGCGTATTATTTTAGAACGAGAACGGGCCATTCAAAATTTCAAGTCTACATCTCACTTTGGCGTACAAATTAATTTTTTAACTGATTGGTTTGCTGAGTGGGACGTAAAACCATTTTTAAAAGGTGGTGAGCAATATTTCATGGATGAGGAATTTGCTCAAATGGTAGCAAAAGTAAAAGAAGTTGAAGTTATTTCTTATGAAGAGAAAGCGGCGACTAAATCACCACCTGCACCATTTATTACATCAACACTTCAACAGGCGGCATCTAATAAGCTAAAGATGCAACCAAAAGCAACAATGACTACAGCTCAGAAACTATATGAGCAAGGTCATATAACATATATGCGAACTGATAACCCTAATCTTTCTGATGATGCACTGATAAGTATATATCAACTTTGTAGAGCCAAAAATTTAAAGATGGCTGATAAGCCAAGAGTTTGGAAAGCTAAAGGCGATGCACAAGAAGCTCACGAAGCGATCAGACCTTCACATTTCGAAGCAGAAAACGCCGGAACAACTCCAGAAGAAAAGGCTTTATACCGCCTAATTTGGGAAAGAGCGTTAGCTTCACAGTTAGAATCAGCTTGCTTTGCTGTGCGTTCTGCTCGTTTCAGATCTATAGATACTATCAATGGGCAAACACTAGAATTTTTTGCCGAAGGGCGAACTCTGGCTAAGGCAGGATGGAAATCATTATTTACTGATGATACAGAAGATGATGAAAGCAAAGAGGATAAAGCTAAAAACCCTATCCCACTTTTGAAGAACGGTCAGCATATCGATATTGAATCGGGAAAAGTTCTCAATAAAAAAACCAGAGCACCAAACAGATTTACCCAAGCATCTTTAATAGCAGAACTTGAAAGATTAGGTATCGGGCGACCTAGTACCTATGCGGCGATCATGGATAACATTGATCGTCGTGGTTATGTCACCACGGATAAAGAAAAAAAATATCTATTACCAACCGAAACCGGAGCCTTAATTATTGATGCTTTAGTAAAAGGAGGATTTAGCTTTATTGAATATGACTTCACACGCGAGATGGAAAACGAACTAGATAAGATCGCTAATGGTTTCACGTCTTATAAAAACGTAGTAAGCAGTATTCATGAACGTTTGGTGAATGAATTAAATCAACTCAATATAGATATCAAGCCTAAATATCCATGTTCTAAATGCGGTAAAGCCATGACACGCAGGAAAGGAAATACAGGTTTTTTTTGGGGATGTTCTGGATATCCTGATTGTCGTTCTATCTTACCTGATTCATCCGGGAAGCCCGGTAAACCTAATGAATCAAAACAAAAAGTATCTAGTTTTGATTGTCCAGTGTGTAGAAAACCACTAAAGCGTCATAAAAAAGCCGCCACTGGTGAAAAAAAAGCTTATGACTTTTTCGGATGTTCTGGCTTTCCCGATTGTAAAGCAACATTTGATGTTATCAATGGGAAGCCACGAACAGATAAAAAATAAATCAAAAGGTGTAAATTCATTAATCAATGAGTATTGATTTGAAAATCAATATATACTATATTGACGCTCAAAGGATATAATAAATGAAGGATAAAAAATTTCGTCTTAAAATAAGCTCGGAAACCTAATCACTCCGAGAGTAAAGACATGAGTAACAACACAATCAATGAGCTTGAACTGATAGATAACCTAAATAACAACACAGTCAAAAAAATGACTTTGGTACAAGGTGAAGATGAGAAATTTAAAGTTTATGTGCAAATTACATGGAAAGAGGGGGATTTGTTACTAGAAACACAACGAAAAAAACCACGTGTTTGGTCAAGTTTAGATCGCTTAGTCAAGCACATTAACATCAGATATGGATGCGTACCACTTATTGAATTAATAACTTTGGAGTGTATGAAAAATGGTAAATACGAAAACTACCAATAAAAATAAGTCATTCATGGCAGTTGTGTTTATGTTATGCAGTTTGATGTTTATTCCTGAATTGGCTCATGCAGCGGGAGGAGATCCAATATCCAGAGGTTTGAACTGGGCTGTGGAGTTATTAACAACGGGGCTTGCCAGATCAGCGGCTATTTTATCTATCGCTGTTTTAGGTTATATGGCTTGGGCTGGGCATCTTACAGGTCGTATTGTGGGTTTTGCTATACTGGGCATCGTCTTTGTTTTTGGGGGTGCATCCATTGTTGATTTAATCATTGCTGCGGTTCGTTAAGAGGAAAGAAATCATGGCATCAGGAAAAGATATTCTTTTTGCAGGTGCCACACGCCCTTCTCTTGTGTGGGGCGTGACATATGAGGCAATTATCATTTGTATGTCTACTGTAGGAATCGCTTTTTTAGCTACAAATAGTATTTGGTTTTTACCTCTATATGTTCCTATGCATGGCGTTTGCTATTTGATTTGTTTGAAAGACCCACGTTTTTTTAGATTACTTACTCTGTGGCTTTCAACAAAATGCCGCTCTATAGGATGGCGTTATTGGGGTGCTGCAACAGCAACACCTCTTATTAATACTCGTAACAAGCGGAAAATGCCAGAATGAATAAATCAACTATTAAATCGAACAAATTTCGCCAGTGGATGAAAGAGAATTCGGTTTCTGAATTTATACCTTATTTAGTTCAACTTGATGAAAATACAATTAAAACAACTGGAGGAGATTATCTTCAAGTCATAAAAATTGAAGGTCGGGCGCATGAAAGCGCAGATCCTGATGATGTTATCAACTGGAAAGAACAATTAAATAATTTATTAAAAAATATTGCGGCCCCTAATGTTGCCATTTGGACGAATACTATTCGCCGAGAAGAAAATACATTTCCAAATGGAGAATTCGAACAAGAAAGTTTTTCTGAGCAGCTAAATAACAAATATAAAAATCATATTGAAAAAAATAATATGATGGTAAATGAGCTTTATTTAACTGTTTGCTACCGTTCAACAACTTTACCCGGTGTTAAATTTCTTCAACGCTTCGAAAAAAATCACGAGGTTATTAAACGCGCCCAATATGAAGCCTTAGAACAAATTCACGATATTGTATCAAATGTAACCAGCGGTCTATCTGATTACGGTGCAAGGGTATTAGGGTGTTATGATCGAAAGGGAATTAAGCATTCAGAAGTCTTAGAGTTTTTATCTTTCCTAATAAATTTAGAATGGACGCCACGAGCATTACCAAAAAAAATATTATCAGAAGCATTACCTTATACAAGGCCATTTTTTGGTGAAGATGCTTTCGAAATTCGGGGGGTTACAGAAAGCACCATAGGTGCAATATTAAGTATTAGCGAATATCCAGAAAGTACGGAAGCCGGGCTAATCAACGCTTTTCTATCCGCTCCTTTCCCATTGATTTTGACGCAATCATTTAATTTTTTGAGTAAACCAGTCGGAATAGAATTATTACAACGTCACCAGCGTAGAATGAAAAATGCGGGGGATTTATCTACTACACAAATAAACAATATAGATGACGCATTAGATGATTTAACAGCAGGTCGTTTTGTTTTTGGTGAGCATCATTTAGCTTTAACCATATTAGCTAATGATGTACATAGTTTGAAAAAGAACTTATCTGCGGCTAAAGCAGAGTTAGCGGATAGTAGTATGGTAGTTTCGCGTGAAGATTGGGCTTTAGGGGCTGCTTATTGGTCAATGCTGCCCGGAAATTTTCAATATCGTGCGCGCCCAGCGCCTATAAGTTCAAAAAATTTTTCTGGCTTTTCATCTTTTCACAATTACCCAACAGGAAACAGAACAGGAAACCAATGGGGGCCATCAGTAACGTTATTTAAAACTTCTTCCGGTGCGCCTTACTATTTCAATTTCCACAGCGCATTGAGTTCAGCAAAAGCTAAAAAAATTGCTCAGTTAGAGGCAGAGTACGGAGCTAATAGCATCAAAGAATCTAAAGAAGAAAATAAGGCTCTTGGTAATACATTAATTATAGGGCCATCGGGATCAGGTAAAACTGTTACGCAAGGTTTTCTTATGGCTCAAAGTAAAAAATTCAACCCAACTCAGATTATTTTCGATAAAGATCGCGGGTTAGAAATTTACGTCAGAGCAGAGGGAGGAACATATTTCCCGTTTAAAAATGGGATAAAGACAGGTTGTAATCCGTTTCAACTTGAACCATCGGAAGATGCCTATCAACTTCTAGAAATGATATTGAAAAAATGTGCCGGAGGTGTTTTTTCTACTTCACAAGAAAATGAGATAAGCAAGGCGATACGTGGTGTTATGCGTTTACCTCAACACTTACGCCGAATTTCACAATGCTTATCTTTTTTAGACCCTACAGACCCTAATGGAGTTCACGCGAGATTAGCTAAATGGTGTGGTGATGGAACGTTAGCATGGGTTTTTGACAACGAAGAAGATCAAATTAACTTCGGAAAAAATACCATGTTTGGATTTGATGTAACTGATTTTCTCGACAATGAAGAAATCAGAACTCCGCTAATAATGTATTTATTTCATCGCATTATACAAATAATAGACGGACGTCGAATAATGGTTTTCATGGATGAATTTTGGAAATTGTTATTAGATAAATATTTTGAAGATTTTGCACAAAATGGACTTAAAACCATTCGTAAATTAAATGGTATTATGGTGTTTGGCACTCAATCAGCTAAAGACGTTCTAAAATCACCAATCAGCCATAGCATCATAGAACAATGTGAGACAATGATCTTTATGCCTAATCCTAAAGCTGACAGGGAAGACCATATACAAGGTTTTAAATTAACAGAAAGAGAATATGAATTAATAAAAACTGAAATGTTACCCGGCTCTAGGAGGTTTCTGATAAAAAAAGGGCACAACTCTGTTGTTGCTCAATTAGATTTAGACGGCTTCAGCGATGAATTAGCTGTTATTTCAGGAACTGCTGATAATGTAGAGTTATTAGAACGTATTAGGCAACAGGTAGGAGAAAATCCCAAAATTTGGTTACCTGAATTTTATAAACAGCGTGTTTCAGCTTAAATTTACCTCCGGGGAGTTATTTGATGAAAATAAAAAAATTAGCAATAATTTTATCTCTATCCGTAGCTATAAGCCCCATTTATTCCATTGCTGGTATTCCAGTTAGTGTTGTTGCTGATGCAACGGCTACGATTAATCAGGTACAAAACATGATTAAATATGTAGAGCAAATTGAACAGCTAAAAATGCAGTTAACGGAAATGGGTAAGCAATATGAACAACAAATAAAACAATTTGAATCGTTAAACGGCAGGCGCAGGTTAGCAGGAATAATAAACTCACAATATAACGTTGATTCTCTAAAAAATCTTAATGTTAATAGTATATTGCGTAATAGCGGCTTGAAGTCCTCTGATGATTATAAATTGTCTAGGGATGTTGGACGATTATATGATATATCAGGTAATAATGCCGCTACTTATTCAGCTCAGGCTTCTAGATCGCTAAATGAAGCTCAATCTAGATTTAAAGAAATTTCAGGCTTAGTAAGTCAGGTTAATTTAGTAAAAGACCCAAAATCAGCATTAGATCTAAATGCAAGAATTGGAGCTGAACAGGCATTTTTACAAAATGAAGTTGCTAAACTCCAAATTCTTCAACAAAAAGCGCAATCAGAAGATGCTTTATTCCAGCAACAAATAAAGCAAATGGCTATTGAATCTGGCGGCGCATTACGGTCTGTTAATTGGTAATAAAAGGAGATTTATACATGTTTTATTCGTGTACAAGAAAAATATTATTTATAGGGCTAATAGGTTTACTTTCGGGATGTTTTGATAAAACAGAAACTAAATCTGTGGAGTGGTTTACAAAAAATGATGCAGAGCGAAAAGAAACCATCAATAGTTGTAATGATAATCCGGGAGAACTTAGCGAAGCACCAAATTGTAAGAATGCGCTTGCTGCTGAAAGTAAATTATCTAGTGGTTCATTGCGAAAAACAGATTGGTAAGGGGGAGCAATGGATACGGGAACTAATTTATTTAACCGTATTTTTGCAAACATTGATGCAGCGTTATCTAATTATATTACTGAGACAATAGGTAAAGTGATTGGATACGCTACACCATTGTTTACAAGCATGATGATTTTATGGATCGTCATGTGGGGCTACTTAATGCTTTTTTCACGAGTACAAGAGCCTTTACAGGACGGTGTTTTTCGCATTCTTCGTATTGGAGGAATATTAACATTAGGTCTAACAGCAGGTACATATATGGATATTGTTGTAAATGCCCTGCAAAAAGGCCCTGAACACATTTCTGCGGTTGTTTCAGGGACTACGGGGACGACAGCCAATACTCTAGATGCGCTTTTTACCAAAGTATTTAACGTAGCTAAAGCTGCGTGGGAAAAAGGCGGGGTAATGAATGGTAATTTCGGTTTATACCTAATTGCTTTAATCGTTCTAGTTGTAGGTTGTGGGTTAACGTTATTTGTGGCGTTTTTGGTCTTACTGTCGAAATTTATGACTACTATTCTGCTTGGTATCGGGCCTTTGTTTATTATTGGTTTGCTGTTTAACACTACTCAAAGATTTTTTGAGGCATGGTTAGGCATGATATGCAATTTTGGGATTTTATTAGTGTTATCGGCATCAATAGGTACTTTAATGATCTCTCTGGCTGATACCTACATCACCCGGATTGCTCCAACCGAAATAGATGCGGCTGACATGGCTAACCTCGGCGATGCAACTATGTTATGTCTTGTTTTTGCTCTTTGTATTTTAATTGTGAGACAAGTTCCAGCCGTTGCTTCTGCTCTTGGCGGCGGCGTTGCTTTGGCAACTCAGGGAGCCTTTGGCGCAGCAATGAATGCCTTGCGTCCGTCATCAATGAAAAAAGGTGCTCAAACAGTTAACCGCGAATACAACACGACTAAGCAAGCTATAACTGCGCCTTACCGTGGTGCAAAAACTGCTTATGCTTCCTATCAAAAACGTTTTGGTAGTGGAAACTCCGTAGCTCAGGGATAAAAAATACAAGGATAGATTCTCATTGTTCAAAAACTACCTACAAAGCAATAGAGGGGTGAAAACCCCTCACCAAAATATTGTATTTAGATAATCAATATAGTATATTTTGATTATCTAAAATGCCAAATCCGATAGCGAGAATAAAACATGAAAAAAGAAATAATAAGCATTGTAATTGTTTTGCTCTTAGGGGGATGTGTTAACCCCCCACCTCCACGCGAAGCTGTAAACGATGGTCGCGGAATGGTTCCTATTAACCCCAAAATGATTACCCAAGAACAAATAAACGCTGCAAGTTCTAAATACAAAGAAGTTAATAAAAAACAAGTTATGGAACTAAAGGAGTTTGCTAATGATCACTAAATTGGATAAAGAAAAAAAAGTTACCGATAGAGATTATTTTAGCGAAGCTAAATCGTGGGATAACTCAATTGCTTTTCAGGAAAAAAAATCTACTCGTAGAGCATGGGGCGCATTTTGGGCAGTCGCTGTAATTGCAGGGCTGGAAGCGGTAGGAATAGCTGCAATGATGCCATTAAAAACAATTGAATATTCTATTGTCAGAGTTAATGACACTACAGGAGAAACAGAGGTTGTCAGTAATTTGAAAAACATGGACGAAGAAACAGAGATGATTATGCGGCGGTATTGGTTAGCTAAATATATAAATCACAGGGAAGGCTATCACTGGAATACGCGCGAGGATGATCGTCAACAAGTAGGTATGTTTTCTAGTTATGCTATCCAGAAACAATATGCTGATTATACAAACCCAAAACTAAACCCTAATGCCCCTGTTAATATCTATGGAGAAAATGCTGAAGTAGATATAAAAGTAAATCCGGCAATCACTTATTTAAATGGTAAAGGTAATTCCGAACCAGAAAAAGGCGAAAAAAATAAAGACGGGAAAAAAGTTTATACAGCTTTAGTCCGTTATACCGCAACTGTAAGTCGAAATGGTGAAAGACCAATAGTAACTCATTGGTCAGCTACTATTTCCTTTGTTTATAGTAAAGAACCTATCAAGGTTGATGATCGCTTGATTAACCCTGTTGGCTTCCAAGTCATTGACTATAGAAAAGACCAAGAAGGAGGATAATAAAAATGACATTTAATAAAAAAATATTATCTGCATCATTAGTTATTGGTCTTTTATCTTCTTCAGCCTTTGCTCTTGAAATTCCTAAAGGTGGAGTTTATGACAAGCGGGTTAAGTTTATTTCATACAACCAAGAACAAGTAGTGAAATTAGTCGGTCATTATGGATATTCAACAAATATTCAATTCGCTCCCGGAGAAAATGTTACTAATATAGCAATGGGAGACCCGGACGCTTGGGAGGTTGCACCTGTCGCCAACCATATTTTTATTAAGCCAACGGGAGAAAAAGCAGCAACTAATATGACCGTTCTCACTGATCGCCGAGTTTATACTTTTGAGTTATCAGCAGTAGAAACGAATAAAAGAACTAGTGAGATGTTTTTTCAGGTGAATTTTCGCTATCCACAAGATGAAGCCAAATTGCAACAATTTGAAGAAAATTCACGCAAATTAAAACTGCGATTAAATGAGAAAAATCCAAACGCATGGACTAACTGGAATTATTGGGTATTTGGTTCACGTGAAATATCACCGTGGCAAGCCTATGATGACGGACGTTTTACCTATTTTAAATTCTCTGGAAACTCTTCTATTCCTGCCGTTTATATCAAACATGATGACGGCTCGGAAACCCTCTTAAATCCAACTATGGACGCAGATAGCACTGACACAATGATAGTCGAAAAAGTGGCGGCTAAATTTGTTCTTCGTAAGGGGCATTATGTAGTCAATATTTTTAATGAGTCATATAGCCCACACGGAATAATAAATACCAACGGAACAACATCGCCGGGCGTGAAACGAGTAATTAGAGGGGGTGAATAATGGCTAAAAACCGTGAAGATTTAGAGCATGATGAAGAAAATTCAGCAGATCGCGGAATGCCCTCTATTTCCAAAAATAGGAAAAAAGGCGCGTCAGGCAGTATAGGACAAAAAATCATATTAGGTGTAGTTGCTACATTAGTGCTTTTAGCATTAATTGCCGTTAATGGCGGATTTAAAGGGGATGAAGAAGAAGAACGCTCCACAGCATCAACTAATGATTCTGGTGTTGTTAACTTATTAGGGCCTGCGCCTTCTTTGCCACCACCACCACCACCACCGGCTAAAGAAGAAATTCAACAACAAGAGGTAATATTAGACACAGGATTAATTGCGCCTCCACCTCCACCTAACCCAATAAGTCATACAAATTATGAAAATGGCTCACGCGAACAAACGCCAGAAGAACGCAAGCGCACTAAAACTCTACTAGCTTTCGGTAATGTGCGTACTACCAATGGACAATCTGGATCTTCGTCTTCTAACGAAGAAATATCAGCCTTAGAAAAAAGGTTAGAGCAACTGCGGAATCAGGGAGATTCTGGCGGTAGCTCTAGTTTACTCTCTAACTCTGACCGAGCAGACAGCTTATCTAATAAGCTAAAAAGTACGACAATAGATGGCAGTCGTGCAAGTCTTTTACTTGATAGAAGTTACTTTATAACTCAAGGCTCATTTTTAAATTGTTCTCTTGAAACTGCATTAAGTAGCGATGTTCCAGGAATGACTGCCTGCCGTCTTACCGATGATGTTTATAGTACCGATAAAAAAGTATTACTTCTTGAGAAAGGTTCAAAAATTGTCGGTCAATATCAAGGAGGTATGCAGAAAGGACAAGCAAGAATCTTTGTTCTTTGGACACGCATAGAAACACCTAAAGGCGTTTTAGTTAAGCTAGATTCACCGGGTACGGATGCTTTAGGTCGTTCGGGGTTAGATGGGTTTGTAGATACTCATTTTTGGGAACGTTTTGGCAGCGCCATTATGCTAAGCACTATCGGTGACATCGGGTCTTATGTCGTGAATAAGGCTAATAAAGGTAGTAGAACACAATTGAATTTTGGTAATACTGCCGAATCTACTAAAGATATGGCAGGAATAGCGTTAGAAAATTCAATCAATATCCCTCCAACATTACTTAAAAATCAAGGTGACAGTATCTCTATATTTGTTGCTCGTGATCTTGATTTCAGGGGGGTTTATGACCTCAAAGCTACCTACTAATTCAGCTGCATTATTGGAGTACCTTCGGGTACTCCAGCCCTTTATTAATGAAGATGGTGTAACCGAAATTGTTATTAATAAGCCCGGAGAAGTTATCACGGAAAGCTCCAAAGGTTGGCAATTTCACAGCGTATCAAATTTAAGTCTAGAAACGTGTGAGGATATTTCTAAGCTAATAGCGACATATTCAGGACAATCATTTGATGAACGTCATCCCATCATATCCGCGACATTGCCATATGGTGAACGTATACAGATAGTTAGACCTCCGGCAACTTTACAAGGTCGCTATAGTTTAACTATCCGTAAGCCTTCTGATGTAATCATAACGCTTGATGATTATGAGCGGAACGGTGCATTTGATCAGATAGTAACTGATGTAACAGGGTTGCGTGATTTTGAAAAAGAGTTATTAGAATTGAAAAAAGCCAGAGAATTTAAAAAATTCTTATCTCTTGCTATCAAATTCCGTCAAAATATTATTGTTTCTGGCGCGACAGGTTCTGGTAAAACAACATTTATGCGCTCATTACTGCAATTGGTGCCTGATTATGAACGTTTGATTACCATTGAGAACGTAGATGAATTAAAACTTTATCAGACACATAGTAATGTTGTTCCTCTTTTTTATAGCGCCGGAGGACAAGGAATAGCACAAAACCTAACACAACAACATTTATTAGAAAGTTCATTAAGGATGAAACCTGATCGTATTTTTGTGGCTGAATTAATACGAGGAGATGAGGCATTTTATTATTTGAGAAATGTTAATAGTGGTCATCCCGGCTCAATTACTTCAATGCACGGCACTAATCCAAGAATGGCAATTGAACAATTAGTACTATTTATAAAAGAAAGTCAAAGTGGCGGAACTATGTCACGAGAAGATATAAAGCAACTTCTTTTTAGTTGCATTGATGTAATTGTTCAATTTCAAAATCATCAAGGAAAAAGATATATTTCGGAGATATATTATGACCCTGAATACAAGCAGCGCCTTATGGTTGCTTAAAATTATATTATTAATCTGTATGCCATTTATATATATAATTGCTGCCATATGGATTGGTGGAGCTTTATTTTTGGAGGGTAACGGATATGAGGCGCGAGACGCCTCCCCCCTAACTTTATATCAATATTGGTATTATTACGGAGATATTCCTAAAACTAAGTTATGGTTAATTGGTTGTTCGATTTTCGGTTTTATTATTGCAGGCTTACCTTTCGCTTTACCTTTTATACCTAAAAAAACAGCCTTACATGGTAATGCTAGATGGGCCAATACTAAAGAAATACGTGAAGCAGGGCTATTTAGTGATGATGGAGTTATAGTTGGAGTAAAAAAAGGATTTTTAGGGCTTTTCATGCAATACCTAATATTTACAGGTTCACAGCATGTATTAATGGCTGCACCTACTCGCTCAGGAAAAGGCATCAGCATTGTAATTCCTAATTTATTATCATGGAAAGATAGCGTAGTTGTATTAGATATAAAGCAAGAAAACTGGGATATTACATCCGGCTTTAGATCGCGTCATGGTCAAGAATGTATTTTATTAAATCTAGCACCAAGAGATTATCGATCACATCGCTGGAACCCATTATTTTATATTTCTGATGACGCTAATTTTCGTATAAATGACATTCAGAAAATCGGTCAAATGATCTTCCCTAAAATAGAAAATGAGGCTCCTATCTGGCAATCTTCCGCCCGTTCTCTTTGGCTTGGTCTTATTCTGTATTTAATTGAAACTGAAGAACTACCCGTGACAATGGGAGAGGCTTTGCGTCAATTAACAATGGGAGATGAACGACTAGAAGAAATAGTAGAGACAAGACAAGAATCAGATACCCCATTATCAGATGAATGTTATTTAGCTTTAAAAGAATATCTTGATACACCGGATAAAACTCGCGGCTCTGTTCGCAAAGGTTTTACTTCGGCGTTAGAATTATTTTATAACCCTGTAATTGATGCCGTAACTAGTTATAACGATTTTGATTTACGTGAGTTACGTAAAAAAAGAATGTCTATATACATTGGGATTACTCCAGATGATTTAGAAAGATTGGCACCTTTAATTAATTTATTCTTTCAACAAGTAATAGACTTGAATACAAGAGAATTACCAGAGAAGAACCCAGAACTAAAATATCAAGCTCTCTTAGTTATGGATGAATTCACCGCGATTGGAAAAATTGGAGTATTATCTAAAGGAATAAGCTATATTGCAGGTTATGGCCTTAGAATGTTACCAATAATTCAAAGCCCGGCACAAATTAGAGAAGTATATGGTCATGATGCCGCCGAAACCTTTATTGACAACCACGCATTACAAATTGTTTTTGCACCTAAAAACATTAAGGTTGCGAAAGAAATATCCGAAACTTTAGGTACTAAAACAGTAAAATCAAAATCTTTGAGCCGTTCATTGATAGGAAAAAGTAGTAGATCTGAAAATTCCAGTGATACAGGTCGGGCTTTGCTTATGCCTCAAGAAGTTAGGCAAATAGGTAAAGCTAAAGAAATTATTTTATTGGAAGATTGCCCTCCTATTTTGTGCTCAAAAATCACTTGGTATAAAGATAATACCTTTTCTTTAAGGGGTAATGGTAGAGACGGGGTTAAATTTTCATCTCCCATCGTTCCATTAATAGACCCCCAAAATAGACAAAAAGGGAAAGTGACATTTTCTAATAATCAGGTTGAAAAACTTGGCACAATAACTCAAGAAATATCAGAAAGACCAATAAATTTAATTGACGTAGAAAATATAGACAAACTTAATCTTAATGATTTTAGTTGTGATTTTTCAAAAATTGAAATACCTAAAGGAGATATCTCTGATACCGCAATGGATGATTTAGTAAATCAATTTTTCTCTGGTTTAGATGCCGCTTAAAAATGCTATTTAAAGGAGTAATTCAATGAGTAAGAATGAAAAAAATTTAGCAACTAAGAATACATTTTTAGACATCAGTTATGAAGAAAGAAGCGAAGCAAAAAAAGCAGCTGGAAAATTAAAAAACGGAGAAAACGCTATACATTTTGATAAAAAATCAAAGTATTGGTATGCAAAGCCGGGAGCAGATTTAAACAAACTTAAAAAATGGCTTCCCGACCAATATAAAAATACGACTAATGTCAAAAATAATCCTGTGGTTGAGTTCGGAGAAATATTAGAAGCGGAAGGTTTCGAATTAGATGGTTTGCCTGTAATGGATGGAACAAAGCAGAGAGTTAAAACAACCGAAGATAAAAAAGGACAAAAAACCGGGGTCTACGTAGGTTATCTGGATGGCGTTCCCGCAGGTTGGTATCTGGATTACCGTAAACATGATAGTGCCGTGAAATGGGTTTCAACAGGCAATTCATTAAGTGAAGGCGAAAAATCCTATATGCGAGCGACATTGGCGCAAAAAAAATTGGAAAGAGAGGAAGAGAAACAGAAAAAGTATGCACATATTAGCAAGAGAATTACTCAAGTTTACTCTTTAATGCCCGATGCTGATAATAATCATGAATATTTAGAGAAAAAAGGGGTTAAAGCATATCCGGGTGTTAAGATTGATAAAAAAAACAATCTTGTAATACCATTACAAAATGAAGAAGGGGAAATAAAAACACTCCAAAGAATTAATGAAAGTGGGTTTAAATCATTAAAAAAGGATGGTCAAAAATCTGGAAGTTTTTTTATTGTAGGCGGTGAATTAAAAGACGGGGAGCCTATATTTTATGCGGAAGGATATTCAACAGCAGCAAGCATAAGCCAATCAATAAATATGCCCGTAGTAATGGCAGTTGATGCCGGAAATTTACCACGTGTAGGCGATAAGTTAAAAAATTCATATCCCAATAGTCTTCATATTTTTTGTGGGGATAATGATCACTCAAAAGAAAAAAACACTGGTGAAATTAAGGCTAAAGAAGGAGCTAAAGTTACTGACGGAATTTATATATTACCTGAGTTTACAAAAGAGGAAAAAGATAAAGGTTTCACTGATTTTAATGATCTTCACCAATCAAGAGGATTCGATGCCATTAGAATTCAAATAGAAAGCGGTATTGATAAATATATAAAAAAGGCTGAAATGATGAATGACAATGAAAAACAATATATACAAACTGCACCTATAATTACTGAAGATTTTGAAAAAGAAATGAATGCCGCTTTAAAGGTGCAATACAAAAATAATCAGATAAAGGTAGAAGCAGTGCCTGAGCCTCAACAGGCAGAATCTGAGAATATACGCCCCGGAGAGGAGCAGGCCGCCAGCCAGCAGACGCAAGCAGCACCTGAACCGAAGCAGGCAGAATCTGAGAATGTACGCCCCGGAGAGGAGCAAGCCGCCAGTCAGCAGACACAAGCAGTACCTGAGCCGAAGCAGGCAAAATTTGAGCGTGTACACCCTGAACCGTTGATACCAGATGAATCTATCCAGCTGTTTGATGCAGAAGCACAAGCCATGTTTGATGACTGGATGAAAGAAAACGAACAGAAGCGATTTGAACAGGAGCAGAAACGGCTTGAACAGGAGCAAAAGCAGCTTGAACAGAAGCTGAAGCAACTTGAACAGGAGCAAGCCGCCAGTCAGCAGACACAAGCAGCACCTGAGCCGAAGCAGGCAAAATTTGAGCGTGTACACCCTGAACCGTTGATACCAGATGAATCTATCCAGCTGTTTGATGCAGAAGCACAGGCCATGTTTGATGACTGGATGAAAGAAAACGAGCAGAAGCGATTTGAACAGGAGCAGAAACGGCTTGAACAGGAGCAAAAGCAGCTTGAACAGAAGCTG
>NZ_CAWNQF010000083.1:0-35422 GCF_963876465.1 Xenorhabdus sp. KK7.4
CTGCATATCCTTCTGCGCATGCAGGGCCAGTCGCTCGCTGCCTTTGGCATCTTCAAACAGCAGTTCG
The DNA here is from genome assembly GCF_963876465.1 of Xenorhabdus sp. KK7.4. Lineage (NCBI taxonomy): Bacteria > Pseudomonadati > Pseudomonadota > Gammaproteobacteria > Enterobacterales > Morganellaceae > Xenorhabdus > Xenorhabdus sp. KK7.4. The sequence continues at coordinate 68 of NZ_CAWNQF010000083.1, forward strand.
TTGTAACCTTCGCCTTTGTGGGTTTTGGAGCGGAAGGCCATCTGGGTTTTGCTGCCCGGCAATCCGCCCGGCGGGATATTGCTGGCATGGTAGGTGCGTCCGGTGACGATGGGTTGATCCGGATCGCCGTGCAGAAAATCCACCACCACTTCCTGCCCGATACGCGGGATAGCGAGCATCCCCCAGCCCTGACCGGCCCACGGCTGGGTGACCCGGATCCAGCAGGAACTCTGGTCATCACTCTTGCCGTAGCGATCCCACGGGAATTGGAGACGGATACGCCCGTACTGGTCACAGAAGATTTCTTCGCTGGCAGGTCCCACGACGTTGGCAATCTGTGGGCCGTCAATCACCGGTTTCGGTAACGGTGCCGGACGCCAGTGCTGGTTATGGCGGATAAAGTGAAACTGGCTGTGCAGGGTCGTCCCCGTGCCACTGTTGGCGGTTTCGAGTGTCTGGGGCTGGCTGCCGGCATGACTCACCCCCACCACCTGCCAGGACTGGTTCAGGTCTTCACGCGGGTGGTTGTACAGGGTGAATAACCGTCCCGGCTGGATCGCAATCGCATGACTACGGCCTTGTCCTGTCACGGCATTGTTGCGAAGTCCCTCCAGACGATAACGGGTGAAATCCTTACCGTGCGCCTCATCCTTAAAACGCCCCGGATAGTCGTAATGTTCGTAATACCCCTGCTGGAGCGTGTCCTCCTTCATCTGCTGGCTGAATTCGGCCGGCCACGCCGGATTTTTGAAGGTGTAGTCTTTGAGTTGCACCATCGCTGGTCGAACCTGTGCCCGGTGTGTCAGGTGGCTCACCGCCGGCTCTCCCAGCGTACTGGTGTCACCCGGCTGGTAGGGCAGTATAATGCCCGGTGGGACAGAGCCGGCATCATCGGCAAACACCAGCGTATTGCGCCCGTTGCCGCATTCAAAAAAGTAGAAGATACCTTCTTCTGCGGTCAGGCGTTGCAGGAATGCAAAGTCACTTTCCTGATATTGCACACAAAATTCCCGTTCCGGGTGGGCATGGCGCAGGCTGAAGACCACATCGCGGATACCGTGCTCTTTCAGAATATTGGTGATAATGGATTCAATGTTCAGTTGCTGGAAAATACGCGAATTCTGACGCAGGGTGGTGCGCCACAGGTCCGGGCGAATAAGTTGTATTGGAGCACACACGCTCTGTTGCTCTGGTCATTGGAATATGAGCAAAGCAATCTTGAATCTTAGGCGATTATTCCTATGTTACGCTAACTTACTTTTGGACAAAATTTTGCTGTCTTCAAGTTTACTCTATTTTTTAAGCATTAATCCAAAAACAGGATTCTCAATAACCGGAATAACGGTAATATCGTTCTGATCTACTCCCGGCAAAAAATCGATATTCATTAACGCATTAAGCTGTGATGGCGCCAAATAGGCTTCTTTAAGATCATCGGCGTAGATTGCCATGCCAAACTCATTTTCATTCATTGTCGCAATTCGGTAATTACGCGTATAAATAATACATAACCGACCACATCCGGATTTTTTTCAATGAGTCCCAAGATATCAAGTCCCTATCGGAGTTTTTTAAGTTGTTTATCTTTCATAATCAATTTCCATTAGTCATTTTTTGCTACTTTTTTACGGAGCAACGTCCGGTAAACCGTAGGTCTTGCTACCGAAAACAGTCCAACCAAATCACTGATCGAATACTCCCCTGTACCGTGCATTTGACACAATTCTTTCTGTTGCCTAATGGTGAGTTTAGGTTGTTTCCCTCGTAGCTTTCCTTTCGCCCAGACGATCGCCATGCCTTCTTTTGTTCTCAGACGTATCAAATCGACTTCGAATTCCGCAAACGTGGCCACTACGCTGAAAAATATTTTGCCCATTGGATCGGTTGGATCATAAATACTCTGGCCCAGTGCCAGTTTGCCCCCCTATCGCTTGCAGTGAGTCGGGAATGTTCCGTGCATCCGGTACAGAGCGTGCCAGCCGATCCAGTTTCGGGACGTTTGTTGAACATCAGAAAAAATCCAGTTTCATTACCAAATAATGTGGGTTAGTACTACAGTCGTATTCCCGATGCTGATGATTCACGGCGAGTTGTTGCAACGTGATTCGTTCAAGCTCAGACAGGGCTATTTTCGATTTCATGATTGCCAGCGGTAAGTCAGGTTATTGTGTTGTCTACTATAATAAAAGTGCAGATAATTTCATTGATTACCTAATTAGATAATTTATTTTATATTATGGGTTTTATTAATCTAATGTTTATATATTGACGTGTATATTTATGATTATACATTTATGAGTGCAAAATGACTCATGGAGTTGGATATCATAAAATCTGTGGGGAACTTTATTTAATATATATTATACAATCAATTAAACATACCCATAAAAAACCAAATTTAGTTGATTAATAATTATCCTTATAAATATGAAAAATATAAAAATTCTATTCGGTTCTTTCCAGATAAATGCTCCACAAATTTTTATGCTCTCAAGCTAAGTCTATAAAGGAAGGTAAATATGCCCATCGAAAGAATAAAAATGCTCAGTAGCGAAGTGTTTTTTGAGAGGTATATGCGTAAGCACCAGCCTGCCATTATCACTGATTTATTTGCAGGGCAACCCTTGGCAAGGGTAAAAACCAAAGCAGATGCCGTTAAGGTCTTCGCTGATATTCAAATACCACTGGACGACAATTATGATAGTGCAATAAAAATTTCTGATATCAGGGATCATTTAGATAGTCGTTTATCACAGCACTATAAAATGCATGAAGAAGATTCAATCCCAAAATATCAAGGTTCCAGCATTTCTTTATCTGATTATTTTCAAGTGATTGAAGGTCGTGCAAACAGGGATATAATTAGGGTAGCTTTTTTAACTGATGAGGCTATGCAGAAATCATTCAAAATACCTGAAGTATGCTTCCCCCAAGCAGGAGAAAGTCAAACCTTGCTCAATCATAACTTCATTGGCGTAAAAGGTAGTTTCTCCAATATTCATTTTGATAAGGATGGCTTGCATGCATTCCTTTATTCGATTATAGGGCGAAAACGATTTATTCTATTCCCTCGAGAATCTACTTCTAAACTAGCCCCCTTTACTCAATTCAGCAGTTGGTCACTACAAAATTTCAGCGATGAGGATAGAGCCGGATTTTTAGAATATACAGGCGGCGAGGAGATTATATTAAATCCTGGAGAAGCAATATATTTCCCACCTTATGCTTGGCACTATGCCGACTACTTGGATGATTGTTGGAGCTTGAACTTGCGTTTCCGCCGTAAAGATGAAATTACAAATTTACTTAACTGGACGTTCCCGGACTTATATAGCAAAGAGTTAGGTCACTTATTGTTGGACGAGGGGGTAGACAATAGCACCAAAGAAGACATTCTCTTTAGGCTGAAGCAGGCATTTGTAGGGCATTTTATCAATGGTTCAGAGAAAGCTCTCCATATGAGGTTTTTAGCCAAACAATTGGCCAATGAGTATGGACATGCTGCCAGCAGTTCTCTCTATTCGGTTGATTTCGAAGAATATATACCATCACCATTAGCGGAGTGGACAGATTTCGATCATCCCACTCGTCCGAGTTTTTTATAAAAGTATTTATTGTGAGAATGACACGCTAAAGATAAGTGTCTTTTGTCCATACTGGAAATAAAAACTAAATAATCAAATAATGTTAAGGGAGGGAGGTATGTTAAGAAGTTGGCTTTGCTCTTCAGCCTTAAATGGAAAATTGGTTGAAAAATCAGAAAATTACAATGCGGATGTGATTCATTTTGATTTAGAGGATTCAGTTCCTCTTACCCAAAAGGAGGATGCAAGGAATTCCTTGTTGAAACATTATCCATTCGACCACAGATTGCCAGTGGCAATCAGGATCAACAGTCTCGACACTGAAGAAGGATTGAAAGATATCCTGTTTTTGACCGAACGATCACTCCAACCTGATATTGTGATTGTGCCAAAGTCCAGCATCGCTCGTGATGTACCGCTAATAAGCACTTATTTTAAAAACAGTTTGATATTTTCTGTGATTGAAACCATCGATAACTTTTTCGAATTGCGTCATCTCAATCACCGACCTAAAGCTTTAGACGGGGTCATTTTTGGGGCAGCGGACTTTGCCGTTGATATGGACTTAAACCCTCAGACGCTAACTAACGAATTATCTTACATCAAAGCGGAAATCAGTATTTGTGCTAAGAGGCTTGGGCTACATGCTATAGATTCTCCCTGTTTCTCAGTGTATGAACACGATATGTTACAGTTGGAAATCGAGAAGGCGAAAAAACTCGGATACACTGGGAAAATTGCCTTACACCCGAACCAAGTTTCTACCATAAACAAAGGTTTTGCTATCTGTGAAGATAGTAAGGCCAAAGCACAGTCGATCGTATCTATGCTCGAGTCGAACAAGCAGCGATCTGTTGCTATGGATTCGGAAGAAATGGTTGGACCGCCACATCTCAAGTATAGCAAGAAAATATTGTCCGGGCGAATTCGATAGAGTTGTAGTAATCAGGAATAAAATTATATGGAAAACAAACCTCTCAGTATATTAGAGGCCATCGGGCCACAGCGATATCGTGAAAGTCATGGACTCTATTTTGATGACTTCAACATTGGGGATGTGTACGAGCACAAACCTGGGCGTACTGTTACTGAAGTTGACAACATATGGCAATCTCTGATCAATATGAATACTCACCCTTTGCACATCGACAATGAGTATGCAAAGAAAACTGAATTTGGTCAGACTTTGGTATCCAGTCTTGTCACTTTTTCCATTATTGGAGGGTTAAGCCTCGCCAGTACTAGTGCCAGAGCGATTGCCAATCTGGGTTGGAAAGAAGTCAAATTGAGTCATCCGGTTTATGTTGGCGACACCTTGTATGCCGAAACTACTATTTTGACCAAACGCGAATCGAATAGTCGTCCAGGTCAAGGGATTGTCACAGTACAGACCCGAGGACTGAATCAGAATGATATTGAAGTGTTGTGTTGGGAGCGGAGCTTTTTAATTCCACTACGTCCATGCAAGGATTCATGATGTCTATTCTAAATATTGGTGCCTTTGGTTGGCCTTTGTTGCCGGAACTGACGGATCTTAAACCATTAATATCTTATTTCAAAGAATCATTTTCTAATGGTAGAGCTGAGGCTGCACGGGTACCGACAAGATCGATGATTATAAAGCAAAGCCCCTTTTCGGCGTTTGGTGCTATGCCAGCATATTGTCCTAACAGTAATTTGTTTATTACAAAAGTCGCCACTTTGGTAGTTAATGGAGAGAAAAAAGGTAATTCGGTAAATGCCATTGTCAATGTTTTTGACGGTACTACAGGACAACCATTGGCTTTGCTAGACGGTGCCCAGTTGACCAACTTGAAGTGTGCAGCAGTCAGTGCCATGGTGACTGATATTTGCGCGTCCGATGATGCCAATAAAATGGCGTTAATTGGTTGCGGCACTCAAGCTTGGCAACAAGTATTAGCGGTTATGGCAGTCCGTCCGATACACCAAATACGGTTGTATGGAAGGACTGCCAGTAACACCTTGGTATTTGCAAAGAGAATTGAAGAGAAATTTGGTTCTAATATTGAAGTTCTTATGCCTGCATCTGTAACAGATACTGTAAGTAATGCAGACATTATCTGTACTGCTACAACTTCAAGATTGCCGCTATTTTCTAATGTAAAGCTTACTGACCACGTTCATGTTAATTGCATGGGGGCGCATACATGTGACTCGCGTGAAGTTCCAAATACGCTTTTGCAAAGCGCCCATGTGATTGTGGAGGATCTTGATACTGCAGTGGCTGAAGCAGGAGAGTTGCATCGTGATGCTTTAACATTGACTAAAATGCTGACATTCGACAGAAACAAACTCAAGAACACTGCAACCGTTTTTAGTTCTGTCGGACATGGCTATTTGGATCTATTGGTGACTGCTTATTTATTACAGCAATCGCAGAATCCGTAAGAAAGGAAGGTTAAATTGAATTTTTATACCCTGAAACAAATTGTGGAAACGGCGCGAAAAAGCTCACCTTTTTACCGCTCACTTTATGAAAATCTCGGTACGGAATACCAGCTTGAAGATTTGCCGATCGCTTCTTTCGATAAAGTGATGACAGCGGTACACGATGATTTTTCGGCCTTATTTGCCAGCGAACAACCTTACGGTATGTTCTATACAACCTCTGGTACCACCGGAAAACCCAAAGCAACTTTGTTTGGTCGTGATGAATGGCGCACTGTTAATCGCTTGTTGGCTGAAACACATTGGCGCAATGGACTATTACAGGAAAAAGATATAATTCTCAATCTATCAGAGCCTGGTAGTGCATCATTTATGGCAGTGCATCATGTTGTAGATATGTTTCCAGGGCGATGTTCGGAAATTCCCTTAGGCTGTGATCGTGATTTCGAAGAAATTATTTCCTTGTATCAACATTTCAATGCCAATGTGATTACTGGTATGAACCCCACGTTTTTGGGGTTGGCTAGCCGTTTATTGGATACTACAGGACCAGATTTGAATATCACACGGCTATTAGGTGGAGGTGAAAATCTCTATGGTAGCCAAATGGCACTGCTTGAAGAAGCATTTCCGAATGCAACGCTGTATCCGTTTCTTTATGGTACTACCGAGGTTGGCCAAGTAGCGTACAGTAAAGTGCCTACTAGATACAATGAATACATTCCTTTCAAAGAACTGTGTACTATTGAAATCATTGATCCTGAAACTGAAGAAGTTATTAGGGAAGCAGGAAAAAAAGGCACTTTGTTGGTTACCAGCCATGTTCGTTTACAAACTCCAGCTATTAGGTTGGATACAGGCGATGTGGCTCAGTGGCTGGATGATCCAACGCAACTAGAAGCTCGTTTTTCACTTCAAGGACGTCGGTTTGTATTCGAACATGCTGTAGCCGATACTGTAATCAATAAAGATATAGTATTCGGAATTATCGACCAACTAAATACGAAATTGAACATTACTATGTTTAATGTAGAAATAGGTGGAACCTCAACTCAGCCTGAATTAAAAGTTCTTGTCTCATTACACCAACAGTCGATAGCCCCGCCAGAATTGAAAGATTTGGTTCTGAGTGCTATGGAAAAAGAGTCTCCTGCGCTTTTCGAAGCCATCCAAACTGGAAAAATTCGTCAAATTATCGTCAATCAAGTGACGCTTTCTCACTTTGAATTAGCAACCAAAAGAAAAACTCGTTTCATTACTGACAATAGATATTAAAACTTTGTGATTCATAATACTCAAAGTTAAGTATAAAACGTGAGGATATTGACCGGGCTTTATTTTTGCCCAAACTGTGGACGGAGGATCGATCCCACTGTTCCAATCTTAATCATATAAATAATAGGTGATTTTTATGGGGCAATACTCAAATATCGGCAAGATGGTTACTTCCAGTCTGGTTAGTTGGCGGAAAGCCAATGAATATGGTTTGACAGGCATCAGAACTATAGATTACAAGGGTAATAAGCTGATTACGGATGATGGCCATGAATTTATCAATATGTGCTCTTGCTCTTACCTTGGCCTGAACCGACATCCGAAAATCATCGATGGTGCAATCCGCGCCCTTGAGCATGAAGGCACGATGAGTACTTCAGTTTCACGAGCACGGATTGCTCCTAGGTTGATGGTCGAAACCGAGCAACTTATGTCCAAGGTATTCGATGCCGAGATCATTTTGACTACTTCTTGTTTTACCGCTTCTGTATCAGTTTTACCTTTGTTGGCTTCAGGGCAACTGACTGAAGGAAAAAAACCTTTGATGATTTTCGACCGAAGCTGCCATTTCTCCATGAATATTCTCAAGCCTAATTGTGGTAATGAAACCGAAGTGGTTACTTGTCCACATAACAGCATTGAGTTTATTGAGCAAGCCTGTAAAGAAAACGATACCGTAGCATATGTTTGCGACGGTGCTTATAGCATGGGTGGCAATGCCCCGATTGAAGAACTAATTCGATTACAAAAAGAGTATGGCTTGTTCTTATACATCGATGATTCACACTCCATTTCCGTATACGGAGAACAAGGCGTCGGTCTATCACGTTCATTTTTTGATAAGTTGAATGATCGAACTGTTATTGTAGGCTCTCTCGCCAAAGCGTTCGGCGCCACAGGCGGAGTGATAATGCTTGGCAGCAATAAATATCGTGAAATGCTCGACTATTGTTCAGGTCCACTGGGGTGGTCACAAATGATTAATGCACCAGGATTAGGTGCAATCAAAGCTTCTGCACAGATCCATCTGAGCGATGAGTTGCCCAAATTACAGGCACAATTAGGCGAAGCGATGGCACATTTTGACCGTATAATTCCAAGCTCCAATGCTGGTAACGGTCTGCCTATACGAGTTATCGATTTGCCATCAGTAGATGATGCTGTTGAAGCATCAGCTCGCTTGTTCCAAAAAGGCTTTTACTGCTCCGCTGTGTTTTTTCCAATTGTAGCTAAAGATCGGCCTGGAATCCGGGTTATGGGACGGGCTAACATGAGCAATGAAGACATTGAATCCTTCTGTGAAGCACTAAAAACGATTTAATTTCTATTGGGTTAACCTTTTGGGCTACATAGATGATGAACGAAAGCAAACAAAGTGCTTTGATGCTATGGCTGCATATGGAGGGTGGGGAGAATGCACTCTTTAACCATTGGCACAATCAAGAACATATTCCTCAGCGTATGGAGATACCGGGATTCTTGTCGAGTCAGCGCTACTATTGTTCACAATCTGACGAATACCTATGCTATTACCGCCTGCAGAATCAGGATGTGCTAGAAAGTGAACTGTATCAGAAACAAAACGAAATGGCTCCAAGCGATCTTGCTAAGAAGGTGGACAAACATCTTCACTTGGAAGAGCGAAAAGTCGCCGATCTGCTTTGGTCCGAAGGCAATGCTATTGGAGGCTCAATGGTTACAGCTCGATTGTCTATTGATGCTTCACAGCTTCCCACTGTAAGTGAATTGCTACATGTTGAGCTAGCCGACTTATTGAAGAACGATGCCATTTGCTCCGCGTGTTTGTATCACGATACCAACGTTGACCAAAGAGGTAATAACCTGATTTTGATGGTGGAGAATGCGAATGGTTGTCAACATGATGATATAACCGAACTTGTGACCAAGGTTCTTGAAAATCAAAGAGTAGAGTGCGAAATGATTCAGTCTTATCAACTACAATACTTTTTAAGTAAGTAATAATACCTAGTGAGTCACAGTGCTCGCCACCACGATATGACCAGAATATCGTTAGCCATCATGGCAAGTCCGTTTTAGCTAAATTACTTTTTATTTTTCCATATGAAAGGTAAAAACCACCGATTTTAGTCGGTGACGTTGATTTTAATTTTTTGACATATGCGCGTTTACGAGGTGCGTGGTTCGACGACTTTCAGTCGTCGGCATCGATGTGCGCTAACCCACCTACTTCAGTAGGTGGTAGTTAAGTTAGAGAGCAGGCGTTAGATTTTAGCAACTAAGTTTGCTGTTAGTTGATAAGTCTACTTAACAACACCGATATTCGGCTGTTTCCATATAGCAATGATGTAAAAATTTTAAATGAGGATAGAGTAAATGAACGACTACAATAATTTAATTGAACGAATCATCCTGCCAATTGCAGAGGAATTTGAAAATAGTTATATGAAAACGGTAACGCCAGTGGTTATTACTGATTTATATTCAGGTGAAAAGATCAGGGATATAACCTCCCGTGATAAAGTAATTGAGCATTGGGGGAATATTCGCATCCCTGTCCAAGATGAATATCTAAAGGCCTACGAAGAGCATACAAAAAAAACAGGGGCCTTGCGGGATAAAGACTCCACTCTAGAAGACATGGCGACCATGACAATTGCTGAGTACTATCGCTATGTCGATGAAAACCCGAATGAGAAGAAAATGTGTATCGAGTTTTCAACGCCAGATGCTATCCGTGAATACTATTCTGTTCCCGAAATGTGTATCCCTCAGGAAGGAGAAAGCAACAGTATTGTTCAGCAGTGTTTTGTTGGTAACAAGGGCAATGTAGCCAACATTCACTTTGACAAAGCCGGACATCACGGTTTCCTCTTCCAAATTTTTGGCAGAAAACGTTTCATCGTATTTCCGCATTCTGCCGCTAAAAAATTGCTGCCTTTAACTCAAGCATCGGGTTGGAAGTTGCAGAACTTTACCGAACAAGATCGCCAGGATTTCTTGCGTTTCACAGGTGGAAAAGAAGTGATTTTAGAGTCAGGTGAGGCCATGTTTGTTCCAGCATACTGTTGGCACTATGCTGACTATATTGAAGATAGCATGGCAGTACGCGTTCGGTTCCGCAGACCCAATTACTTTACCGAGTTGTTGAATTTTATGTATCCGGATATGTACACTCAGGGCATCCTTCACAAGATAGCCGATCCAGTAAAAGCCAATAGCGAATATCGCGGAGTGCTTGATCGGCTAAAAGAGTGTGCAGAGCATCACTACAGCGACGGTAAGCAAAAGGTTCACGCTATCCGAGAGTTGACCAAGAAAATTTACTTTGAGTTATATCCTGAAGAACCGCGCGATAACTATTCGTTGTATTTAGAAAAGCACTTTCCATCGTTGTTACCGCATTTCTTAGATGCAGAGCATCCCGACCGACCTATTTACCAATAAAGAAGTAGAACAAAATCTATGAGACGGCCGATATATTTTCGACCGTGCTGCTCAGGGATATTTTTTAAGGAGCCATTTTATGAGCCAAACGACATTATCCAACGATATCAGTAATGCCTCCATCACCAAACAAGTTGCCGAACAATACGAATCGTTTCCGTTTCCTCCGGTCTATCGCATTGAACAAGAAGACCCTGACCGTAGGCTGACTGCCAGTTTCAATCTAGATTTCAATCTGAGAAAAGAGGCACAGTTGAAACCGGGTAGTAAAATATGGGTCCCTGGGTGCGGTACCAGATGGGCTGTACTGGTTGCCTTGCAATTTTCCGATTGCGAAATAGTGGCCAGCGACTTGAGCTCTAGTAGTATCACTTTCCAAAACCGTTTAGCCCAAAATTTAGGGATCTCCAATATTACTTTTAAGCAGGAAAATTTGTTAGAAACTGAGTATACGGACACGTTTGATTACATCAGTTGTGTCGGCGTATTGCATCACTTACCTTCTCCGCAAGATGGATTTAAAGTTATCCATAGGGCGCTCAAAGATACTGGCATCGCTGAGATCATGGTTTACGATTATAAGAACCGTCAGTATTCAATCAAAATGCTAGAGATTCTAGCCTTGCTGGATCCTAAAAAGACCCTATCCAGCCCTGCCCGATTTGAGCTCGCTGTATCTTACCTGCGAGCTCTTAACGGTCATGCCAAGGCACCCAAGGAGTTGAAGCGAGTGCTGAAATATGTAGATGAGCGTCCGGGATTTTCGCAGGAGCTGGCTGATTTTATCTGCAACCCTCAGGAACACTATTACGATGTAGACAGCTTGTTAGAAATCTTGGATCAAGCTGATTTGCAGGTGTTCTGTTGGAAGCAACCTCACTACTTTTCACCGGATAAAATGCTAGAAAATGAACAGTTGTGTTGCCAGGTTCGGCAGTTACCATCGACAGCTCAGGCTAAACTTGGCAGCCTTATGAGCGATCCGTTGCTAGAAGTTTATGTCAGCAAAAAGGGAGTTAAACTTAAAGCTGATGAAGAGTACATGAGAGAAGTATTTGAGTCGTTGGTTATCAAAGCAACCACGACCATACACAAATATCACGTCAATCCGGATGGATCAATTGATCGCGAAGAAACTCTGGTCAAATACAAGATACGCGATGACCACATCTTGTTTGATGCTGGAGAGCGCCGTCCTGCGGTTTTGTATTACGGACAGGCGCTAGATTGCGTGACTGAAGAGCCTAGACAATGGCTGAAATTGTGCGACATGCAACAGAATGAACGATTGACAACGGAACAGATTTTGCGAATGTTGGAATTGACTGAACAACCTATAAAAATAGCTGAACTGTTGGCTTGCATGAATCGTGAATTTGGCACTCAGGGTATAAATATTGATGATGTCAAAGAGACCTTGGGTACACTGTGTAGAACTCCTTTCAGATTATTCACTGTGCAATCTAAATAGCGGTTCGGAATACTGCTACACTTTTGCCAGTCCATGTGCGCTACGGACTATCGTTGCTATGATTGGGGTTTGGGGAGCAACGGAACACAAATGATAGTTAAGAGGCTAAATAGAGTAGTCAACATACGATAAGACAATGAATTGAATGCTACCAATCGATATGGATTGAAATATCCAAGTTAGGCATAGGTGATTTGGACTCGTAGAGGGACCGGCTAAAAATGGAACTCTGTCGCATTAGGCCGTATTCGGGTAAACTATCGATTTTTTGTTGAGTGTTCTATCGATGTCCCTTATTCGAAACGCGTTCAAGCGACTTCAAGCGGCGGATCTCCCCAAAAAAATTTCAGACGGACTCAAATCCTGTTAGCGGGTCTTGAATTGGTTTGTATGTTGCATAAAGGGACAATATCCGCAAGAGCCGGAGCATTCTATTTCACCCGCAGCCTTCTTTTATCAATTAACTGCATAAAAATCGTTCAATTCATTTTCTTTCGTGATTTCTCCGTTAATACGACAGAACCGGGTAAAATTAACTAATTACTTTCTCAAACAGAGGGGGGACGCTTTTTGCGACCGGATGCTTACTTATTGCAGGTGTGGGTAATTTCCAGGTTAATGTTTCATTGATTAGGCCAAGTATATCTCTCATAACTATCATCTTCTCAGGAAGAACAGGGTAAAATAGCCGTGATATGACGTCTAGTGAATAAAAAAGTACGGAAAGCGTCTCATCCAGTTGAAGTTTATTACCTTGCTTAAATAAATCCCACGGACGAGTGTCGTTAATAAATTTATTCAGTTCACGGACGAACTCTAGAGCCTTTTCATACGCCATTGAAAGCTTCATTTCATCAACTAAAGGCATCATTGAATCAAAGGTTTGCGCAGCAAGTTTTATCAGGAAATGATGCTGTAATGTTTGTTCTGACAGTACAGGGGGCATGCCGCTACTGTATTTGTTAATCATGGCTACTGTGCGGGAAAGTAGGTTTCCGATATCATTAGCCAGGTCGTTATTTAACCGTTGCTGAATAACTTCTTCACTGATAATGCCATCCGAACCAAAGCGAAGCTCTTTAATCAATGTGTATCTGAGAACATCGCAGGTGTATTTTTCCGCTGCATAAAGCGGGTCAACGCCATTTCCCAGAGACTTACTCATTTTACGACCATCGCTTCCTAATAAATGCCCTGAAACAAGAAGTCGTTTATAGGGAGTAAATCCCAAGGCTTTACACATGCTTAGCCAAAAAATAGTATGTGTTTTTAAAATGTCTTTACCGATGATATGGTTTGAAGAATGCCATAACGCCTCTACATCATCAGGATCTGCATGATGAATGGCGGAAAGATAGCTCAAAAGGGCATCAAACCAGACATAAGTGACGTGAGCGTTATCCCAGGGAATGGGGATTCCCCAAGACAACCTTTCCCTTGGCCGTGAGATGCTCAGGTCTCCGATATCATCATTCAACATCTGTAGCACTTCATTAGCGTACTGAGGCGGGGAGATTAAATCAGGGTGATCGGTCAAATATTCTTTTATCCAGCCCTGATATTTTTCCATACGGAAAAAATAATTTTTCTCTTTACGAATTATAGGTGGATCTTTATCTTCAGGAATTTTTCCATTGACAAGTTCTTTTTCAGTGACAAAGCGTTCCTGGCCAATGGAGTAAAGTCCTTCATATTCTGCTGAATAGATATCGCCAGCATCATATAGTTTTTGTAATGATTTTTGCACAAAATTTTCATGGAAATGTGATGATGTTCTGACAAAGAAAGAATAGTCGATATTTAATACCTTCCAAGCGGAAATGAAATGCTTAACATTTTGCTGGACAAATTCTTCATTCGTTATGTTTTGCACCGCAGAAGCTTTTGCAATTTTCTCACCGTGTTCATCCGCGCCAGTCAGAAAAAAACTCTTATATCCAGCCATTTTTTTTATACGATGCATTACATCTGCATGAATAGTCGCATAAGCATGCCCCATATGTGGCTTGTCATTAACGTAGTATATTGGAGTAGTTATATATGACTTCATAGCTGTAGAGAAATCCTTAGGTTTACACCGTCGATAACGTTTAGCTACCGGGGAAGAGGCGATGAATCCAGCGGGAAAGCGTGGAATAATCAACGTTAATACCCCGTACAGCCATTATTTCTTCTAAATGACGCAAGCTAAATGCGTAGGCCAGATAGCAACGAACACACTGAGCGGTGATATCAACAGGATAACGCAGCCGTTTGAACGCGTTTCGGATAAGGGACATCGATAGGACACTCAACAAAAAATCGATAGGTAACCCGAACACGGCTTAATGCGACAGAGCAGATCCGCTCGTTTGGCACACTGTGTTAGATTCGCTATATATAATGCACATAGGCTAGCCCTTGTCAACCCGCAAGATCAATCAAACTATGTTTAATAATTCATGTTTAATAATTGTTATAATTGCGTATGGTATGTTGAAAAAATGAACTGATAGCACTCTGCAATGTTGAGGTCAGTTGGAGGTTGTTTTTTTAATCCGTCGAGATCCAGAAAAAGGTCGTCGTTGGGCATTTTTGCTAATTTTAAACAAGGTAAAAGTCAACGCGACTGGCTTCAACAAGCTAACGTTATAGGATATTAAAATCGAGCATCGCGTTAAGTTAAGTAATGTTTTTATCTTATTTGCGGAGGCGGCACCCTTTATGACCTGGGTAAAATTCTAGGCATCAGCGAAATTCGCTGGCTACTGTTAGGGACAATTGATCTTTTTACAATAGCCGGAATTTATTACCAATTTCTGTCACCTAGGGTAGAAAGCATTAAATTAGAAAACTAACCTTCGAAAAATTAGGCAGGATGAAATGAACTTATCGGGTAAAAAAGTGATCGTCACCGGGGGAAGTCATGGTATTGGAGAGGCAATTGTCAGAAGATTTTCTATCGCTGGAGCTGATGTATTATTTACCTATAAAGATTCCGCAGCTAAAGCTGCTGAACTCTGTGACATACTCAGCAGTGAAAAAGGCAAGGTAACTTCATTACAGTGTGATATGTCGGATATCAGCTGCTGTAAAGAAATACTTCAGCATAGTGAACAGACTCTGGGTAAAGTCAACACCTTGGTCAATAATGTTGGTACTCTCACCCGTGACACATTTCTTATCATTGATGAAGAAAAATACGATCAAGTTCTTGATACTAATTTGAAGATACCTTTCTTTCTTACTCAGCTGGTTGCAAAGCGCATGATAGAACATGACATAATTGGAAATATTATTAATGTTTCTTCACTTAGTTCCAGACTTTGTCGAAGCCGGGTAGCACATTATCAAATAGCCAAAGCAGGAATGGAAAATCTCACCAAAAGCGCGGCATATGAGCTTGCGGAACATGGAATAAGAGTTAATGGTATTTGTCCAGGCTTAACAGCCACTAAAGCAAATCAGGAACAATGGGAAAATCAGCCTGAATTATGGCAACAAAGAGCGGCTAATATTCCTCTGAAACGCACAGGATTACCTCAGGATCATGCCGGAGCTGCATTGTATCTGGCTTCTGATGAGGCCTCTTGGGTCACGGGTGTCACCTTGGTTATTGATGGCGGAATGA
Organism: Xenorhabdus sp. KK7.4; assembly: GCF_963876465.1. Taxonomy (NCBI): domain Bacteria; kingdom Pseudomonadati; phylum Pseudomonadota; class Gammaproteobacteria; order Enterobacterales; family Morganellaceae; genus Xenorhabdus; species Xenorhabdus sp. KK7.4. Next base: position 15,843 of record NZ_CAWNQF010000083.1, read on the forward strand.
GTTTATATTGATTTATAAGAAATCAATTACTGGTGGTAATTAATCTCTTAGGGTCGAATTACCCGCCGCTTGCGGCGTAAATATGGCTCTGTCACATTAAGCCGTGTTCGGGTAGCCTACAGGGTTTTGCCATAGCAAAGGGCCTCACTTGGAAAATTAGCTTACAGTGTGCTACCAATTTACTATTGGGTGTGGCGCTACATCCGCACCTCGCTCATAGCCGACAGTCAGATTTAATCGTACCCCACTAATAGGATGACGTCAGGTCAAGCCGCAGCTAATACACATTATGGCGTTATCTAAATTCCTTATTCAGAATTCAAGTTAAAAATAGGCTCCCGATATAATTCAGCCAGAGACAGCAACACACAATGGGGCATTTACAATTGATAACTCCAGAAATCCAACTTGTGAACCAAGAAGATTATGTATTGGCCCAATTCGCTAAAATTAGTTGATGGTATGTTCCCTGAAGCACAATGTAGCGCTGTAGTCATATCTGAATTCACAATGCGCGGTTTTTCTGTGTGAGCAGTAAAACGCTTGCTTGATTTCATCATCACTCTATAATGAGTGTTTACTCATTTATTAAAGGAGCCTGAAAGTGGCCCGTCCCCGCAGTGAAGAAAAGCAGCAAGCATTATTGCGTGCCGCCACGGAGATTTTTGCCGAACAAGGGTTAGCAGCGCCCACTGCGGCCATAGCCAAAAAGGCCGGGGTCTCGGAGGGCACATTGTTTCGCTACTTTGAAAATAAAGACGCGTTGTTAAGTGCGGTGTGTGACTATCTGCTTGACGAAATGGAGCACCTTCTTACCAAGAGCTTGCGGGCGTTATCGTCGGGTAAGGAGCAACTGCAGGTTGCGTGGGATGCGTATATTGATTGGGCGCTCGCCAACCCCGCTGCATATGCAACAGGGAACAAATTGATGGTCTCCGGAAAGTTATCCAACGCACAAATGGAAAGATGCATGCGGTTCGGTGACATTTCCATACTGGGTATCCCGTTGGTTGAGGGACTCGATTTACCGCTGTCGAACGAGTTTCATGGCATGATCTGTACGGTCGTGGCCAATGGTGTTATCGATATGGCTGTTCAAAAACCGCACCTGCTGGGTATTTACAAACGTGCAGGTTATGAAGCAATGGTACGAGCCATTGAGCTTCCAAGTAATTCATAAAGCGATTTAGCTGATTTTTTTAATCATTTAATGAGTATGTACTCACGCATTATAAGGGTGTGCTGACTATGCAGCCAGTTTCCATACTAAAAATACAGCGGAAACAGTCTTCTCCAAGGCTCCGCCGACTCACGTTTGTTTCTTCTATTTTCAGCGTGTCTCTGATCCTCCGCGGTTGTGCGACCACGCCTGCGTTTGTTTGAAATGCCAGTATGCCAGAACAACGCTTTACCGCGCTGTAGGCGACGGGTTCGACAATTTATCTCCCTTAATGGATCCACCCTATGACACAACCGATAGCTAAAAACACCCGCCCCCGTTCTTGGTTTTTGCAGGCCTTTTGTACTGCCGTACTGGTGATGCCCATTGCCGTATTCATGTCGGCATGTGATTCGCCAGCAGACAAAACGACGCCAACGGCAAACAAACCGGTACTGACCGTGACTCTGGCGACGCCGACGAGACAATCCGTCACCAATACCGTAACAGCCAATGGTTCCATCTCGGCCTGGCAAGAAGCCATCATCAGCCCTGAGGTTAATGGCTTGCGTGTACAAACATTGTTGGTACAAGAGGGAGATCGGGTGCGTAAAGGGCAATCTCTTGCCGAATTTTCACGCGATTCAGTGATGAATGATTGGTTTTTGGCGAAAGCCGAGCTGAGTGAGGCGAAAGCGGTAGCTCTGAATGCGCAAGCGGATGGTAAGCGAGCCAGACGATTGCGCGGTGTTGGCGGCCTAAGCGAACAGGATATCCAAAAACTGTTAACTCAGGAACAGACTGCACAGGCTCGTCTGGAATCGGCGAAAGCGCGAATGGACGCCCAGAAATTACGTTTGGAGCAGACAATACTGAGCGCACCCGACGACGGTATTATTTCTGCTCGCCCGGCCACAGTGGGTTCAGTACCGATGCAAGGCACGGAAATGTTCCGCCTTATCCGCCAAGGAAAATTTGAATGGCGGGCAGAGTTGTCCGCACAGCAACTCGAGCAGATTCAGCCGGGGCAAAAAGCGGAGATCACCTCACCTGGCGGCAATAAATGGGAAGGTGTAGTACGTCTTGTCGCACCAACCGTCAATTTGAACTCGCGCCGTGGGATTGCTTATGTGGATATCCTCCATGCCGAAACAAAGAGTGGCTCTTCTATTCGACCCGGCACTTATGTTAGCGGTGAGATTGTGGTGGGCGATCGGCAAGGGATGACTGTGCCGCAATCCGCTGTCGTCGCACGCGACGGTTTTCATCTGGTGTTCGTCGTGGACGACAACATGCGCGTACATCCGCTTAAAGTCACTGTAGGCCGCATATTGAATGACCAACAGGAGATCCTCTCAGGTCTTCAAGGCACGGAACGCATCGTCGCAAGCGGCGGCGTTTTCCTAAATAATGGCGATATAGTCCGGTTAGCCAAAACGACTGCTGCTTCTGACCATTCAGGCCAACGCTAAGAGGCACATCGTGAATATCTCAACCTGGTCTATTCGTAGTCCCATTCCGTCAATCTTGCTCTTTCTGATCTTGAGCGTTGCAGGTTTTTATTCTTTCAATTTGATGAAGATACAAAGTTTCCCGGACATGGATGTTCCAACAGTAACCGTGTCAGCTTCGCTCCCGGGTGCAGCGCCACCTCAGCTCGAAACAGAGGTGGCATTTAAGCTGGAGGATGCCACCGGCGGGCAAGCCGACTTAGGTCAGGGGAAACAGCCACTGCGTCTGGTCGCCCGCGTCAAGAGTGCCGATGAATTATCCTGGCTGGAACTGTCGCTGCCTGGCGGGCAGCGTTTTCGGTTGGACGAAGTGGCCACACTGAAAGACACCACAGCGGAACGTAGTTCACTCGCGTTACTCAACGGCAAAGCGGTGGTTGGCTTCGAGATTACTCGAGCCAAAGGTGCCGGCGAAGTTGACGTGGGTGACAAAGTGGCAAAAGCTCTGACGCAATTGCGTACGGAATGGCCCGATTTGCAGATTACTCAGGTATTCGACTTTGTACGACCTGTGCAGGAGGAGTTCGACGCCTCCATGCATATGATTTACGAAGGTGCCATTCTCGCAATTCTGGTGGTATTTCTGTTCTTACGCGATATACGGGCCACTTTGATCTCGGCAGCGGCTTTGCCACTGTCGATTTTGCCGGCCTTCATTGGCATGGACGTGATGGGCTTCTCGCTCAGTATCGTGATATTGCTGGCGCTGTCGCTGGTGATTGGCCTCTTGGTGGATGATGCTATCGTAGAAGTTGAGAATATCGAACGGCACATCGGTATGGGGAAACCGCCGTTTCAAGCCGCGATTGATGCCGCCTCGGAAATAGGCCTTGCCGTCGTCGCAACGACTTTTGCTTTGATCGCCGTTTTCCTGCCTACTGCCTTCATGTCTGGTATTGCCGGAAGATTCTTCACGCAGTTCGGGTGGACGGCGGCACTTGCGGTGTTTGCATCACTGGTTGTGGCTCGCTTGTTGACACCGGTGATGGCAGCCTACCTGATGAAGCCACATGTACGCCCTCAGCGTGCTCCCTTCTGGATGACTGCCTACTTACGCGCCTGCAATTGGACACTGCGACATCGCTGGCTCACCTTAGCGCTGGCCGGCGGGTTCTTTGTTGGCTCTCTGATGCTGATTCCACTGCTGCCTCAGGGGTTCTTTCCCTCAGATGATAACTCCCAGACGCAAGTGACACTGGAACTTCCGCCCGGGACCACACTGGAGCAAACTTGGGCGATGGCAGAAAGCGCTCGAAATCGCCTAGCACCAATCAAGCATATACGTAACATTTATACCACGATCGGCGGGGGATCCACGGGGAGCGATATCATGGCTGCTGATGGAAAGACTGATACCCGTGTTGCAACGCTTACGGTGTTGTTGGATCCGCGTAAGGAGCGCCCAAGTAAGCAGCTGATTGAAGGAGAGATCCGTACAATGATGGCTGAGCTTCCGGGTGTCCGCAGCAAAGTTGGTTTTGGCGGCTCAGGCGAGAAGTATCAGCTGGTGTTGACCGGCGATGATCCTCAGTTATTGGCTAAGGCGGCCGATTCAGTATTAAAAGATTTACGCCATATCCCCGGTCTGGGCAATATCGCTTCCAGTGCGGGGCTTGCTCGTAGCGAAATCATCCTGAAGCCGAATTTCGCCAAAGCGGCCGATTTGGGTGTTTCTGGCGTCGCTATCGCAGATACCCTGCGCATTGCTACCGTTGGCGACTATGACCAATTTCTGCCCAAAATCAACGTAGAACAGCGCCAGATCCCTATCGTGGTTAAATTGTCAAAGGACGTACGTGAGGAGCTGGGGCTGCTTGAGCGGTTGACTGTACCGGGTTCCAAAGGGCCCGTACTGCTTAACCAGATTGTCAGCATTGAGCAAGGCAGTGGACCGGCCCAGATAAATAGAATTAACCGGACACGCAGTGTCACCATCGACGTTGAACTGTCGGGCATACAACTCGGCGATCTGACCGCTCAGGTGGCGAAGCTGCCGTCAATCCAGAATCTGCCGGCCGGCGTGCACCAAGTTGCTCAGGGCGATGAAGAGATGATGAATGAACTGTTTTCCGGTTTCGGCGCAGCTATGGTCGCTGGGATTCTGGCCATCTATGTCGTACTGGTTTTGCTGTTCAAAGATTTTTTCCAGCCGGTCACCATTTTGGCGGCACTCCCGCTTTCGTTGGGGGGGGCATTCGTTGGATTACTGCTTGCAGGTCAGGCTTTCTCTATGTCATCCCTGATCGGGTTAATCATGTTGATGGGGATTGCCACCAAGAATTCGATACTACTTGTCGATTATGCGATTGAATCACGTCGTGGTCACCGTGGCTCAGATGGCAAGGCGATCAATAAACCCATGAGCCGAACGGAGGCGCTGATTGATGCCTGTCACAAACGTTCACGCCCCGTTATTATGACCACGTTGGCGATGGGCGCAGGCATGTTGCCCGTTGCCCTGGGTTTCGGCACCGCCGATCCCAGTTTCCGTAGCCCAATGGCGGTGGCAGTCATCGGAGGCCTGATGACTTCCACTGTTTTGAGCCTGTTGGTCATTCCTGTCGTCTATACCCTTGTAGACGATCTCGAAAACTGGCTTAGGAAATTGCCCGGCATGCTGCGCAACAATGACCTGAGTTTTAAGAAAAAAGCGGGTTTCGTCATGTTGATACTGGTTCTGTTGTATTGGCTTACATTCCCCATTATTCCGTTCCTCGATATTCCCAACAAGATGGTCGTTGTCTCCGCGCTTATCGTTGTAGGAGAGACCTTGTTTGTCATCGCCATAGCCCTTCTGGGAAAAGAGTATTGGAGAGAGATCAAACAATGGATGCGTAAAAAGCTCCTTAAGCGAAAGAGTTAGGTGTTTATGGTGATCTGACACTTGGGACTATTTTGGGTTGTTGCTGAACTGATACGCAGGCCTTCGAGTCTGCATTTTTTTGTATGTGGATGAGAGGATGGCGGAAGTATCGACCTTGATTTTATTATAAACAATGTGAGTGTCTCGTTTCTACTAGATTCAGCGCATCGCATTAAGCTACACAGCGGTCATATGCTACGGGGCGTGCATTCCCGTCTGGCTCCGCTGTTTCACTCTGTAGGCTTTCAACACCGTTGTCTGCTTTATCTTCGCGGACTGCTCAGTGATGTAGAACGTAAAAATAGCTGGCAACTGACTTGCCCGCAGAGATCAGGCTGATCTCAAGGTGCGGGTTCAGGCGGCCGGACATCGTTGGGAGAAATTGAGAGCGGTTTTGAGGAAACAAAAGGTGAGTGTGGGCGGGATCACTACGAAATCCGGCAGTGGCAGAGTTGGTACCGGCATATTACGCTGTTGTTATTGGCCCATGCGGTCCTGGCTGTTTTGCGGATACAGGAGAAAAAACATCGGGCTGATAGCCCTGAGCGTATCGGAACTACGTAAGCTGCTATCAAAACTGATGAAAAAGACAAGGGAAACCGTCGAACAGATTTTATCTTGGTCAGACTGGCGGCGGCGACATCAATACCGCGCACAACAATGTCATTATCCTCGCTGGGATAGCCCTCTTATTCCAGAGCCATTACGATTGTAGTACTAACATACAATGGGGCAGATACGTGCTACGAATTCAATCAATTCACATTCACACGGACTGGGAGTTTTAGTGATAGGCTTACATTATAATCCATTAATTTTGCCCGTAATTGACCTTAAGTTGTCTAAACAGACATTCTAGAAGTAAATACAATTACTTTATGAATAAAAAACAAAAAGTTATGGTTATTATTCTGGATTGCTTATTAACAGATTTAGCTGCACCAAGTGACGTTTTTAATGTAGCTAACGATAACCTCCATTGAAGCCGATACGGGAAGACCATAAATAAATCTTGCAACAGGTTAGGTAAAATGCCTATATTTCAATTGTACGTATATACGCGAACAATAAAACAATGAGGGATTTTATGTCTAAGTATCAAGGTGACCATCAGTATCGACTGGGGCTAAGTTTGGCCTTACTGGCATTTGCTCAATTGATAATTTCTTTGGATATCAATATCGTTTTTGTTGCGCTTCCTGAAATAGGAAAAGGGTTGGGTTTTTCTGGACAGACGCTTCAGTGGGTTGTCAGTGCTTATACCGTTTTTTGTGGTGGCTTCATGCTTTTTGGTGGGAGGGCAGCAGACTTACTCGGCCAGCGCCGAATGTTTATTGGTGCTTTGTGGCTTTATGCGATTTCTTCCCTAATTGGAGGAATGGCCTGGCGTCCTGAAGTAATTATTACCGCCCGTGCTGTGCAAGGAATAGGTGGGGCCTTTCTTTTCCCTGCCACGCTTTCTCTCATTAACCGATTGTTCCGTGAAGGCCTGGAACGAAACAGAGCGTTGGCAGCATGGGGAGGAGCTGGTGCGAGTGGTTTAACTCTGGGTTCCCTGACTGGTGGTCTTCTGACAAATTATTTGGGCTGGTCATCCGTATTTTATGTGAATGTTCTGTTGGCCGGGATAGCAATTATTGCTGCTTTCATCGTTATTCCGGCAGACCCAATCAGGCATGAGAAGCGCAGTTTTGACCTTCCCGGGGCATTAACAATTACGGCTGCATCTACTCTTCTGGTCTTTTCACTTGTGCAGGGACCTGAATATGGTTGGGAAGTTCCTGTTATTAAATACGCACTGTTTCTGGCTCTGATCAGTTTTATGATGTTCATCATCATTGAGTCAAAATCTCGTGACCCGTTGATGCCATTGCGCCTTTTTTACAACAAGAATCTGGTTGCTGGCGTTACCGTGACGTTTATTTATATGGGGACATTTGGTGCATTGCCTTATTTCGAAACTGTCCTGTTCCAGAATGTCATGCATTATAATGCACTTGAGACCGGTCTTGCATTTATCGTTCCCTCCGTATCTATTTTTATAGGGACTCAGGCTGGCGCACGCCTTGCGAATTCCATCGGAACGAAAAATGCCATTATTGCAGGCTGCATTATTGGTATTGTTGGTACATTATTAATGCTACCCGGCGCATCAATCTCAGCTTCTTATAAATCTATTCTGATTGGCTTGGTTATTTCGGGTTTGGGTCAAGGAATTGTCTGGACAACCATGTGGATCGCTGCTGCAACCGGTGTTGATCATAGTGAACAAGGAATTGCATCAGGTATGGCATCAACAACGCTTAATGTTGGGAATGCTATTGGTCTGGCGGTTCTAATTGCCCTGACTACAGGTATGGCACAGCATGATGCCCCAGAAAATGAAATCGCCTTGCTGGCAGCAAGTACAGGGTATGCATTCTTGTACGCGGCGGTCGGTATGGTACTCGCGTTACTCATGGCATTTACCTTGCCGGGAAGAAAAGCACGGGTTGTTCCCGTTTCTGAACTGATAGAAAAATAATCCGTTCTCCGGTCAATAATGGCCGGAGAAGTTATGCCGCAATAGAATAGCTGGATTGTAATAATATGGAACGGCTTAAGTCAGTGGTAAATTGAAACCGACTGCGAAACAATCCTATGTAGCCAGATAAGTATAGAGGCAAAAAAATCAACTGTCCTGTCAGGCATCAGGATTATATTGCTTAATAGTCGAACCCGTCAGTTCATCTTCTTGTGTGGCTGTAATAAATGAGTCAAGCAGTCCGGGAAAACGGATATTGAGGTCTTCTGTGCGAAGAGATAACAAATTTTCTCTGCCAGAGGGTTTTTGCCAAATAACACCACTATCACGAAGGACTCGCCAATGATGAGTTAGTGTAGATTTGGATACACCTTTAAGTATCGAACCACAGGTATGTTCCTTTCCGTCGGCTAACACACGAACAACGGTCATTCGCATTGGGTTGCCTAACGCGGTAAGTACATGTTCAAGTCGTATTTGGTTACGTTCTGGGTGGTGTTTCATTTTTTACCGTTTTCCCTTGTTTAGTTCGAAGGTATGCGGATTATCAAACAACTGTTTTACAAAGTACACATTTACTAAAGGTTCAGCCACAATAATCCTTATAAGCGCGATATATAGCAGAATCATATTAATATGACATAATATCTGGCTTCAACTGACAAAGGAGAAAGTGAGATGGGCTACAGTCTGGATTTTCGAAAGAGAATACTGGCATACAAATATAAGCATTCGTTGACATTCGAACAAACGAGTACCCATTTTGATTTCTATTACTACAAACGCAATCTGTTGTGAAAATGGAGCGTCATTTTTTATAGAAATCAAATTTTGCAATAGTGCCCATTTAATTTGGTTTTAAGCTTCTTGCTTAGTGGACGCAAGAACAATTTCTCTGATACAGATATTTTGAGGTTGGCTGTAGGCATAATTTATAGCCTTAGCTACATCTTCTGCGGTTAGAACCTCACCACCCATACTTTTTTTCCAGTCTTGATATTCTTCTTTTATTTTTTTATCGGATGTGTGGCTTAATAGCTCAGTTTCGACTGCACCCGGAGCAATTATTGTGACTCTTATATTGTACTTTGAAAGTTCTTCTCTTAAATTCTCACTCATTCCATGTACAGCAAATTTAGTACCAACATAAACGGTATGGTTAGGAAAAGTTTTACGTCCGGCTACTGAGCTGATATTTATTATGGTTCCGTTTTTTCTGTTTATCATCCCTTTCGTTACAGCACTAATACCATTCATCATTCCTTTCACATTAACATTTAACATTTGTTCCCATTCGTTAGGATCTTGTAATTCCATGCTTCCTAACAGCATGACTCCTGCATTGTTAATTAGAGCATCAACGGGACCAAACTTTTGTTCTGCTTGTTCTATTGCTTTGGAAAATGATTTTTTATCTGTAACGTCAACTGCTAGACATAATGTATTTGGCAAATTTAGACTTTCCATTCGTTCTATTCGTCGAGCGATTAAAAGTAGTGGATAGCTATATGAGGAAAGCAATTTTGCTGTTGCCTGACCGATTCCTGAACTAGCTCCAGTTATTACGACTAGTGGCTTTTTCATTGATATATCCTCATTAAGTAAATTTATATCAAAATGATAATTCTTACTTTAAAACTAAAGTTTTTGATGAGAAATAGTTTATTTTTTTCACTGAGATAAAAAAATTATAGATAAGGATCAGTTTTTGGTCTTTACCAAAGTGTCCGAATTTATTAAAGCACAACAGTTTTAAGATGCACTCATCATGACACAATATGGGGTACGGCTGTGCTGTAGTACTAAACCAGTTTCGCTTGACGGCATCGCCGTCATATGTTTCTTATAGGAGGTTGATAGTTTCAAGAAGAAATCATCATGTCACCAGCACACCGCAAAGGTGCTCCCCAAATCAACCACGGCTGTCATTTACCGCCGACTCCGCTGATAATTCCCGAGATTCAGCTTCCTTTCGCCAGTCCTCCACCACGTTCCGACAGTGCTCAGTTGCAGACGCATGCTATCACTTGGGCGCAGCGATATGGCTTGATCGGCCGCCGCGGTGCCCATCGGCTGAGTACCACTCCGTTACTCGAACTGGGAATAGCATTGTGCGGACGGGCACCCACGCACCGAGCCGAGATTCTGGTATGCTGGTTTCTGTGGGCACTCATTCTCGATGACCGCATCGATGACGGACCATGGGCGGAAAACGGTGCGTTGGATCGTTTCGTCACCGCAGTGCAGGCTGTAACCGAAGACGACCGTACTGATCCGTCGGGTAAAATCACCCGATTTGATGACCCAATGCTCGTTGCCTTGGCCGATGATCTGTGGCCGCGGACTAGGTACAGGGGGACGAGCGCTGGCGGCATCGGCTTGTTCGGCATTTGATCCGACATCTGCGTGCGCAGGCGACGCTAGTACGAATGCGGGAAACCGACACGGCGCTCACGTTGACCGAGTATCTGCCGTTACGCCGGGATTCGTTCGGTGCACTGTTCTTCTTTGATCTCATCGATGCAGCCGAAACTCTCGACCCGTACCAGTATTCAGCGGATATCGAATGGTGGAACACGCTGCGTGAACACGGTGCTGATATCATTGCCTGGACTAACGATATCCATTCGATTGCCAAAGATGTGGTTTGTGGTGAGCACTGCAATCTGGTATCGATACTGGCGGACACGACTGGCACCGACTGGTCTACAGCGATCGAATCCGCTCATCAGATGGTGAACACGGCGATCGCGGAATTCACCGCGATCGCCGTCCTGCATGTACATCACCAGTCGTCCACAGCGACCGACCCAGACCGTCTGAGTCAGGTTGTCAAAGCAGCTGGCAACTGGCACCGGACTGTTTCTCGCTATCACTTGCATGTCGCCGATTCTACGACGCAGGCCAACCGGCAAGTGGACCTGAAACTCACCCCTCCAACCCTGAAATCCCGGCAGTTCGAAATAGACCCCTACCCCTTGTATGAGCGTTTACGTACCACTCTGCCGATCGTCTACGACGAGCACACGGATGTGTGGCTGGTCAGTCGGTATGTGGATGTCAAAGCCGCATTGACCCATCCCGGAGCGAGCAACAACAACTACACCTGGCAGATTGGTCCGCTGCTGGGACACACTATTGTTTCTATGGACGGCTGTGAACACGCTCAACACCGGGCGTTGCTTAGCCCATCGTTCCGCAGCAAAGCCCTCGCAGTGCTCGAAACATCCATCATCTCGGTGACCACCGACCTGTTGGTGCACATGCACGGCCGACCTCAGGTGGACCTCATTACTGATTTCGCTACAGCGCTGCCGGTGCGGGTGATGGCTCGCGCTCTGGGTCTCCCCGCTGAAACTTCCGAGGAGGTGGCGCAGCTAAAAAGCTGGTGTTCCATCGGCTTTGCTTACATGGGCAACTATCGACAAGATCCGGCTCTGTTAACCGGCGGGTTATCTAATCGGGACAGTTTCTATGACTTCATCCAGCCATACATCGATGCCCGCCGTGCTGAACCCACAGACGATTTGATCTCGCAGCTCCTAGCGGCACGGATTGACGGTCAGCCGTTATCTGAGACGTTCGTCCGGGCTTACTGCGCGATTCTGATGACTGCAGGTAGCGAAACCAGTCACGGTGCTTTGGCGAATCTCATTGTCAACCTGTTGAACGAGCCCGGCGTCAAAGATGCGGTGATAGCTAATCCGGACTTGATGGATAATGCATTCACTGAAACCCTGCGACGCAACCCTCCTCTGCAACTCGTACTCCGAGAGGCCCGTGAATCGCTGGAACTGCCATCGGGAACGATTCCTTCTGGTGCGACCCTAGCCTGTCTGATCGGTTCGGCCAACCGTGATCCGGATCGATTCACTGATCCGGATACCTTCAATATGTTGCGCCCCAATCAGGCGACAAGTCATTTCGCCTTCGGTGCGGGGCGTCACTTCTGCCTAGGGTCTATATTGGCAAAGATGGAGATCACGATCGGCGCTCGCATGCTGCTACAGACCTTTCCAAACGTGCGTTGGGCTCCGGGGTTCCAGCTCACTGAACGCGGATTCCTTAACCGCTACCCCGATCGACTGGAGGTTGTATTGTGACCACCACTAACCCCGCCGAGGAGCCTGGCTACTCTAGCAGTTATCTGGGTGGTCAGCACGCTGGACAATTGGCACGGCTCCGTACCCTAGAATGTGTCTTTGACCCGTTGAGTCAAATGGTTTTTGATCAGCTAGATATTCCGAGCAAATCTGCCATTCTAGATCTCGGTGCCGGTGCAGGATCATTGGCTGGCTGGCTGACCAAGCGATATCCCGACGCGACTGTTACCGCAACCGACATTGACACCCGATTCCTCACCGATGTACCCGACATTCGGGTGCTCACCCATAATGCCACGACCGATGATTTTCCTGCTGCCTCCTTTGACGTGGTGCATGCTCGGGCGCTACTGTGTCACCTCACCGAACGCGAAGACGTATTGACTCGAGCTGTCACCTGGGTCCGCCCGGGCGGCTGGTTGGTGATCGAAGATGTGAGTCTACAGCCTAGCTTGAGAACTGCGAACCCATTGTTCCGAAAAGTCGCCCAAGCCGGAATCACTCTCCTAGAGCAGTCCATTGGTTCCGACATGCTCTGGGCCGATACTCTCCCCGACCAGTTACGTGACCGGGGGCTTTCCAAAATTGGGCATCGCACCCTAGAAGGCCGAATCGGCGACAACAGCCCAGCCGATAACTTTTGGGCTGTAACCACCGCACAGGCTGGGCCAGCGCTGCTGAAACTCGGGCTACTCACCCAGAACGACCTTGATGCCATGGCCAACTTGCGTGCCGATCCTGAGTTTACCGATGCTGCATTGACATTAGTCAGCGTCTGGGGACAAGTCCCTGAGCTTGGGTAGAAAGACGTAGCCCCTCCTCGCACACCGGCAACACTGTGCAGGTGGGCGCATAATTGTACGAATGGAATACAGAATGACCAATGATGTAGTATTAGTTGACGCACAAGATGTACAGATCGGTGTTTGTGACAAACGCATTGCGCACCTGGGAGCGGGACAGCTTCATCGCGCATTTTCGGTGCATCTAATCGACAGCACCGGGCATCATCTACTTCAACGCCGTGCTGCAGGTAAAATGCTTTGGCCAAATTTCTGGTCGAATGCTTGCTGCAGTCATCCGGCACCTGGCGAGACCATTATGGATGCCGCGTCTCGTCGCTTGCGCGAAGAATTAGGAATCTCTGCTTCCTGCCGCTTTCTATATAGTTTTGAGTACCATGCTCGCTTTGGTTCGATCGGTGCGGAACATGAACTATGTCATGTACTGGTTGCCCAATCTGACGCTGTGGTCTCCCCAGCTACTGAAGAAGTCAGCGAAATCAAGTGGCGGACCCGCGCCGAGATATCAGCCCAACTTTCAGAATCAGAAGCGCAATTCACGCCCTGGTTTCGAATGGAGTGGCGCCGCCTTCTATCGGAACACCCTTCGTTCGATACACCCCATTGCAGGAATAAATAAACCACCCCGGCTTTCCTGGAGAGTATTAAGTCCGGGAGCTCAGGTGCCAGATCATTGTTTATCAGGGAAGCATAATACGCTTTTTCGGCTTCTGTCGGTGACATGTGAGCGATTCGCTCAAGTAGTCTGAGATTGTTAGGATTTAGGGAGCAACGAAACAGTGAACGGCGTTAAGTAGTCATTTTAAGCAATCGAAAATCAACCAATCAATTTACATAGTGAATTGCCATTTTTAGCCAGCCACACCACAGGGCAAGCCGCAGTTAATACAAATCGTGACTACTTTGATTCTCTTTCATATGTCATATTACCGTAACTTTAAAGCCTTCTATTTGGAGTTCTCTGGAAGTATCACAATCATAATTTCCCAGCTTGCTCAGTTATACTCGTTCCACCAGTATTGCACCTTCCGGTTTAGTGTCACTATGTAGTTATCTGACAAATTCAGGCTAAAAATAGGTTCCCGATATAATTCAGCTAGCGACACCAACACACAATGGGGCATAAACGTGTTAGACCACACGGTCTGAACGGATCACCGCGTATTGACAGACTCTCCCTGACGCCCAAAAATTCCGTCGTGCTCCTGACATTATTTTTTGTCCCGGGAAATGAATTACCCATTGACCGGATGATTTTCGTTTATTAGCGTAGTCAGACTTATCCATGATCCGGTCGCTTGTGAGGATCACCTTCGGGCAGCGACAGCAACACTCCCGTAGCCTGCAAGGGAGTACACCACGGTGTGGTACATCTGCGCCCCTTTGGAAGCAGATATCGTCAGTCTGATGACGATGAAGGTCTCTTAATCTTATCCATGATGGCCAACCGGCCAGTCACCCAACGGGGAACACATTTCCCATTGGGTCAGGTGTTCCCCGTTGTTTTTATCAGGAGAATACCATGCAACAACATACCCCCCCGGCCACGGTGCACACTGTGTCTCCGGTTGAACGCTCCCCTTTTGCTGACATTTTTCCGCACACCGGTTCACTGGAACTGATGTTGCTGGAGCACACGTTCATTAAAGCGGCTGCCGGGCTGTGTGACGATGACCGGTGTGGCCGATGGCAGTACCGGAAAGTGTCAGACCACATCGCCTATATTGTGCCGATGCGGCCGGATTTTTCTGGAGTCAAGGTGAGTACGACGGACTTTAAAGGTGAAGTCTCCGCCGATGCCTTTGGGCTGATGGTGACCCTGAGTGTATTGGGTTACCTGACTGACCTGATGAAGCTGGACGGATATGCTGAGCGGCTTTGCACCCTGCGTGAATATGCGCGGCAACATCCTCAGGCTCAGTGTATCCGGGCGGCTCTGGGCTTAAAAGGAGAATGTGATGCCGGATAATGAACTGATGCTGCTGGACAGTCTGGCCCTGTCGGTCGTGTTCCCCGGCAAAACTCCACTGGAACGGTTGTTTCTGGGTTTCCTGCTGGCAAATACCGCCTCACAGTTGTGTGGTGAATATCGTCCTGAGCAGTGGCGCAGCCGGAACGTGTCTGATTCCCTGACGTATATGATCCCCACCGCGGCAAAAAACTATTCGGTTTATCTGCCGGAGACGACATTGACGGCCACGCTGTCTGCGGATGCGTTTGGTCTGGCTGTCACCGCGATTGTGTTTGCCCGTATTGCTGAGTTAGATGAACCGAATGACGATGCGTTCCGGTTCTGCGAACTACGCGAATACGCGCTGCACCATCCGGAAACCGGGCTGCTGCGTGCGGTACTGGCGATGCAGCCCAAAGAGGAAATCATCAGCTCGTCACTTATCCATAACAACCCTCATCACCACTGACGTTATCAGCCCATGAGGTTGTTAACCCTTTTCTTTAGCGCCTGACCGGGGGAGCCGACAACACCTTCCTGTTACCGGGCGGGTGTTGTCTTTTATTGACCTCAAATCAAGGAGAGCCACACCATGAACCCGATTTTTTTACCTGCGCCGGAGAGCACGACACCGGCGTCGCAGGAAGCTATTTTTATCGTACAGGTCACCGGCCTGATACAGCATCCCCAACGACCTCAATCGCTGCGGGAGGAAACGCTGACCGTGTGTGAGACCGACTCGGTCACCGAAGCGGTACAGCGGCTGAAAGTGATCCATCTTTTGGGTGACTGGCCGGTACCGGAAATGCCCTCAGCTCAGTGCCGGCGGGCTTTTTTTCCACTCACGGTGATGATTTATGACGCCAAAGATAACAAGGTGCTCGGTGGCCGCTTTTATGACGAGATTGTCTGGGCACAGCCGATCACCGTGACATCAGAGCGTTTATCACTGGTGCAGAAACAACAGCGCTTGTGTCAGTCGGCCACGTTTGAGCTGAGCTGGCAGAATGCCGGGGCGGCGCGTGTCTTGTGGCATGAGGCGAATTTACTGTCGCTGCATGTGGTATCGCCGCGTTATCAGCATCATCATGAAGTGCAGGATATTCTCCGGCACAGCACAACCCTCAGCGTTTAAAGGTGGGGTATCACCCTGGCACCTTTACGTTTAACGGTCTGGCGCCGCGCTGCTGAAACGCCATTCTGGCCTGAGCCTGAACGATACGGTGTTATGTGAAACCGATACGGTAGCCGGACTCATGGCTCACGGCATCCGATCCTCTGACGCCATTAATGACTGAGTGGATAAATACGATTTAACCCGGCTGAACGCCCCCGGCAATGACGCCCGGCACACCGTATCCGGGGGTGCATGATGAACTGATGGTCATTTTCGACCGTCAGGTTGCCGATATCTTCAGACGGGATTTCAACTGACACTTTCTTCAATCACCCATCGGGGGAACTGACTCCCTTGGGGGGGAACAGTTTCTCCGGTTTTTAAACTTAAAAATCAAAGGAAATTAACCATGGCAGAATGGGTCACTAATCAACTGGACGTCACCGGTAAATCCGTTTGTCTCGATGTGATGCAGCAATGGGTTTGTGGGGAAGAATTCCCCCGTTACCGTCAGGCGGTATTGCAGAGCCTGCGCCTGTTTCTGGCCGGCTGTGCGGGGATATTAAAACCCACCAAGCCCCTCACTTACACACCGTATTCGGAACTGATACGGGGTACGGCAGCCCCGACGGCGCAGAATCTGGCGTTTGAACAGTGGCTGGCGTTGTTGCAGGACAATGTGCTGCTAACCACAGAAAACATGAAGCGGATTGACAGTATCTACCGCCAGTCGGGCTTAAGCCTGCTGCGCTGGGAGAATGTGCCGGCGTCAGCGCGTGACATTATCGCCCACCTGCTGACCCGCCAGTACACTGACTGGTTCGGCGTGGTGGGCTGGTCTGATAGCCTCGATATCGGCGCGTGCTGGGAGAAACTGTCTGTTTATCCGACCTCTGCTCAGCCCTGCGATATGCTGATGATACGACCGACCCGGCTGGCTCCGGAGATTAACGGTAACAGTGGTTTATTAAAAGGAATGACCACCACAGCACAGTGCTACGATGAGCTCTATGGGCTGGAGTGGCCGTTCGGTCATCATGTCCGCTGGGAACGACGCCATGTCAGCAGTCTGACGGTGCGGTTTGACACGCCGTGGGTACCGCCGTCGGCGGAACTGATGGGCGGGCTGTCATCGGTGTTTGACTGTGAAATCCGCCATTGGTACAGCGAACCGTCAGGAAGCCTCAAAGGCTATGATTGTTATGATCAGGGTGAGCATGTGGACAGCCACAATGGGCAGGTAGGGCACGAAAACCGTCCGGCACTGTATCTGGTTAACGGAGACAAAACCGAAACGGCACTGGCACTACCGGCGATGGCCGTCGGACAGTAATTCTTTGTTCAACACAGTATCCACTTATCTTGACTTCAACCGAAAGGGGAAACACATTCTCCTTCCGGGGTGTGTTTTCCTTTTTGACTCTTATCAGGAAAACACGCCATGGCTTCTCGCCCTGACTACCAAAAAGACTTTATTTCGCTGTTTAAACAAACCGCCCGTTACCGTAACCGTTATCGGGTTTTTCAGGATTTTTGCAACTGTGCGATGGCGGCCATTCACAATAAATACTGTTTCAGTGAGGAACTGGAACAATTCTATCTGAAAACCATCAATAAGTATGAACGGGAAGATATTGACCGGATTGTGGAACTTTTCTCAACTACCGTGCTGGCACTGGCGGAAGAACCCGGTGATTTTCTCGGCAGTGTGTTTATGCAGTTGGAGCTGGGCAATAAGGAACTTCAGCAGTTCTTTACGCCCTGGAGTGTGGCCAGAGTCATGGCACAATTGCAGTTGAATGAGGTGTCTGAATTGTTGCAGACCCAACCCTTTGTCACCTTCCACGAACCTTGCTGCGGTGCGGCCTGTATGATGTTGGCGGCTGCCGAGGTATTAAGGGAGCAGGGACATGATCCGTTGTCCAGTATGTGGGTGTCTGCGATTGATATCGATCCACTGGCGGCAGTGATGGCCTATATCCAGCTTTCCCTGACGGGTATTCCGGCGGCGGTCACGATCGGTGATGTGCTGAAGGATCCCGGCAGCCAACGAACCCGCTACACACCGGCCCATTATCTGGGCAATTGGTCACAGCGTTTGCAGGCCTATGAAAAAGCAGCCTGATTTCTGTTTTCATCTTCTTGATTTCACTACTGCGCCTTTCGGGGCGCTTTTTACGTTTAAGGGTAAGTCATACAAACAATTTTCATTTTCGCAAAAAGAGTTTCGCCTTGTTTCAGCGTGGGATTGACCGACACTGAGCCAAATTTGATAAGGAGAAAAGTGATGTTTACACGTTTTAAATCGCATTTTACCCGCTCGCCAGCATTACAGAAAAAATCATCAGGGCAAAAAACGAGCGGGGCCTGTGATAACGGGGACTATTTCCGGCCACAATCAGTGGAGGCGTTGCTGGCAACCCCCTTGCGCCATCAGTGCCTGCAACAATTATGGCAAAACAGTACGCTCCCTGAAGGGTTGTACCAGCGTTTTTATCTCGCCCCGATTAAACAATTATTGGGCAGTGTTCAGCAGATACCCGCCGCCCCGGAAGGGAAGTGGTCAGGCCGTGGCGGATTTGCTGACCTGACACTGCAATTTACCACCTGTGCCGTGCGGCTGGCGAAGGGGCATTTACTGCCGCCCGGTGTGGCACCGGAAACGCAGGCCGCACAGGGTGTCTTATGGCAGGCGGTGGTATTCTGGGCCGCGTTGTTTTACCACCTGCCATTGTTGCGGCAACTCGAAGGGGAACTGGAAGACGGGCAGGTCTGGCAACCGGGCATCGGTATTCCCGACAAACCGTTTCGTTTCCGTTTCCGCGCCCCGGAGAACATACCGTCGGCTCCGCAGGAAGTGTTGCTGGCCGCCTGTCTGTTACCGGAAAAAGCCATGATGTGGCTGGTGACTGTACCGGAAGTCTGGCACTGTCTGATGCAGCATCTTAACGGGCGTCCTTCCTCTGTCCCGCTGATAGAGGCATTGCTTCAGGCCGCTGCCGGGCAAGTTCAATCCCCTTTGCGGGGGAAACAGGCGGTTTCTCCGTCTCCGGCGAAGGAAGCGGCGTTCTCTGCCGAAGGCAATCCGGTACCGGAAATCACATCCTCGCCTCCTGTCAGTGAAATCACAACCCCATCACCCTCTGTGTCTGACGATACGCTGACATTATTGTCCTTATTTCAGTCACCGGATGCATCTTCACCACAAAATCAGGGGAAAAATCATCATCACGGTCCGAAACTGACCAAACGGTCAACACGGGAGAAAGAAAGTGTTGCCCCTGACAGTCACCTGCACTCATCATTTAAAGATAAATAATTCAAATGGTTATTTGTATTTTATTGCCGCGAATTGTTTTTGGACAGGAAACGGCAGGATGAGCCGAGGAAAAAATAACATGTTGCACACCGTAGACACCCTCAGTTGGGAAGCATTATTAGAAGAGTACTTTTTTTCACATATCCTGCGACCGGATACCGAATGGAGTTATCGCAAGGTCACACGGGGTTTTATCCGGTTTATGGGAGAAGCCGCATCACCGGCACAGG
>NZ_CAWNQF010000084.1:0-32121 GCF_963876465.1 Xenorhabdus sp. KK7.4
CACACGTTACATGAAACAGTCACACGTAACCATTGTTTTGTCGGTATATGTGGCAACTGCTCAGTAATGTGAAAAAATTCTTGAAAAAATCTGCAAATAGACTCTTTCAGAGAAAGTAAATCGAGTGTCCCACTATTATGAAAAGTTATTTAGCTGTAGAAATACAAAAAAATAGCGCGGAAGTATATAAATACATCTGCGCTATTTGTTATATTTCATCAATTGTTATACGCATCCGAATGCAATTTCTATGCAGATCCAGATAATATTTTTTTGGCTTTTTGAGCCGTATTGATAACTTTTATCCATTCAGCCTTAATAAGGTACTCTTTATCTGTTAATTCAGTACCATATTTATCGAACACAGCATCTAGTGCACTAACAAGACTAGCTATAGCATCAGCTTCTGCTTTTCCTGTCAAAATCCACCCAATCATTGATTCGGGGCTCTTTGCTAAATCAGTATCATCGTATAAAAAATGGATAGTATAATCCAATTCATCATGACCACCTCCTGGACGATTGCCTTCAACCCAAGCCTGATACTGATATTCTTCATCACACAACCCGTGAATATAATCGATTAATTCTTCACGCATATGTGGATACTTTAATCGGGAGAGTTCCAATTTTTCCATTTTTTATACTCACTTAAAGGAATATGTGCTTTTTCAGCATTATCAGCGATTGAACCTTTTATCGGTTTTCCATCTTTGCCAATAACCTGACCATTATGACGAATTATTACATGATCAACTTGTTGGGTCGGTTGGCTCACATTTGGATTTCCTTGATCGATACGAACACCATTCCCTTTGTTATTAGGATCTTGCCATCTAAAACCAACACCTTTTTTATTTGCCGTAGCTTTTCCCCAACCCGATGGGAATTTATTAGATACTGTATTTGGTACAATCCAGTGACTATTCACATTAGCTGATGGTGATATTGATGTATTTTTTACTAACTGATTCAGGCCAACTCCAGCCGATTTAGCCCCATAGACCATACCGACAGTATCCTGTACCACCAACGCAATTCTAGCCCACGTCGGCATATCATCCATAGCTTGTTGGTACTTGGCAGCATAATTTGCATCAGTGGTAATCTTAGCCTTCGCTTGCTCAGGCGTATAACCTTTCTCGACCAACCCAATCATATCGCGAGAATAATCATTGATAAGCTGACCAAACTTATCCATTTCATCAGGGTATTGCTTCAGCAAATCATAATAAGTTTGATACTCAACGTAGCCTCGATAAGATGTTTGGGCTTCAATCGCTAATTTCTGCTCACGCAAACAAGCGGAAGTTAGTCCCCCTTGGCAAGCCTTGATAAGTTGTTCATCACGCGATTGACTTTCTTTCTTGAGAATGTCAAGTTCCTGACGCTCACTCGTAGTAATGGTTCCTTCAGCTTGTTTCCGGCTTAATTGTTCTTCTCTCATTTTCTCAGTGAGATGAAGATAATTATTCTCGACTACAAGTTGTATCCAGACTCGCGATCATACTGACTGGAATTAAATAGCTAAGGATCTGAAGATTTTCTTTTACGAATTTCTTCTATCTTCGCCAATATCCAGATTCCAATTCCAACAGGCAATCCAGCACCAACTCCTACTCTCACAGTATAAATAAAATCATTCCAATGATAATTAAAATAGCCATTTTCGAAATAATAAAATGCAGGGACAGCTAACCCTGCAATAAAGGCCAAAATAAAAATAAACGATGTCCAGTAAACTATAAGTAAGATAAAAGCCTTTAATCCTATTTGTTTATTTTCCATTTTTAGCTCCATTTTCTTTTATTTGATTTTCAATACTGGTGCTTATTACTGTACCTACAGTAGCGCCGCCGACAGCCCCTCCTATTTCTGACGCTACAGGACTGACAACGACAGGAGCCAGTTTATCAGTAATTATTTTTCCACCTTTAACACCTGCTACAGTACCAACAGCAGCACCTATAACAGCTCCGGTTGCATCTTCACCTTTAAGTTGGCTACCTAGCCAAGCTCCACCTATATTTATCCCTTCTGTGTATACCAAACCTTTGCCTTGGGTTAATGCTCCCATACCAGCAGCGATAAGAGTGTCTGTATAGCTGTAGTTTTCGTTCGGTTTCATGGTGATGATCTGCTTTCCAGCATCAGATATTGCACCAAGTAAAGCTCCTCCTCCTACTGCTGCTGTCCCAGCAACAGGGGCAACTATAGTACCTCCCACAGCAGAAGCTCCTGCCCCCCAAGCAAATAACAGTCCTCTGACCGGATCTTGTCCTTCTGGATGCGTACCTTTCACTTGTTTCGCCAGCGCTTCCGACAACTCATCCGGGGTTGCCCCTTCTTTAAGCATTTGCATGGCGAGTGAACTTTGTGCCCGACCGTAATCCATCAGGCCTTTCGGTGCAGTTTCTGGGGTCAACATATTATTTTCGACCGCGTTTTTCGCACTCTGTGCCCCGGACACCCCACCGGCAGTAGAATCCGTTGTTAATCCGGCCGCAATGCCTCCGGCCAGTGTAGACAGATTGCTGATTTTTTCCTTCTCATCCGGTGTGAGTTCACTGGATGCTTTACCGGGATACAGGGCCTGTGCGATAGCCGGGACGGCCAGTTCGCCCCCGACCGCGCCCGTGGCACCAGCAATCGTTGAACCATCTTTCATTTCGGCAATGACACCGCCCAATATCGCGTGGGCCAACAAGTTAGTGGTTTGATTGCCGTCAGTCGCGGCTTTCACCGCATTGGCCAGAGACGGCGCGGCACCCGCGGCAATAGCGGCTTTGATATCCCCCCCTGCCAGCCCCTGAAGCGCCGATACCACGGCAGTGACTGCCTGACGGCGGTTGCCGCCAATATCGGCTCCCTGAGCCTTGATCGCTTCATGGTAAGCGAGCTGGTAGGCCCGGTCAGCCAGGGCGTCCGGCGTGGCCTTCACGTTTTCTTGGTCAAGCTGGGCTTTGGCTTTTTCTTTCCAGTATTGCTGTCTTTGCGGTTGATTAAAGTCGTCCGTTGCTTTTTTCGTAGCGGCAATCGCTTCCTGCGTATTGTAAATATCCAGTACCTGCGTGCCAATATTCGCGATGGCCTGCGCTTGCGCCAGTCGTTGCTGCTCTTGTGCTTTATCGAAAATCGGGTTGAGGCTATTAGCCGCATTCACCGTATCGCGGCTGAGCTGGCTCACATCCTGCTTCTGCTTACTGCTGTCATGGACAACAATCGATCCTTCACTTACGGCCGCATGGGTTGTGGACGTTTTGCTGTCCTGGTTCCCCGTGCCGGAAAGCATGTTCGAGGCCATATTGGAGACCAGTTGACTGCCCACGGCACCGCCCGTGCTGATCCCGGTACTCTGCTGTCCGGTTTGGTATGCCGCTTTATTCTGGATATCGCTAAAGCCCAGCGTACCGGTTTCCAGCCGGTTTTTGCCTTTGTCTGATCGACTTGCAATGACGGCGCCGTCCAGTTGGGTATGCTTGCCAACGTTGATATCAAACCCGCCTTTCCCGGCAAAAATGCCGGTCTGTTCGTTGACGGACTGGTACTGGCTGTCCATTTTTTCCCGGCTGGCATGGGCTGAGAATGATCCGCCCGGCACGCCGTAGGTCACGCTGGCGCCGATACTGGCGTTTTGTTGTTTGCTGCCGTAGTTGTCGGTGTCCTGCTCACTTTGCAGGTGCAGGTTACCCCCTATATTGGCGGTCACTTTCTCACCGCGCACCTGTGCCCCTTTCAGCCCGGCATCCTGTCCGGCATTCAGGGTCACCTGACCGCCTGCGGTGATCTGGGTTTCCGTATGGGTCAGCTTATCCCCGTTTTCATGGCCTTTGCCGACATTCCCGCCTGCGGAGAATTTCAGGCCGGTTCCGCCCTGCCCCACGGTCAGCCCGACACCAATATTGCCCCCTTTACTGCTGTTCTGGCCCCGGAGTGTTTCGGTATTTTGGCCTGATGTCAGGGTCATATTTCGTTTAGCACTTAGGCTGATATCCCTGCCGGCGTTCAGTTCGCTGCCCTGGACCTGAATATCCCCACCGCTGCCGGGTTTTTCTTTCTCGCCGGTGGCGGTAATACGAATATCCCGCCCTGCGTTCAGCTGACTGCCCTGCGTCACCGTTTGTTCATGCCGGGTGGCCGATTTTGATGACTGGCTGCCCAGCGACAGCTGCCCCCCAATCACATCGGTGGGTTTCTCGGCCTGCCCCCCCATCTGATTAATCGCTGCCGCTTTGGCCGACTGCGCCTCGCTCAATTGCCACGCCTGAAGCGCCTGCGCACCGGAGAGTGCAGCTTGCGTATCCAGCAGCGTTTTGAGCCGCCCTTCACTGGCTTTTCTGGCCTGCTGGGCTGCGCTGACTCCCGTATTGAGCGCACTACCTACCGTGCCTGACAGTGACAGCGTCAAACCGCTCTGCTTCGATTCAAACGTTTCTTCCCGCGTGCGTTTGTCATAGCCCGGATCAATGTGTACATTGTTGCCGGTGATACTGAGATCCTGGCCTGCGACTAAATTCGATCCGCTGATATGGGCACGGTGACCGGCGGTAATATTCACATCGCCCCGGTTGCTCCCTACTGTGCTGGCACTCTGGCTTTGTGTAGTACCATTTTCATTGCTCTGATGGCGGCTAGACTGACTGCCCACGGTAAAACCGATCCCCCCACTACTGAGTAATCCGCGCTTTTTCTTTTCTTCCCGCCGATAATGAGACTGCGTTTCAGTAGCGGCAGTCACATCGACATTGTTGCCGGCCTGTAAGGTCACGTCCTTATCTCCGGCTATCGCCGAGCCGCTCACCGCCAAATCATTGCCCGCAGCCAGATGAATGCGGTCTCCACTGAGCAGGGTGCCTGTCTCGCGGGTGACGTTATCTTTCTGTGCTGCATAACGACGCTGCTCAGACAAAATGCTTGCTTTATCCGAACGGGCTTCCAAGTGCAAATAATCACGCTCAGTGGCACTGTTGAGTGTCATATCCTTTTTCGCCTGCAGCGCCAGAGCTCCCTGTTCGCTATGCAACGTGCTGCCCGTCACCGTGATGTCGCTTTCACGGGCAACTACCGCAATACCGTCACGTCCGCTGAAGGTACTGCCTATACTCTTGTCACGGACTGTCTCCATATTACGCTGATTCTTTGTGCTTCCTACCCGTGTCTTTTCTCTGTCCTGATCCGTCACGGACTGGCGGGCATCCTTGATAGTAACCGCTTGGGCACTCAGCCCAATTCCCCCTGACTGACTCTCAACCTGTGCACCTTCTGCCATGAAATTTTTTCCCGCCAGAATAGTCACGTTTTTATTGCCGCTCAGCGTGCTGAGATGCAGCCGGTCTTCCCGGCGACTGTTGTGCACCGATGAAGTGCGACTATTGGCTTCCAGATCGGTACGGGTGGTGGCTGTATCCGCCAGTAACTTCACATCCCCACCCGCCTGCAACCGGGTGAGGCCATCCGCTTTCGCCTGGCTGCCCTTCAGGATCAGATCCCGTCCTGCTGTCAGACTGAGGTTTCCCCCAGCATTCAGCGTACTGCCCAGTGCCTGTTGCCACTCGCCGCTGATGCGTGCCCGTCGCTTCCCGGCCTCTTCTATACCGCTACTGGTACGGTTGCCCATTGCACCTGAGATTACGTCTATGCTGCCTGTGATACGGCTTCGGGCTGTCGTGATATCCAGATTATTGCGGGCGTGCAGGCTAAGATTCTGCAGGGCATCCAGTTTCGCCCCCTGCAGCCCGATATCACCGCCGCTGAGACTGATATCACGGGCACTCATTGTCGCCTGACGCAAGGCGTCCTGCAGGTTGGTGATCAGCGACAGGCTGTCTGCCTGTACGCTGATGCTGTCAGCGCGGATATCCCCGCTCTGATGCCGGAACTGACCGGCATCAATGTTAAGCGCCTGGTTGGAAAACAGATTGCCCGCGTTTTTAATGTTGTCGGCTGACAGTTGCAGGGTGTTCCCGCCAATGACGGCACCATCACCGGCCAGGCGTAACGTGGTGTTCGCCAGATAAACTTTAGGTACCCACACGGTCTGCGGGCCGGTGTCGGTATCGACTGTCTCACTCACCAGCCAGGTGATATCCTGTTGCAACGCGGCAATCTGTTCCGGCGTCAGCGCTACACCCGGTACCAGTTGAAAATCTTTCGCCACCTTAATACCGTTTTTCATCAATGATTTATATTGTTCCAGCGCATCTTCGCCACGTACAGAAGGCCGGCCGGTTAGCTGGAGTAATTGTTCACGTACCAGCCGTTGCTCATAGAACCCATCCCCCAATCGTTTATGGATCCGGTCATGGTTATATCCCATTTGCTGCAGCATATAATCACTGCTGATGAACCGGCTTCTGTTGGTAAAGCGTTCGTCGGTCACCACCAGATAACGGCTTTCCGGTGCCGGGTGCTGACGGAACAAACCGTTATTGGGGAGAGCGGTAGCCACGCTACCGAGGTGTTGCTTGTCGGTCAGGATCCGTTCGGCCGGAGTGAGCGGTCGGCGGCTTGGCGTGAGTGGCGGGATATCCGGTGTCAGACGCGGGCTGCCCGGCGTAAACGGCGGGATATCCGACGTCAACCTTTGGCTGCCTGATGTGAACGGTGGGATGTCTGCTGTCAACCGTTGGCCGCCCGACGTAAGCGACGGGATATCTGGGGTCGCCAGTCTGCTGCCGGATGTCAGTTGCCTATCCCCTGTTTGCCAGGCTCCCCCGTCAACCTCCACCGACAGCGGATTGCGTTCCCATTGTGTCCGTTCGGCGGTAATGGCTTTCTGGGCTGCCGCAACACGGCTAATTTGTGCCTGATTAACCGTGGTATTTTCAATAGATGCCCCGTTGATAGAAACATTTCCCTGCCCGGTGATAATGCTGTCGACAGTGTCTATCGCCGTGGTTTCCTCGTGATTGAATTGAGGATACCAGTGGCGGGTATCCCTGTCGTAGTGGTCAGAAATGAATTCCGTCCGGCGTTCATTCACGGAATAGCCCTGATTAGTGATCTTACCGTTGCCTTTTATCGACAGATTACCGTTAGTACTGATCGTACTGGCGTCATTACGCAGTTGATTGGTAATGTTGAGCACCAGGTTGTGACCCGAGAGAATATGGGCACCAATCCCCTTGGACACCAATTTATCCCGTATCCGGGTTCCGGTGACCGAGCGCTCCCGGAAATTGTTGTAATCCGTCACATAGGGTGCATCCGCCATGTTGATGTGTTTCGCCGGATCCCACTGCTCAATGTATCCCCGGTTATGCTCGCGCCAGACGGTATTGTGATAAGGTGTCGGCACCTCGTGCTGACGATGCCCCCGTGTCTCGTAGAACGTCATGTCATAGCTGCCGCCACGGCCCGGTGTGAGGGCAAGATAGTTCACCCACAGTTCACGCATCTGCCCTTCGTTGTCTTTCACCCGTACCTGTGCACGTTTACCGGCCGCATCGATATTCAGCAGGGTACCGTAGCGATTCATTTCCGCTTCTGCGTTATTGCGGAATGTCAGACGCTGTTTGACGGGAGCGATGGTATTGTGATCGGTATTAACCGATGAGCCATAAGATCGCCAGTTGTAGTGATAACGATGCCATTCGTATTCGCTTTTTTCCGCTTCTCTCTCGATGTAAAGCCCTGTACGCAAGTTATCCAGCCGCTTTGCCTCAATCACGGCATTTTTATCAGCCTCAATGCGGCTGCGCCGGTTCTCAATCAGATCACCACTGCCCAGATACAGTGAACCACTGCTGTAGATCAAGCTGCCATTCCGGTTTTTCAGATATGTACTGGCACGCAGGCTCAACGCTTCCGTGGCAGCGATCACCGCATTACGCCCGTAGTTATCAATGACCCGGCTACGTACCGTGATATCATCCCCCATCACTGTAGCAGTGTTATCCAGTCTGTCGCTGGTGAGCATCATGCTGTCAGCTTCCAGTCGCCCCCCATTGCGCAGACTTCCCGTGGTCAGTTGCAGGGCTTTTCCGATAAGGTTTTTCACGTTGGTGAAATGGGTGCTGTTGACGGTCAGGCTACCCGGCAGTCGCCAGTCGGCCTCATTCGTCAACGTACCGGCAATGTTGAAAGTCACCGCCCCGTTACTGCTCAGCGTATCACCGAGCCGGTGGGTGTAATCCTGCTGCACGGTCAGCGCCAACGACTGCTGACTGAGTACGGTTCCACCCTGGTTATTCAGGAGGCGGGTATTGATTGCCAGACGTTCTCCACTTTGAATGGTTCCGCCCTGATTAGAGAGTGTCAGCACAGAAGGGGCATCAGTGTTAATGTTGAACGTATTGTTGGCGAGGAGAGATCCCTGCTGATTGTTCAGTACTTCAAGGCGCGATAGCGTCAGGGAACCCGCACTTTGCAAGCGTCCTGCACGATTGTTTAGCTCACGTGCGATCACATCGGTATGGGTCGTGCCCTGTAACAATCCACCTTCGTGATTGTTCAGCCGGTTAGTCTGCACAACCAGCGCATTCTGGCTGGTAATTTTTCCTTGCCCGTCGTTATTGATCTGCTGACTGTTAAGATGCATCGCACCGGTGGAGACCAGTTGCCCACCCTGGTTGTTCACCTGTTCACTATTGAGTGTTAATGTGCCGCCACTGTGCACTTTACCCTGCGGGTTATTGAGTTCATTAAGACGGTAAACCCCGTCCCACTGGCTGATAAGGGTACCGTTCTGATTATCAAGCCGGCTCGCCGCAAGATTAATTCCGCCCTGACTGCTGAAGATCCCCTGCAGGTTATCCACCCGCCCGGCCGATATTTGTTGATTACCATGGCTTCTCACCGCGCCCTGACTATTATCCAGCCGTTCCAGAATACGCAGACCCAACGCTTGCTGACTCGCCATCGAGCCGGCCTTGTTCAGCAGCGACTGCGCAACAATCTGCATATCTCCCTCGCTTTGCAGTTTACCCTGTCGGTTATCCAGGCTGCCGCTTAAGACCAGCCGCAGGAGCTTTTGGCTGTAGATCAACCCGTTTTGCTGGTTATCCACGTTTTTCACTGTCACAGTGAGGTCGTCACCGGCCAGCAACTGGCCGCCCCTGTTCTGCAATAAACCGGCGGCTGTGCCCTTTGCCGTTCCCGCGACATCCAGCATTCCCTGAGCGCTGATTTTACCGGCCCGGTTATCAACCTTGTCTGCCTGTAGCATCAAGGCACCCGCTGACTGCAGTGTGCCTTTCTGGTTATCCAGCGTATTCACCGTCAGTGTTGTCGCCTGCTGGCTCAGTATGTCGCCATCACGGTTGTCAAACCGTCTGCCTGAGGCAGACCAGCCTCCCTGACTGCCCATCCATCCCCCGGCGTTAACCATCTCCTCCGCCCGCAGGAACTGCATCAGTTTGCTGAAGATATGGCCGTGACTGTTATCCAGTGTGCGGGTGAAGTTCATATCCAGCGCATCCAGCACCTGAACTTCTCCCTTCGCATTGCGGAGACTCTGAGCATTCACTGAACTACGTCCACCACTAGCCAATTTACCGCCCTGATTGTCCCAATCGCCCGTGAGATCCAAACTCAGTGCCTGCAAGCTCTGGATAAATCCCTGCTGGCGGTTGAGCAGGTTCTTACCCTGTAATAACAGGGCGCCACCACTCAGTAACGTGCCCGCGTCATTGTTCAGCAGGCCATTTTCCCCGCCCTGCCATTGCAGGCGTTGCTGTGCTGTCAGCGTCCCCGCCTGATTAATGACATCCCCGGTACTGTCGAGAGCCAGATCGCCCCCAGAACGCAATTTTCCCTCCGTATTATCGATACTCTGCGCGGAGACGGTCACCTGTTTACCGCCTTGTGCCGTGCCGCCGCGGTTATTCCAGTGACCGTCCGTGTGGATCGTCAGTGCCTCTGCGGCCTCAAACAATCCAGCCTCACTGTTAATCGCCTCGCGGGCTTCAAGCTGTAAGCGCCCCTGGCTGAGTACTTTGCCCTGCATATTATTCAGGTACTGTGCTGTCAGTTGCAGCTGTTCGCCGCCCATTTCCCCGGACTGGTTATCCACACGGCCGGCCATGGTCAGATCCAGTGCCTGCTGACTCAGGATAAGCCCCTGCTGGCGGTTGGTGAGCTGCCCACCCACAAGGGCTATCGCGCCATCGCTGAGCAACGTACCCGCATCATTATTCAGCAGGCTGTTAACACCCCCCTGCCAGCGCAGGTTGTGTTGTGCTGCCAGAATACCCGCCTGATTAATGAGATCCCCGGTACTGTCGAGCGTCAGATCGCCCCCAGAACGCAATTTTCCCGCCGTGTTGTCGACACTCTGCGCGGAGACGATGACCTGTTTACCGCCTTGTGCCGTGCCGCCGCGATTATTCCAATGACCGCCCGTATGGATCACCAGCTCCTCGTCGGCTTCAAACCGCCCCCCCTCACTGTCGATCGCCTCACGGGTTTCAATCTGTAAGGGCCCCTGACTGAGCATTTTTCCCTGCATATTATTCAGGTGCTGTGCTGTCAGTTGTAGCTGCTTACCACCCATTTCCCCGGACTGGTTATCCACACGGCCGGCGATGGTCAGATCCAGTGCCTGCTGACTCAGGATAAGCCCCTCTTGGCGGTTGGTGAGTTGCCCACCCACAAGGGCTATCGCGCCATCGCTGAACAACGTACCCGCATCATTATTCAGCAGGCTGTTAACACCCCCCTGCCAGCGCAGGTTGCGTTGTGCCGACAGAATGCCTGCCTGATTAATCACATCCCCGGTACTATCAAGTATCAGATCGCCCCCGGAGTACAGTTTACCGTCGCGGTTGTCGATGTTCTGCACGGAGACAGTCACCTGATTGCCCCCTTGTGCCGTGCCGCCGCGGTTATTCCAGTGGCCGTCCGTATGGATTGCCAGTGTTTCTTCGGCTTCAAACCGACCATCCTCATTGTCGATGGCCTGATCCGCATCTATCTGCAAACGCCCCTGACTAAACAATTTACCCCGCGTATTGTTCAGGCGCCGGGTTGTCAGTTGCAGCTGTTTGCCACCCACCTCCCCAGACTGGTTATCCACACTGCCGGCGATGGACAGATCCAGTGCCTGCTGACTCCGGATAAGCCCCTGTTGGCGGTTGAGCAGATTCTTACCCTGTAATAACAGGGCGCCGTCACTCAGTAGCGTACCCGCATCATTGTTCAGCAGGCCATTTTCCCCGCCCTGCCAGCGCAGGTTGTGTTGTGCCGCCAAGATACCCGCCTGATTAATCACATCTCTGGTACTGTCGAGCGTCAGGTCGCCCCCGGAGCGTAGTTGGCCCTTCGTGTTGTCGATACTCTGCGCAGAGACGATGACCTGTTTGTCTCCTCTTGCTCGACCACCGCGATTATCCCAATGACCGTCCGTGTGGATCACCAGCTCCTCGTCAGCTTCCAACAGCCCACTCTCACTGTCGATGGCCTGACCCGCCTCTATCTGCAAACGCCCCTGGCTAAGCAACTTACCCCGCGTATTGTTCAGGCGCCGGGTTGTCAGTTGCAGCTGTTTGCCACTCATCCCCCCCGACTGATTATCGATGCTCTCGGCGGTGGTCAGGGTCAGCTTTTGCTTGCTCAGGATTGTACCCTGCTGGCGGTTGAGCAGCGTCTTACCTTTCAATGACATGGCGCCGTCACTCAATAACGTGCCCGCGTCATTGTTCAGCAGGCTGTTAACACCCCCCTGCCAGTGCAGGTTGTGTTGTGCCGCCAGGATGCCTGCCTGATTAATGACATTCCCGGTACTATCAAGTATCAGGTCACCCCCGGAGCGTAGTTGGCCCTTCGTATTGTCGATACTCTGCACAGAGACGTTGACCTGCTTGCCGCCTTTTGCCGTGCCGCCACGGTTATTCCAGTGACTACCTGTTCGAATCACCAGCGCTTCATCGGTCTCCAATAGACCGTTCTGATTGTCAATGCCGTCCTGATGATTCAGCACCAGTGCTTCTGGTCCGGTTTGGGTGATTTTGCCCTGACGATTGTTCAATTTTCGGCTGGTTAACGTCAGGAGCTCCGCACTCAGATCTCCGCGCTGGTTATCAATGTGCTCAGGTGCGTTGAGCGTGAGATTTTGACGGGCATGGACTTTGGCATCCTGTAAATTCAGTTGCGTGTCTGATGTCAGTGTCAGGTTGCGGGCTGATGTCTGGCTTTTCTCCAGTGAGAGATCCTGAGCTTCGACAGAGACATTATCGTGCGCTGCAATCTGCCCCTTCAATTGTGCGGTTTTTCTGGCTTTAAGGGTCAGCGTGCCGGGTTGCGTCACGTTACCGTCACGATCTACACCGGCAGCCAGCTGACCATCGGCCTGATTCTGTATGGCAGTGCTCTGACTGGTCAGATGACGCCCCGCCCGAATTTTGCCCTGATTAGCTAACTGATCGCGCACGGTCAGGGTGATATCCCGGTTAGCCGTCATTTCACCCTGATTGGCCAGATCCCCCTGATTATCAATCTTGATATCCTTTGAAGCCGTCAGCTTGCCACTGTTGGTGAGATGTCCCTCACTGCGGACGACCAACTCATGGGCCTGTACTTGCCCCTGATTTAACCAGTTGCCCTCATTTTTCAGGGTGATGTTTTCAGACGCAGCCAGAGTTCCCCCGTTAGTCAGCTGACCCCGACTGTCAATCGTCAGACGACCGGGCTGGGTCAGTTTACCGTTCTTATCAACACCCGCAGCCATCTCGCCCTGATTCACCAGACTCCCCTTATTTTGACTGGTGATATTCCCGGACGCGGTGATTGAGCCGCTATTGATCAGTTTCCCGTTGCTGTTGAGCACCACATCCCCGGCCTGTGCCCCTAAATGCCCCGCATTACGCACACCGACCCCTTTTTCCGTGCCCACCAGTTTTATTTTGTTGGCATACATACCGCCAATGGCAGCCACATCCAGGCTGAATTCGGGCTTGCCGTTTCCGTCACTGACGGCGGTTTGCAGCACATTACCTTGTGTATCTGTCCGGTTCTGACCGGTGGTAACGGTTAAATTCTGTGCGTGCAGTTTGGCATTTATTTTCACAGCCCGGGCAATCAGACGGGTATGATCACTTTTTTCATCATTCAATCCCTTCCCCTCAACCGCAATCTGACCGTTTTTCACGTCGAATCCTTTCAGGCGACCATTTTCCAGCACGGCCTGTCCCGCAGCCAGCGTGGTCTTATTCGCATTAATAAAACCACAGCCTTGACAGGTGATCCCGGCTGGGTTCGCCACAATCACTTCTGCCCGTTGACCGGCAACTTCGATGAAACCATTCAGCTTACTGGGATCACGACTATTGACTTCATTGAGGATAATTTTGGCTTCCCCTTTGGCCAACCATGGGTTACCGGTGATATGACCGGCCAGCGCCGTTTTGGTATTCGCGGTACTGTTATTGAGGATGGCCCCTTTTTGCTCCACATCAAACTGCCGATACTGGTTACGGGATACCCCATCATTATTCGGAGTCTGAATGTTGACCTGCGGGATACCGTTGGCGGTGGCGATAACTGTCGGTTGTTCTTTGCCGGGGGCTTGGTTATCCGCCATAATCGTGGCGCCGACAGGCTGACTGACCAACCCCAACGCCAATGAAACGCCCAGAATTAATGGCCGCAACGAAACGTAGCGGGATGACACCGCGTTGACGGGGATGTCACGGTGTGTCGACTCCATGGTATGGCTTTTCGCCAGTTCTGAAACCACTATCAGCATTTGACGGGTCTTGCTGAAAATCACGCGATAACGCAGCTTATTCATCGTGCGAACCTCATTTCAGTAGTGTCACCGGGGATGAGTAGCTTGCCATGAGTGCGCTTCATTCCCCCCTGAATTCAATCACTGTTTGGTCCCGCACGTCACCCGTATGGTATCGTGCGCAGAAATAGGAACAGGAAACAATCGTGCGTTTCAATAAGTGGCACTAAGGCAACACGCCGCTCTCAGCACTCATGCAGAGAGCAGCCTCAACACCACTTAACATCGGTATTTGTCCTCAGTACTGCCAGTTCAGGCTAAACGCCACATACGTTGGGTCAGTTTTAAACCCGTCCGGTTTGGAAAAAGGCGTTCCGACAGACACATCGTAGACTAAATTGGCTGAGCGGATCGGGCCTTTCATTCCCAATAGACCGCCAGACAGTGTGCGGCCAATTTCAAAGGCCGTGTTATTGCCGCTTACACGACCATAATCGGCGCCCAGATAAAGCTGTTGTTCCGACAGTGGGGTCTGCCATGAGAAGGTGTTGCGCACCGTCCAGCCTTCATCAGCACTCAGCGAATGTTCACCGTCAAAACCGCGTACCGTCCAACGATTACCGATGCTGAACCGATCCTGAGGTGTCAATGGCTTGTAGCTCCATTGTTGTTGGTATTCAATGCGGTGCTGAAAAGACTGGCTGTCCAGCGTAAAAGGGGTATTGAGCGAGGCGGAAAGCTGAGTGAGCCGCGGTTTGGCCGTAGCATAATTTTCACTGTCCGGTGAATAACGGGTTTCTTCCGATGCAGACAGGGCTCCGAACCAACGGGTACCTTGCTGGTAACGTATGCCGGCATCCAGTACCGCATCCCCGATATAATGGCGGTGATCCAGTCTCAGGCTCCAGTTACTGGTTCGGCGCTTTTGGCCCTCAACTTCGGTTTGCTTGATGAAGTTCCGGGTTTGGCGGACATTCACGCCATACGTTAACGTCGTCTTAGAATGCGTATTGCGGTGTAACACCCGGCTAAGTTGGGCATTGAGACTTTGACTCCGGCCACGGTATTTTGCATCCTCAGTCAGGAGAGGGACCGTTTGTGCATACGTGTATTTGCTGCCGGTAACAGCAAACTGCCAATAGCCAAAAGGTACGGAATAATGCGCGGTGTAATTGGCCGAATGTTTGCGGCCGGTAAAGGATAAATCCTTTGTCACCGCCACATAAAGCAGGTCACTCAGTGAGGTCGGATTATCGAGGGCGAACATCATCCCTCCCTGCTCCCGCCCGGTGGCTTTTGTGCCACTGTTATCCAGCCAGGCCCCCATATGCCAGAAGCGGGACTGCTGACGCTGGACAACGATATCTGTTTCGCCGGGCTCGTCCCCCGGCACCAGTTCCATGGATGCCTGAGTATTCTGTGCACTCTGGAGGGCTTCCATCCCTTGTTCAATCGCCCGTAAATCCAACAATTCTCCTGCCCCGGCAGGTATCGCCGTAAACAGAGAGGCGTATTTATCCGCCCCATCCGCATAACGGATCTGCCGGATTTTTCCCGGTACCACATTCAGTTTTAGATCACCCTGACTGAGATCCTGCTCCGGAACCAATATCCGTGTTGTCACCCAGCCGTGTGAAATCAGCCGATTCTGCATGTTACTCATCAGCAGTCCAATGCCCTGCGCCCCCAGGCACTGTCCAACGGCTTGATCAGCCAGACGCTGCAAGGGAACCCAGTGAGGCAAGGCCTCACGGCCCGATAACGTCACCTGGCGGATATCAAAACAGGGTGACTCTTTAGGAAAAGTCAAATGAGACGACGACACCGCTTCGGCATCATCTGACAGACTGACCCGGGGCGGCTTGGCTTCCAGCCGTTGCGCCTGCGCCTGCTGTTGCTGTTGTTGGTGAATTAAGGGTTCATCTGCATACACAGGCAGTAGAGTAAATATCCCCCATCCGGTCAGCCCGGTGGCTATTTTTTTCCGGCTGAAAAAAGTTTTTGTCATATTTTTTCTCAAATGAAAAAGACGGGAACATTATCTTTAAACCACAATGCGAAAACCTTCGGTGAAGGGAAAAGTATGTCTCAGATTATTGATGTTTCAATCTAATCATCATGTAAAAAATAGGTTATTTCTGGCGCAATAAAACCAAAATAAAGATTAAAGAAAATTTAAAGGGTTAATGTTATGAATAATAATGGAAATATTAAATCATCGTGACCTAAATAGAATTTAAACGAAATGAGTTTTTATAAATAGACACTCATTCATATACAAAATATTAAAAAATTTCGTCTATTTTAGGCAGAAAACCGTGCCATTCTCTATTGAGGGAAAATATAAAAAGAGACACACAATGAGCCCTGTTTCTAAATTTGTGTAATGACTTATTTTAAGTATCGAAACAATTATCAATAGATTAAAAAAAGGAAAATAGAAAATTAAGATTCAACTTAAGGCGCAACATCCTGCCCCTTAAGTTTTAAAAAGAGCATCTGATTACTTGCCTTTGGACATCATCTTCTGCATCACCAGCTGTCCGAACATGCCCGCTGATTGCCTGACCTGCCCCACGCCCTGGCTCATCATGCCTGCCATATCGCCCATACGTACACCGGCCCACGCTAATGCGCCCAGCCAGACCATCGGCAGCACAATAAACAGTGTGCCCATCACCAGCCCCATGATTAAATCATCCTAGGTGTTCTGAATGCCGGCCAAGTTAAACAGACTATGGGTGTCTGAGCCGTACAGCGCTTCCAGTAAATGGCTGTCCAGCCAACGTGCCAGCTCCCACCAAAACGTCAGGAAATTCAGTGCGAAAATCACAAACGTCAGCGTAAAGATGGTCTTAAATTCATAGGCCGCAAACAACACAATCAGGGGTATGAGGATACCCTGAACAGTCAGTTTCACTTTATCCGCCATAACCAGCACTGGCGTCCGGCACCGTTGCCGAAACCGGTGATTGACGGCCCACAAATTGCCAACGTCGTGGGACCTGCGGGAGAAGAAATCTTCTGTGACCAGTATGGGCGTATCCGCCTCCAGTTCCCGTGGGATCGCTACGGCAAGAGCGATGACCAGAGTTCCTGCTGGATACGGGTCACCCAGCCGTGGGCCGGTCAGGGCTGGGGGATGCTCGCTATCCCGCGTATCGGGCAGGAAGTCGTGGTGGATTTTCTGCATGGCGACCCGGATCAGCCCATCGTCACCGGTCGCACCTACCATGCCAACAATATCCCGCCGGGCGGGCTGCCGGGCAGCAAAACCCAGATGGCCTTTCGTTCCAAGACCCACAAAGGTGAGGGCTATAACGAACTGCTGTTCGAGGATGCCAAAGGCAGTGAGAAACTGTCACTGCACGCGCAGAAAGACATGGATACCACCGTCCTGAATGACCGCAGTACCCGCGTAATGCACGACCATACCGAAAGTGTCGGTCACAATCAGGCTATCAGCGTACGGGCTGACCGGCATAAAGAAGTGGTCGGCATGGAAGTGAGCAGCATAGGGACACGGCAGGTCACCGTAGAAAAAACCAGCGTCCTCAGCGTCAAAGGACAAATTACTATTCAGTCTACCGAAAGCGGTATCACCCTCGGCAACACCAAAGGGAGTATCGCGATTGATGCCGACGGCAATATCCATATTACCGGTAAGACCGTCATTGTGAACGGACAAGAGGTTATCACCCTGAACTGAGTCCGGGCAGGCCAACAATAAGACTGACACCCGCTCAGCCGTATTTTTACGGCGGGCTGAATATCAATGACGTAAAAAGAGTGAAAAGGAAAATTATGAGCACACAACCCTACCAGATGAACGAAGGTACCCTGACCCTGCCTGCCGGCTGGCGTGATGAATCGATGCACGTGTTTGTGCTGCCAGATGACAGCGGCGTCAATCTGGTGATTAACCGCACTCCGGTGCCGGCAGGCACGGACAGCGATGCGTATTATGAACAGACACTGGCCCAGTTTGTCACCCACCTGCCGGGGTATCAGGAGCATCAGCGACTGCAAATGGAACTCAGCGGTGACACGGCGTGGCGGCTGGATTACCAATGGCAAAGCCCGGAAGGGGAAATGCACCAGACCGTGGTGCTGCAAATCCGGGGCAGTCAGTTGCTGGCGTTTAATCTGACCTCGCCACAACCGATGAACAACGGGCAGCGGGAAGCTTTACTGGTGGTGGTGAGCAGTTTTCAGGCGGCATAAGGAGAGACCAATATGGGATTAGGTGATGAAATTATTACCCGGATTGCCCGGGTCGGGGCGACCCATGCCCGGCCGCCCCTGCCACCCGGTGGTGGGGCCAGAGGGCCGGCCGCCGCACGTCAGGGCGACCCCATCCAGCATAAGAGCTTCTTTGGTGCCCTGATGGGGGCGGTAGCCGGTGCCCTGATTGGTGCCGCGATTTTCGGGGCCGTGGGGTTACTGGTTGCCGGCACCGGCGGGTTAGGGGCAACGCTGATTGTGGCCGCCGCCGGCAGCGGATT
This sequence comes from Xenorhabdus sp. KK7.4, assembly GCF_963876465.1. NCBI lineage: Bacteria > Pseudomonadati > Pseudomonadota > Gammaproteobacteria > Enterobacterales > Morganellaceae > Xenorhabdus > Xenorhabdus sp. KK7.4. The sequence goes on from NZ_CAWNQF010000084.1 coordinate 18,169, forward strand.
AACCTATCTGGCCAGCGATGCCATTGCGGCCGCCAGCTCGGCCGTCACGGACTTTATCGACAGCTTCGGCCCACCGGACGGGGTATTGAGCAGTGGTTCCGGTAACGTCCTCATTGAAGGCAAACCCGCAGCGCGGGCCACCATCGATATGGCGGCATGCAGCAAACACCCGGCACCGCCCCTGATAGCACAGGGCAGTGAATCCGTGTTTATCAATGGTCAGCCGGCGGCGCGGGTCGGCGACAAGCTGGTCTGTGGGGCGGCCATCAAAGGAGGCGCGGGCAAAGTCTTTATCGGCTCCGGTCAGGGGACTTACCTCAAGGTTGAAGAAGAGTTCTCCGGCTGGCAGCGGGCATTACTGGTGGCGGTGGAATTTCTGGTGCCCCCGACACGCGGGCTGCTCAAAGGGGTCGGCAAACTGCTGACCAAAACCGGACGGCAGGCGCTGCTGGCCGGCGCAAAGCTGGGGGCCAAAAAAGCCGGCCATGCCCTAAAGGGCAGGCTGATTTGTGCCAAAGCCGCGTTTAAAGCCAATAAAGGGGTGAAACGTTTCACTCAGGCCACCAAAAAATTCTTCACAGGTGACCCGATAGACGTGACCACCGGCAACCTGTTTGACCAGCGCACCGAATTTGAACTGGGCCAGACGATACCCCTGACCTTTACCCGCAGCTGGTCACCGGGAAGCCGAGGCCTGCTTGGCGAAAACTGGCTGGATAACTTCTCCGAAGCCGTTATCGTGACCGGCGACCGGGTAGAAATCCTGACACTGGAAGGGGCCTCCCTGCACTTCGCCCTGCCCCAAAGCGTTGACCACAGTATCAATCCTGAGTACCCGGAATTTACGCTGAGCCGGCAAAAACAGGGCTTCGTGCTGACAGAACGCAATCAGCCGGTCAGAAAATACTTCACCCAGCCGGAACTCTCAGTGACGACCGGTACACAGCGCTGGCAACTGTCTGCCCTGCGTGACTGCAACGACAATACCATCGGGTTTCATTACAATGCGCAAGGCCAGCTGCATCGGGTCACCCACAGTGACGGCCCGGCGCTGGTATTGCTGTACCGCGAGGATGGCCTGCTGGCTGATATCCGCCGCAGCGACAGTGGTCTCAGTGACGTGTTGGTGCGCTATGACTATCACGACAATGGCTGGCTGGCAGAAGCGGACAGTACCCAGCAATTTCACCTGTTCTATGAATACAATGGTCAGGGACTGATTAGCCGCTGGTCAGACGGTGACCAGACGGCCGTGGATTATGTGTATGATGCCCAGGGACGCTGCATTGAAAGTGTCGGTAGCGGAGGCTATTACCCCGTCCGGCTGGACTATGAAGCCGGTATTACCCGTTCCACCACACCACAGGGCCATACCACCACCTGGCATTATAATGCCGGACAGCAGGTCACTCAGGTCGAAACCCCATGCGGTCATGTCACACGTTATAAATATGATGAATGGGGCAACCTGCGCCAGCAGATTTTGCCGGAAGGGCAAATCCTGACGTTAGATTATCTGGTGGATACCGGGCTGGTGACAGCCTTTACTGATGCCACCGGTGCAACCTGGAAATATCACTACGATGAGGCTGACCGCCTTATCAGCATGACCGATCCCCTCGGTCGTGTCTGGTGGCAGCAATACAATGATAAGGGTCAGGCCGAATGCTTTATTGCTCCGGACGGCAGCAAAACTACGCTAACCCGCAATGCCTTCGGGTTGGTGACGAAGGCAGAAGATGACGAAGGCAACCAGCGAAACTGGGAATACGATGACCATCAGCGGCTGACCCGGCTGTTTGATGAGGAAAACCGCAGTTTGCGGCTCAGTTACGACAGCCATGACCGGTTGCAGCGACTGTCATCAGGCGGCGGAGCCTTATGGTTGTGGCAATATGACCGCCATCACCGTGTTGCCTTAAGTGACCGTCCCAACAACAGTCTGGAGCGCTTCCGCCATGACCGCCATGGTAACCTGACCCGGTGGACAGATGCCCGGAGCGTGGAATGGCAGATTGAATACGGCCCGTTTGACCTGCCTGTCGGGCGTGTCGACGGAGAAGGTCACCGCTGGCAGTACCGTTATGATCCGGACAGCCTGCAACTCGTTGAAGTGATTAATCCGCAAGGGGAAAGCTACTGTTATCAGCTGGATGCCGACGGACGAGTGACAACGGAGACTGATTACGCCGGCACGCAGTGGCATTATACCTATGACGGTAATGGCAACTGTACGGAAAAACGGGATGCATTGAATAACGTCACCCGCTATGACTATGATGCCGCCGGGCGGGTGGCCACGATGCACACACCGGAAGGCAGTACCACTTACGCTTACGATATTCTGGGGCGTTTGCTAGAAGTTATTTTGTCCGACAGTACACCGCTGATGTTCGAATACGATGATAAAGATCGCATCGTGAGAGAAACGCAGGTACACGGCGGCATCCAGCGAGATTACCCGGGCAGCACTACCGTCGAAAGAACACTGCTTACCACAGATAATCAGGGCTGGCAGGCAAAAGCCGAAGTCAATAACGTCGGTGAACTGCGACGAGTAAGTTTCAGCAGTGAACACACTCTTAGCCTTGAACGGGATGACGATGGGCGTGAATGGCACCGTCAGTCAGATAAAGGTTTCATCCTGCGTCAGGAACATTCCCTAATGGGGCAGTTAACCGCACAGCGTGCCGGGCGGAATACCGAATTTTTTGAAGCCCATGAAGTCGCTGACATTCCGCAACCGACACTGGCGGGACTGGACAAGGAATATCGCTACGACGCGGCACTGAATCTGGTGGCTGCAAACGATGAGCGACAGTGGTTACGTTATGTTGTCAACGGCAACGGGCAGGTGACTTCGATCAGCGACCGGGACCGCTTGCAGGAACATTATCAGTATGATGTCTCCGGTTACCCGGCACGTCGTTTTGACGGTTTGCATCAAATTGACAGTGAACGGCTTTACCAGAAAGGACATCGGTTACGACAGCTCGGTCAGCATTTATTTGAATATGACGATGCCGGTCGCATGACCGCCATGCAGCTCTGGCAGGAAGGCCACCGTGCTCACCTCACCAAGTTCCGCTGGAACAGCCAGAATCAGCTTATCGGAGTACAGACGCCGGGTGGCCAGCAATGGGACTATCGCTACGATGCCTTCGGACGGCGCACCGAGAAAGCGTGTGAACGCTCGGGCGAGCGCACCACATACCTGTGGGATGGGGATGTCCCGGCGGAGATTAGGGAGTACCGCCACAACCGGCTGCACTGTATCCGGCATCTGGTGTTTGATGGCTGGCAGTTGCTGGCACAACAGGTGCAGTTCTTTACTCTGAACCCGGAAGACCGTACTGAACTGCTGGGCGGAAAAATCCAGACCCAGTATGCGGTGTGCGCCCCGACCGGGGAACCGCTGGCGCTGTTTGATGAAGCCGGGCATCGGGTCTGGCGGCAACCGCTGCAAAGCCTGTACGGACTACAACTAGGGGCGGCCGGTGAAAATGTGGAACTTAATCCGGGGTTAAAATTTGCAGGTCAATTTCTCGACGAGGAGAGCGGGCTGGTCTACAATCGATTCCGGTATTATTTGCCTGTGGCTGGGTGTTATTTAACCCCCGATCCGTTGGGAATACGGGGTGGAGAAAACATTTATATATATGGCTCTAATCCATGTACTCAAATTGATCCATTTGGGCTAGCGGCAAGTGATTATCCTTGGAATCAGCAAAAAATTAGCTTTGGAGAATGGTTTGATAAAGCATCAGTAGGCGATGTTACTGCAGCAATGTCTAATAAAGCTGTTAAACCAGGGATAACAGATGCATTACGTAATGGCGGAGGCGCTCATGAATGGTTCCCAGTATCAATGGCAGCTAAGTCTAAAGAATTAGGCTTTAAATATAGTGAGTTATTGGAGCTTTCGTCTCCACGTTCAGATGTATGGTTCCAAGGTGTTCCAGATCCTAAAAAGCCCGGTGTCTTTTTAGAAGGGCCACATTCCACCGGTGCTAAATTACCTGCTGGGCAATCAGGTAGGGCGAGTTCTAATGGTCATAAAATTTTATTTGCACAATTAGAGAACGCCAAAACAAAAAGCGAAGCAGTAAAGGTGATTCAATCATTTGCGAAGCAGTATGTAAAAGATGGTGCGCGTCTTATGAGCCAAATAAATTTTAGTGCTATAAAATGTTAGGAGTATTAATAATGAGTCAAAAAACCACATATCCTATAAGTATATGGATTGGTACAGTTGATAACAGATTTGATGACTATATAAATCAAGATGAGTTTGGTGAGGAATGCGGTTTTTGCCAAGATATAGGACAAGAATATGATGTTGATACCTTCTCCACCTATTTTGTTGATAATCCTATAAATATAAAAGAAATAATTGATGAAATTCCTTTCAGTGAGTCATATGAAAATGAGCTATTGGTAAAATGCAACGAATTAAATATTACCAATGCTAACTGTTATGTATCAATACTAGATGAGTCATTTGAATTTGAAGAAAAAAATAAAGATTTTTGTGGGTTAAAGTTTGTCGGTGTTTTCAATTACCAACTTCCAGATATTTGGTATGAAAATAATATAATTTAAATTAATTATAGAGGCTGAGTTGATATTATTTAGCCTCTATTTTTGTAACTAATTACTCTATTTTACGCCAAGAAGATTATGGTCAGGCATCATCATAATAACATGATATATAGTGGTAAATGTGGAAAATGACAACTGAGAATAGAGTGCATTTATGGATTGGAAATAATTTTTCCTCTGAAGACGAATATATAAAATATTTTGAGTTGGATTATTCTGTTGAAGGTAATTTTGATGATCCTAATTATAAACTTTGTCAGTTTTGTAAGGACGTTGGTCTTCAATGGTATGAAGATGATTTTATAGGAATAATTCCACGCTACGATGAAAGTGTTTCTATAGATGAAATTTTAGTTGATGCTGCTGTTGATCAAGATGAATTTCAATCAATAAAAGACATATGTGAGAAGTTAGGAATAAAAGAAGCAAATGCCATATTTTGGTATCAAGATTCAGAACTACACATAAATCCCCCATATAAAGAACAATACAATGATATGAAATATATAGGATTATTTAAGGGTGATTAATTTATTGAGCGATGGCTATGATGAGATGGAAATATTAAATTGGAACAAATCATTAAATGAATCTTTGATCAAAAAAGAACTCATGGAGTGGGTTAAAAATGAACTATAAAAGTAACTCATTCATAAATATATTTTTGTGGTAGTTTTAATAACGCTAGCATGATTGCTAGCGTTATTTTTTGACTATAGATTATATCCAACACCACCATCATAAATTTTGAAAAGGACGACAATACATGATAAATCCAATACAAAACGCAATCACTTTTCCGGAAGGCTGGTTTCTTTTCATTAATGGTGAGATCCCCTTCTATTGCGATCATGGATGCACTGTCACCGATTTTTCGGAGGCAGGAAACCTAATCGGTTATAATAAAAAAAACGGAATCTACTTCAAATTCGCCTATGAATCCTCTGAAATCAGCGGGTATGAACCTCTGCCGGGAACCTATGTTCTGACCATCAGAAAATACAATTACACCTACAATTCCGGTTATTATGGCCGTTGTGTTTATGCGGAAGTGAAACAGACCCAATGCCCGAAAGAGTTTAAAAATATCATGACGGATATGCTAAAAATGTCGGCGGAACAATCCACGTTTGAAGAAGTAAAACGACCGAAATCACAGGGAGAATGCACACCTCAGTTACAGCAATGTATTCAGGATTTTTTTACTGGCGTCAAGAAAGATCGCACGGATGAAATCATGGCCTTAATCAGGTCTCCCACGAATAAAGACGAAGAGGACGATATTCGTTATCTTCGTGAACTGTACTGTGGGAGCTATGAAAGCCCCTATCAGAGAGATGATTTAGTTAAAAGTGAAATACATAAAAAAGTCGTCTCAGAGATCTACCGCTATTTTGACTCGCTCGATAAGACAAGAAAACTGGAAAATGGCCGGGATCTTTTTTCCTTTCTTTTCAGTTCAAAAAAATATGATATCAGTATCATTGTGCCTAAAAATGTGAGCTTATGTGATGTGTTTATGAATATGAGCTATCTTCAGGATGAAAAAATCATGTGATAAAACGTCAGGAGACTTTTATTTTCTGGTTTGGCCTGTATCAATAGAAAGATCAGGCCGATAACTAACCCTGCCAAATAACACTGGAACTGTCAATTGTTGACACCAGAGATTAAAGAAGTACTCTCAATGATCGCTTTATTAACCCAGGTTAATTTAAAATGGAATTATTGGTATAATTCATAGAAGTATCCTAAATTTTTTGCGATGTATATTATCTCTTTATTAATGGAAAATTAGAAGTGTATTTATTCCAATATATATATAGAAACACTGTATAGATTGTAATTATACAGATAATAAACCATAACACACTTGAATATATTTTTATGTCGAGTGATTTATAGAATTGTTTGATGTCATATGAAAATTCATTTTAAACCATGAACATAAAAACGGAAAAACAGCCTTAAAATAGCAATGGTGTAAAAATTTACCCTACTGGATAGAGACAATTTTTTCATTGCCAATATGAATCACTCATTTACTTAGTTCATTATGGCATTGCACTTAACAAGCGAATCAAAGTATTTATATTTTAATGCGTTATTTTTAATTCCATTATAACTTAACCAAGTAATAACAATTTTCTTATTTTTTGATAAATAAAAGAAATTTTCATTTTTAAAATATCAATAATACTGTATACGTATTATTGAATATGTATAAGATAGAATCTTCTGGTTTATATGATAAGTGAAGTATGCAAATTAGATTTTATCAAAATCATCTATTCATAGGTCGTCATTTATACTAAAAAAACATCAGGTAGGTAAAAATTATCGTATTGTTTTTTAATGAAAAATTCATCCTATGAAATTTTATAGCTAATTTATTTTCATAAATCGATAGTTTTCTATGTTCTATGGAAATAATAAGCAACCAGAAAATTGCGAGTTAGTTACTAACGCTGAAAAATATTTCACTTTTCTGCAATATCGCTATGAAAGGAAAAATTATGTCGTCCGAAAAGTATCTAGTTGTTAATCCATCCAACTATATTAGTCATTCAGCCTATATACCATCATCAAAACCAGAAACCCAAAGAGCCATTCTGGCTGCCAGCTTAGCTAATGGTAAATCAATTATAAATAATGATTTACGTTGTCTGGAAACCAATACAATGAAAGAAGCATGTCGTAGTATTGGAGCCAAAATTATTGAGGAGCCAGGACGGCTAATTATTTATGGTACTGATGGGAAAATTAATCCTAAGAAAAAAGTTATTGAAGCACTCGGTTCAGGATTAGTTTTCCGTGTAATGACGGCTCTAACCTGTCACAGTACAACTCCAGCTGTAATTTCAGGTGATACTATTCTCAGAACCCGTGTCATGGAACCTTTACTTGACGCCCTTATTGAGCTGGGTGGAAACGTTTCCAGTATTCATATGAACGGAAAAGCCCCTTTCGTCAATTGGGGAGGGTATTCTGGTGGTGAATGCGAAATCGAGGGAAATATCAGCTCTCAGTTTATCACGGCAATTTTATTTGCAGCTCCACTTGCTCATAAAGCCACCACAATTAAAATTAAAGGAGAAATTCTATCGTTATCATACATTCAACAAACATTGGAAGTTCTGGCAATATCTGGTATCAAATTTCAACACAATGAAAGCTTCTCCCAGATTACTGTATTTCCTGGACAGTATAATTCAGCTGAATATACTATAACAGGTGACTACACTTCATGTTCTTACCTTGTTGCTGCAGCAACTTTGTTTCCGTGCGATCTAACACTAAAAAATATTAATAGTAAAAGTTTACAAGGTGAGCAGGCCATCCTAACATTTGTTGAAAAAATGGGATTAGAAATTATTCGGAATGACCAACGAAATGAAATTCGCTTGATTAATAAAAAAACACAACTAACTGGAAATTATGAATTTAATGTTAGTAACTGCCCAAACATCGTCCCTACTCTAGCTGCATTAGGCATTTATGTGCATGGTTGCTTCAGGGTTATTGGAGGATCTATTACTCGTCTCCATAAATCACCTAGAATAAAAGCTATGGTAAACGAATTAAAAAAACTAAATGTCAATATTCAACCTCTATTTATCAATGGAGTGTATGATGGATTTGAAATATATGGTGCCCCATCCTATTCTGGAAATTGTATACTTTCCAGTTGGGGTGATCATCGCATCTTCATGTCTTTATTTGTGGCATCATTACGTTGTCAAAAACCCAATTATCTTGATGGATATGAAGATGTTCATTGTTCATTCCCCAACTTTTTTAAAGAATTTGAACAATTGGGAATAACATTCCAAGAAGTTATTCATAATTATGAAAAAGTTGAGTAATGTATTTAAATTTCATTGTGGTTCTCATTATTAATCATAAAGGCATTGATATGAACATCATCACGCAGATGAATGAACAAGGCTATATTGTAATTCCAGAAGCAATAGATAAAAGAGAAATTAACATCATCAGAGAGTATTATAAATATATAACAGAAAAAAACGATTTATCAACACTGCTTCCAACAGATATACTTAAAAACACTGATATTTTTCATGCTATTTTAAAAAATAAAATAGTTACAGCTATCAAAGATATTTTTGGTCGCGATTTTTCTTTATTTCCTAATTTTACTATCCGAGAAAGTATCTACATTCCCTGGCATAATGATGCATACTTTCTACCTGATGAAGTAATAAATCCTAAAACTCAATTGCAGTTTATGCAATGTGCTATCTATTTGCAGGATAATGACCTTGAACATGGTGGAGGGATAACATTAATTCCTTTCTCTCATCGGCTGGATCAAGCAACTGTGAAAAACATGCTGAATACGCCACAGATATACGAGAAAGTTATCATGAGCAAGGCTGGTGATCTTATCTTATGGGATAACAGAATAACTCACAGAAGCACTTACCCGGATAAAACACCAGATAACACAAAACTGGCTTTACAATGGACTGTGTCTGCGTCAGGGCAGCATAACGAATCATATCTACAATATCTTCGGGATCGTGCACAACGCAGTATGCATGTTTCAGATTATTTACCGAAAAGCCCAAAACCTTATTTTGCAGATATGCCCAATGTCCAATATCCGGATTCATTTCATCAGGATTCATTAAGAATGATGAAACAACAAAATATACAATTCATAGGATTATGAGAGATGTCACATTCAAACAATGTAAATAAAGAGAATGGAGCATCTTATATACTCAGGCAGTTGCGCCAGTTGAATGCCTTTCATCTCTTCATGGTGCCAGGAAAACTCATTAATACATTTATGAAATGCTATCCAAAAGATGACGATTCAGTATTGGATATTTTTCCTGTTCCTATAGTAACAGCCTGCGAAACGGGTGCTGCTTATATGGCCGAGGGGTATGCTCGTGTTTCTGACACTTTTGGTATTTGTCTGGTAATTGGTGGTCCTGGTGTTACAAATACTCTGACAGGCATAGCTTCTGCCTACACTGATAATTTCCCTGTTTTACTCCTGACAGGGCAAATTTCTTCAGCAATGGAAATGCATAATGTTTTGCAGGACAGCACGCTATCCGGAATTAATCAGAGAGAAATTTTCTCTCCTGTTACTCGTGCAGCGTTTGATGTGAAGGCTGGTCAGCCACTCAGTCGTTTTCTGAGAGAATCACTTCGAGCAATGAAAGGCACTGAAAGAGGTCCTGTTTATCTGGGAGTAAGTAAAGAAGTTTTAAACGGACATGATGAAAATCGTCCCGACATCAGTATAAGTATTACTGATTCTTGGAAGAATCGTCCGGTAGATATCAAAAAAATCCGTTCACACGAATTTAAGACGTTCATTAGTAAAGCTCGTAACTGTATCATCCTTGCAGGACTTCGGAGTAAAACTCCTGAAACAGCTGATACCTTGTTAGCATTTGCAGAAAAATACCATTTTCCGGTAGCAACTACTCTAAGTGGTAAAGGACTTTTTCCAGAAGACCATCCTCTGTCACTCGGTATTTACGGCTATTCAGGTAATCCCCGAGCTATTGAAGCATTCAAGGATCCTAAGTTGGAAGGCATAATTTTGCTGGGAATGGATACTACCCAGTGGAGTACTATGCTGTGGTCTGCCGAATTGAAAAATTCTGGTGGCACGATCCAAGTTGATACTAATCCAGAATATCTTGGTAAATATCTGGATATCACTTGCGGGATTGTTGCAAACAGCAGTGCATTTTTAGAAGCCGTTGATACTCATTACCATAATATTCTTATTGAAGGCAGTTTAATTCGTGAAAAATGGATACAACAAAATCTTAGTACAGTTCCGAAATGCCTCCCGATTGACTTTAGCATCACTGGTGATAAAACCAGACATCCTGCGTCCTATATCAGTATTCTTCAAAAATATTTCCCGCTAAATGGGATAGTCAGTGTTGATTCTGGCGCACATAGATCATTCTTTGGCCATTATTGGATCGCTCGCAGACCGGAAGAATATATATCAGCAACTACTCTTGGTCCTATGGGCTGGAGTATACCTGCGGGTATAGGAGCTAGCTTTGCAGCTCCAGACAGAAAATGCATGGTTATCACTGGCGATGGTTGTATGCTAATGCAGGGGATGGAGTTAGCGACTGCATCAAAATATCAGCGTAATATACTTTTTGTGGTCTTTAATAATACCTCTTATGCAGCAAGCTACTTTAATAATAAAGATAACAGAGCTGATCTGACACAAATCCCTGATTATGATTGGTGTCAATTGGCTAAGGGATTAGGATTAAACAGTTTATGTGTGAATTCTCCCGAACAATTACTGGAATTTATTGCTGAAATTATGCAACAAAATAGCCCATTTTTATTGGAAATAAAATGTGATAGTCAACACGCGACACCAAATGAAGAATACAGCAAACGCATAAAAGTGCTTCCACTCTTATGAAGGCTAAAAGGTATGAAATCAAAATTAATCATTATTAATTCGTGCGTGATACTGGTATTAGGATTGTTTTCTATAGACCTCTATAATCCTGCACTACCTATAATAAAAATCGCACTGTCTATTACTAACAATCAAGCACAAAGTCTTGTTGTTTATTATCTAGTTGGCTTTGCTATATCTCAGATTTTTTATGGTCCACTTTCAGATAAATACGGTCGAATTCCTATCATTGTATTTTCTTTATTATTTTCTGCCGTTGGTAATTACCTGACTTCTACAGCTGAATCATTTCACACTCTATCGATGTTCCGACTTATAACCGGTATTGGCGCCGGTGGATGTCCAGTTATTAGCAGAGCTATACTCAGTGATACTTTCAGTGATAAAACCGAATTAACCAAATCACTGGCTATTTTTTCGATGGCATCACAAGTTTCACCTGCTTTTGCGCCTATTATTGGTGGATATATTACAGAATATTTTCCGTGGAAATTTAATTTTATAATTCTCTCTATAATGATGCTAATAGGTGTTTTTTTTGTAAAAATGACGCTTCCGGAAACATCTCCCATGAAATCAACAAATAGTGGCAGGATAACTGGTTTTAAGATTCTGTTATCTGACGTTAATTTTATTGTGTATAGTGTTGTGTCTGCCGTTTTGTTTGCCATTACCATCGGGTATTTTACTGCCAGCCCTTTTATTTTTCAGACACAGTTTAATTTATCCTCGTCACAGAATGGATATCTGTTTATGATTTATTCTGCAGGAATTGTACTGGGTTCATGGATAACGAATAAATGGCTGTCACACTCTATACCTGAAAAAATTCTTAAAATTTCTCTGCCATTATTGCTTTTTTTTACAGCAATAGCTCTTGTTTTAATTAATCTCACTAACGTACTGTCAATTATATTTATCACTATTTATAGTTTTTCGGTAGGACTAGGGTGTGGCTTGTCTTCCCCGCTACTACTTGGAATAAGTTTACATGGGCATCCTGAATTGTCTGGAACTGGCAGTGCATTACAGGGTGCATTAAAAATGGCCGGAGCCGCCATTGTATTATGGTTTTTCTCCAGTGGGCATACAACAACTGCAGCCGGTTTAATGTGGGGACTTTTCACACTAACTCTAATTTGTTTTATCTTAATTGCTTTTACCCAATATAAAACATCCAAAACAGGACATCAGTGCTGATAGTAGTACAACCAAAATTAAATTCTCTTTTATACTGATTGAGAGAAGGTGAGAATATGAATCTTGGAATAGCAGGCCGCTGGGCTATTATATGTGCAGCCAGTGAAGGTTTAGGATTTGCCTGTGCAGAAGCATTGGTTAGAGAAAATGTGAATGTCATCATTAATGCACGAAGGTCTGAACAACTGAAAATAGCAACTCGGCAGCTGAAAAATATTAATCCCTCAGTGATAATAAAATGGGTATCAGGTGATATAACAGAACCAGAAACTCAGCATGCTGTTCTGAATGCATCACCTGTTGTGGACATTCTTGTCACGAATGCAGGTGGCCCTCCAACAGGTAATTATACCGACTGGAACCGCGACATATGGTATCAAGCGATTAATACCAATATGCTTACACCGATTAGTCTGATTCAAGCAGTTATTGATAAAATGCTTAACCGTCGTTTCGGACGTATTATTAATATTACTTCAGGAACAGTGAAAGCTCCTCAAAGTGAACTGGGATTATCAAATGGGGCTCGCGGAGGATTAACTGGATTTATCTGCGGCATGGCAAAGTCTCACTCTCTAGTGAGTAATAACGTCACTATAAACAATTTACTACCCGGAGCTTTCAATACTAATCGTCTGAAAAAGACATTCATACAAAAAGCAAAAAGATGTGGAAGTTCACCGGAAAATATTGCAATGCAACGTAGTCAAAACATCCCTGCCGGAAGATTTGGTACTCCAGAGGAATTTGGTGCATATTGTGCTTTTTTGTGTAGTACCTATGCAGCTTATATCACAGGCCAAAATATTCTTATTGATGGTGGTGCTTATCCTGGTTTGTTTTAATGGAGATAATATATTTAATATCAATGCTCATACATGACAACCATTAATAAATTATCGCTATGACAAATGTCATATATGCAATTAACTCTAATTTCAATAATAATGTTTAAGATATGACCAAAAACATTATCCATTTCCAAAACAATATAAATTCATGGCTGTCAATAATTTCCCAATGATCGATGGAGCTATATTTCACACAAATTATAAACAGAACCGTAATAATAGAAATTTAGCGTTGAATTTATAAATTGAACTCGCTAACATTTGAACCAGATAATGGATATACAATCAATATTAAGATGTTATCTGTTGATATAAACAAGATTAGCCACGCTCATCAGTCTGTCCATAAATTATATCAAACAAATCAAGATTAGTATTAATATGATATTTATAAGGTCGTTTTTAAAAGAGGATAGTTTAATGTTAAACAAAAAAGAAATTGAATTTTATAAAGAAAATGGATTCTTAGTTGTTAAAAATCTTTTTGATTCCAGAGAAGTGAAAAAAGGAATTTTAGCAATTGAAGAAATACTTTCACGAAGCGATGCAGATAAAATATCTGAAAAGGAACCAAAAGATAGTTCTATTGTAAGGCGCATTTGGTCACCGACACAAAAGCAAGTCTGGGGAGGGGGTATTCTTAACATGGCGGCAAGCTCCGTCGGGTGAACGGAATTTGATTAAATCAAAGTGCCGGATAAAAAACCAGCACTTTGTCAGTAATCTGAAAAGAGGTGGAAAATCCACCTCTTTTCAGACTGCTGACAAACCGCGTTGAAAATAACGCGGTTTGTTGCTTTCATTATAAATCCTTATCTTTCGATTTTTCCTGCCTCATCCCTAAACAATCCT
>NZ_CAWNQF010000085.1:0-27040 GCF_963876465.1 Xenorhabdus sp. KK7.4
TGCCTGAGATTGGCCGATGCGGCTTCCAACGCCTGCTCCAGCTTCACCAGCCAGACATCGGCATACGGATTATCGGCAGCGGCATCCACACTGATGTTGCCCGCCCGTCTAATGACCTGCGGCATCCCCAGGATCTCCATCACCTTATGTGTACTGCTGATTTCTTCCCGTCGGCGCCCCGCCCACAGCCGGATAGCATAGTGAGTATGCAGTTCAATCGTTAATGACGAGGTTAAGACACCGGCGCGTAAACGCGGCTGAGATGCGGTTTTTTCTTCTGCATCAGACATGCACAAAAACTCCTGTTTGGCCTTGATAAGTCAGCCAAACTATCAGGGCAAAACAGGCGGTGACTCAATGAATAACCAGTTATGGAAAAGGAGATAAAATTACTTACTTTTATCTCCTTATAAAAAAATCAATTTTCATTCACCATTAGCAAAACAAGTAATGTTTAATTTTTGGTCTCCTTTTTGGCAGTTCCAACGCTTAATGCTTACATTCAACTCCCCATGATGCCCAATCTTTCAAATTCACGCTTGCGATTAATATATTTTTGTTATCAGGTATTCTTATTTGAAAGACAAGCAACATACTTAATACCGTTATTATTCTGAGCCAATTGTGCCAGTGTCTCTGGTATTTCCTCAAAATTAATAGCCTTAATTTCAGGTAAAATTAATTCATTGCGATAAACTTGCTGTAAAAGCGCTTCTCCTTCTTTTACTAACTGACACCATTGATACTCACTACCATGAGTATAAATTGCACCTAAACCTACCTCATGTAGTGATATACATGTAGTAAACGGCTCTAATGGAGCTTGTTCTACTCGATCTTGTACGCAAACTAAGTGTCCATAATACTCAAGCATTGAAGCTAAAGATAAAGCACTTTTACTGTCAACCATATCAAATGCCGCGTACAAAGGTACTTTTTTTAGTTTTTCTCGCCAGTTAGTCTGGTGATAATCATATGTTTTATTAACTCCCATAGAACGTAAAAAATTATGGCGATGAGAACTTGCAGTCGCATGGACTATAGCTCCTTTCTGTATCAGAAGCTGGCATAGCAAGCTACCTACAGCTCCCCCAGCACCATTTACCAAAACATCTTTTCCAACTAAAAAAGGTACTTTATTCATTGCTTGATAAGCTGTCAGAGCAGCACAAGGAAACACAGCAGCAGATAAATCACTTAATTGTTCAGGAACCGCAAGAAGAGATTTAGCATCCACAATAGTATATTGGCTAAAGCTTCCATCTCTACGCAAATCAGCAAAGTAAGCTACTCTCGCTCCATGGCGAATATGTTTAATATTTTTTCCTATATCAATAACTATTCCCATACCATCTACACCTGGGATTTGATTTTTTTTCCAATCACTTGATAATCCGGCTATTAGTTTCCAATCAACCGGATTAATTCCAACACATTTATTTTTTACTAAAACTTGATTTTCTTTAAGTTCTGGTAATATTTTCGTTCCAAGCACTAATTGGAGAGGATCTGGATTTTTTATCCATTGCCAAGCTTTTGTTGTAATCATAGTAATATTTCCTTAATTTATGAAATACATTTAGAGTTAACTCAGTGAATATAAATAACTAAAATTATTTTTATATATATCCATAAGAAAAATCTGACACCAATACTTTAACAAGTGAGATATCATTCCATAAATAAATTAACTTTCATTACATAACATTAAATAAAGCAATATTATTCAGTTATTATTTAAATAATATTATTGAGCTATATAACTTGTGACACCCAACTCTCAACAATTATAATACACCCAGACTAAAACCTTCATAATTATTACCTAATAGAACCCACTGCGCATGAATAATATAATTCGATTCTTTTCACATGACAAAGAAAGTTAGAAAAGTATATGTGTGCATAGCTCAGGAAGAAATTGACCATTTTTTTATAGTCATTTCAAATAAAGGTAAAACAATATTTGGGTATAATATATCATTACACAATCCATTCTGATCTGATTATCAGACCACATTAAATGGCCTCATTTTTATTCCCCCACCCAAAAAAGATTGTTTTTATAGACAGTGTTGGCAGTACCAGTGTTGTATATTTTTTGTTCTCTTCTGTAACTACCAGTGAAGTTCAATTTTTAATCAATTTTAGTTTTTATGGGTACTACGCCAGCGTCAACTGCTGATGGATAATCACCTTGCCATCACTAGACTCCCCCGCAACCTTATGCGTATTACTGATTTCTTCTCATCTGCACCCAGTCCAAAGCTGGATGACATAATGGGTATGTAGTTCAATCGTCAACGAGGATGCTAAGACGCTTTCGCTCAACCGCGATGAGGTGAATAGACGAGATTGATCTGGTGTTAAAATTGATTGATATTAGTACAAAAAATCAGAGATATCATGTTACCTGACTTCGCTGGAACATTATCAGAGAAATAAAAAGGGAGAAATGGCATCTTGACCACACTGTCTTTCACTGAAAATCTGTCCATCATGAAAAGGCAATTTTTTAGCCACTGCTGGCAGTGCCAGCAGTGGATGATATTTATACAACAATTCCGATAAAGTTCCAGTGCAAAAATTGACTCTTTGTGTATATCTAGTGACCAAACCACAATTCAAGGTTTATTAAAACGACAGGCTCAGTGCCAGTGCAGACAACGTTACGAAAAGAACCGGAATGGTCATCACGATCCCGACACGGAAATAATAGCCCCATGAGATAATGATATTTTTCTGCGCGAGAACATGCAGCCAAAGTAACGTCGCCAGGCTGCCAATAGGAGTGATTTTAGGTCCCAGATCACTGCCAATAATATTGGCGTAAATCATGGCTTCTTTGATAACGCCCGTTGCCGTACTGGATTCAACAGAAAGTGCACCAACCAGAACGGTAGGCATGTTGTTCATAACCGATGACAGAATTGCTGTCAGGAAACCCGTGCCCAGCGTAGCTCCCCAAAGACCATAACCAGTCAGGGTATTCAACATGCCAGACAAGGCATCGGTGAGACCGACATTACGCAGGCCGTACACCACCAGATACATTCCAAGGGAGAAAATAACGATTTGCCAGGGTGCCTTTTTCAGTACATTACCCGTATTGATCACATGACTTCGGCGAGCAACCAGCCAGAGGACAAGAGCGACGACAGCAGCAACCAAACTTACAGGGACGCCTAAAGGCTCAAGAGCAAAGAAACCCGTCAATAACAAGACAAGCACAATCCAACCGGTTTTAAATGTGTACACATCACGAATAGCCTCATGCGGTAATTTCAATTTCGCAACGTCATAGCTCTTCGGAATATCTTTGCGGAAAAACCAGTGCAACATGGCAAGCGTAGCGGTAATAGCAGCGATATCAACCGGTACCATGACTGAGGCATAATTATGAAATCCCAGTTTGAAGAAGTCAGCAGAGACGATATTCACCAGATTGGAAACGATTAACGGTAAACTGGCCGTATCGGCAATAAATCCTGCGGCCATGACGAACGCCAGCGTGGCTCCCCTGCTGAAACCGAGCGCCAGAAGCATAGCAATCACTATCGGAGTCAGAATCAACGCCGCACCATCGTTTGCGAACAGCGCGGAAACACTGGCTCCGAGCAAGATAATATAGGTGAACAGCCAACGGCCTTTGCCACCTCCCCAGCGTGCAACATGCAGAGCTGCCCATTCAAAAAAGCCCGATTCATCAAGCAACAGACTAATGATAATAACAACGATAAAGGCTGCCGTTGCGTTCCAGACAATTTGCCACACCACTTGAATATCACTGATATGGACAACACCTGTAATCAAGGCAAGTGTGGCACCAATGACGGCACTCCAGCCAATACCAAGCCCCTTTGGTTGCCATATCACCAGGATCAGAGTCAGAATAAAAATTGCTCCTGCAAGCCACATGGTTTTCTCCTAACTATACATATGTGAAAAATCGAATGTGTTTGAATAAATTTTTTCTTGTTACTGACAGACGGATTTACCACTTGTTGCCGAGTTAATCTTCTGAAGTCGCGTACTCAACTGAGCTATCTCAACCTGCTGACATTGAAAAGCCTGTTCAAGCACATTGGCTGCCCAGACAGGGATATGTGGAGACAAACGATAGTAAATCCACTTGCCTTCACGTCGATCTAAAAGCAACCCAGCTTCGCGAAGCATGGCCAGATGGCGCGAAGTTTTAGACTGCTGTTCCTGAAGTGCCGTTGAGATGTCGCAAACACACAGCTCGCCAGTCTCACGTAGCAACAGCATGATGCGGAGGCGCGTCTCATCTGAAAGATATTTGAGGATAAGCTGAGTCATAAACACTCCTATTGCTGAATTGAATATCATACTCAGGAGTAACGGATCGTCAATAATACATTGCTTAAGTGAATATGTTTTTGGGGAAAAGTTAAAAGCCCAATTGCTCAGTATAATGTATTCCACGGGAAATCAACTGATTATAAGAAGTCGATTATTTAATCACTGCTGGCAGTGCCAGCAGTGCTCATTTTTCAATCAATTACATTATAATAATATTTTGCCTGTGTCAGTCGCTGGCGAATCTCTTTCACCATACTGCGGACATGGGTTTGTGAGGAGGGTGATGTAGAGCGTTCAGTTTCCTGTACGCATCTCACCGGCATTTTTGCAGGGACAGAAATAGCGACGGTGGTTTCAGCCTGTGCATACAGTTGCCCGTCCCGTGCCCGTTTCATCATCGTCAGTAGCCAGCCGACCGGATTACCGATTTTCCCTGCCCGTAGCGCCTTGTCCAGACAACTCAGTACGGTCTGCGCCTGTTCAGCGGGCAGCGTCTGCAACTGGCTGGTCAGCATCGTCACATCTTCCGATTCCAGTTGTCGGCACAACCCTTCCGGCAGAAAAACCGCAGATTGAGGTGCTACGTATGTTTTTTTATTCACACTCTGTGTAAAAGAACGTACATAACAGTTCGGTTTAGCTGAACCACTATAAGACGTTGATTTCAGGCTGAGTTCGGTATCCGAATTCAGTTCAGCCTGCGCCTCTTGTTGACTCAGTCCGGTTTCCGAACCCGGCCTGATTTCCCTGAGTTCGGTTTGCTGTTTGCCTTGTTGAAGAGACTGCATCGATAAACACAAACCACTCATCCTGCGTATCCGTGAACGGCAGTTCGGCATTGTCATAACAAAAACAGACAGCTCGCCAGATAACATTCATTTTGTGTCTCCCGCCGGTTGTTCAATCAGTACCGCATCGAATTTCTCCGCCCATAGGGGCACTAACTCACAGGCGAGACTATGTATGGTGTGTGCGGCAGCCGGACTTTTACGGGTGGTTTTATATTCAAGGCGATGCACGGGCTGAGCACGAACATGCCCCAATTTATAGATATCCAGCAGTTCTATCCGGGTCTCCAGCAACTGATAAACCTGCCTGCTACCCAGTGCTGAGGCGTCATATTGTCTGTGATTGATAACATAGTTCTTGGCATGATGTTCTCAAGGTAACGGTTTTTTTGCGAAAACAAGGATACCAGATCATCATGCCGTCCCAATTCCCCTCACAAAACATCCACAGCCCCTAATAAAAATAAATTAACCATTTCTAATGGTAATAATATAATTTGGTGAGCCTTGATATTTTTTGATACCTTGGATATGAGGTGTCTTGAGCAATCAGATTAACAATATATACTCTATGGATTTCAGGATAGGTTAGTGGGAAATTATATGAGTATGCTGGTACTAAAATTTATTTTTGAGTGTATCTATTCAAGGAAGTAAAACCGATCAGAAGTACAAATATCACCTGCAATCATTATTCGTAGAAAAGGTGAATAAATACGATTCGTTACAAATACTGGCTTAATTCCAGAGTAATTAAGCCAGTTTCTTTCAATTATTATCAGTAATTTTTTCGTTAAATATGCAATCCATTTTTAATGCTCTCGGCAAGCATTCCGGGGTCTCCAATACCTCTGATATTCTTTATAAATGGAAGGTCCAGTTTATCTGCCAACTCATCAATATTAATACCATCTTCAATAGACTGCTCGAATGTCAATCTCGTTATCTGGTTCCATAAATTTCCTGCAAACCACGAGCAGTTTGTTATAGGAGTATATACCCCATTTTTCATATCTTCAGAGGTAAGTTGCATCAGTTTTGCCAACTGGTTACTTTCATCTATTAACTTAGGTATAATTTTCATTTCTATTAATTCAGGGTTTATCGCTTTGCTATCAACCTTTACACAGCGCTGAAGATGAAATTTTCTCCCTGGAGAATCATTGGTATATTCTGAGTTTTTTACGAATCCATATCCTGCATGAAAAGCATATGATGTATTATCCCCTTCTTTTGCACTATTGAAGTAAATAACCCATGCATGACCAAAGCCACCTCCGCCAAAGTCACTTCCCAATACTTTAAATACTTCTTTAATTATTGTGTCTTTCTCACTCCAAGGATATTTTTTTACTATAGCCATAGCTTTTTCTATTATTGGCTTCATATTCGTACGATCAGCCGTTCGATTAGTCCGAATACATATTTGTGGGTAGCCGACACTTTCATCTCCAAATGGTTGATACTTGTCTGCCTTGATCATAATTACCTCCTTGAGATTGATATATGATGAAAAATAATTTAAATAAATAGCACGGTGTATTGTCACCTAGATACTGAGTCTTCGTGTTATTAGAAGATTTCGTATTTTTGAATAGTGAATAACTCTTAAAAATTCAACTAAAAATAGACTATATTTTATTGCGTTTTTTATTGAAGCATATTCCATTCTTTTATTTGCAGTTAAAAATAGGCATTACTCAATCGCAATACTTGTTCTGGTTGGTAATATTACTGACTTTATTTTTTATAATGAAATGACCACCACTGTATGGCATATATTACAATTACCCCATAATGGATTGATAATATTCACTCTGAATAATAATAAATAAAATAATACCATATAGTTATTGTAATAATAAGAAACGTTAACATTAAAACACCAAAAATCCTTGCGGAAAATATCATAAGGCGTAATAAAGTGAATGGTTATTGAAAAGTGATATATATTTTTATTAATTTAAATAAATAACCAAGATGTGTAATCATTTTAAATAAACAAGATGTAATTCGGAAATTATATATGTTTATTTTCACTGTACCTAAATCAGATTGAATAATATATAACGTAATTATCTATAAAACATTCAAACAGCAAAAATTGATATGCTTTATGAATTTCGTGAATTAAATATAAGTTAATATTAATTATACAACCATGAGTTTTCACTTGTTTATTTTATAAATCATCTATACTTGACTCAGATAATAAACATTAAAGGTATATAATCATGGTAACAAAAAAAGCACTTATAATAACTCTGGCAATGCCCTTCTTTATATATGGTTCATTAGCCAAGGCTGATACTCAGACTTTCGGCATAGGATATTCAAATAGTCAAATATCAACGCCTGCTAATACCTATCTTGATGGGGTTAATATTCATTATCGTTATGAATGGGACTCGCCAGTCAGTATTATAGGTACATTCACTCACATGAGGGGTAACACAAACCAAGTCGTAAAATATACAAACCCTACATCTGGCACTCATCAAAGCACACTATCTGAGCAGCCAGTAGCGTTTAAGTCAAAATACTTTTCCCTAATGGTAGGCCCTGCCTATCGCATCAATGATTATCTGAGTATTTATAGCCTAATTGGTATTGCTCATGTAACAAATAGTGCACATAAAATCTCCATAGATACTAATGATGAGTCTGTGGGTACTGGTGGAGCTAATCCCGCTGCTTCTGGTGGTTTTGATATTTTACCGACCTCTGATGAAACGCTGAAGACTAATGAGCTTGCTTATGGTGCAGGGATTGAAATTAATCCGGTGAAAAACTTTAGTGTTTATCTTGCCTATGAAGTTACTAGGTCAAAACATGCTCCCAGAGGATCGCGTAACGAGGGAGTAAACAACTTTATCAATGGATTTAATGTCGGTGTAGGGTATCGGTTTTAAGAAAAAATGAGTGCTAGTGCTTTAGCCTTTATTCACTTTTGTAGAAACAAAGCGCTATTCAGGGCTAAATATCATTTAATCCTGAATAGCGCCTTATTACTTTATAATTTAATAAGTACTTTCGTTCTACTGGTCTCTATCTTGTTGAGTCAGATAATTTTTTAAAGACCCTTATCCCTTCAAGGTCTTGGCTTATATTATAATGAAGGAAGCTCAGATAATGGCCAGCGCGCTTTCACAGTAACGCCTAAATTGTTCTTTGTTCCGCTTGCCAAACGGATCATTCCAGCAAATGCGATCATTGCCCCGTTATCAGTACAAAATTCAGGGCGGGCGTAAAAAACTTCACCGTGCAATTTTTCAGCCATATTTTGCATTCTGATACGCAATGTGCGGTTTGCACTCACTCCTCCCGCCATAACCAGCCGTTTGAAGCCAGTCTGCTCCAATGCCCGTTTACATTTTATTACCAGAGTATCAACAACAGCCTCTTCAAATGCGTGTGCAATATCTGCTCTGGTCTGTTCATCCTGTTCAACATCACAGCCCGTGATGTGATTGCGAATCGTATTCGCTGCAAACGTTTTCAAACCAGAAAAGCTGAAATCTAACCCCGGACGATCAGTCATTGGACGAGGGAAAACAAAACGTCCTGCTTTACCTTGCTGTGCTATACGAGAAAGAACAGGGCCTCCCGGGTAATCCAGACCCAGTAATTTTGCTGTCTTATCGAAAGCTTCACCAGCCGCATCATCAATCGACTCACCTAGCAGAGTATACTCGCCAATACCTGTCACGCTAATAAGCTGAGTATGACCACCGGAAACCAGTAAAGCGACAAAAGGAAATTCAGGTTTATTCTCTTCCAGCATGGGCGCTAATAAATGCCCTTCCATATGATGAACAGGAATAGCGGGGACATCCCATGCAAAAGCCAGTGAACGACCAATAGTCGCTCCAACCATCAACGCTCCCACTAAACCGGGGCCCGCGGTGTAAGCAACAGCATCAATATCTTTACTTGTCAGACCCGCTTCTTTCAAAGCCGCCTGAATCAGAGGAACTGTTTTACGGATATGATCACGGGATGCCAGCTCAGGCACAACTCCACCATAATCGGCATGTAGTTTTACCTGACTGTACAATTGATTGGCTAGCAGGCCGGATTTGTCATCATAAATTGCGATTCCAGTTTCATCGCAGGACGTTTCTATACCTAAAACTCGCATTGTACTTGTTATCTCGTCACGGTAGTTAAAGCAAATAATTAAAGCAAAGGCCAGTGTATCACTATCTATTTATAACCACATCTGTTTACAATCACTATTCAGATAGACCCAATAGTTTTCGGCTATACATATTTAACTCAATGACAGACAATAGATTCCATTTACATGCTGACTCTTTGCTCTGTTTAGTCTATAATCAGTCCCCTACTTGAATATCCAGTGTGGTTAAGTTAATAACGTCGGCTCAGATTGCTTGTTTTGCGTACAAAAAGGCAACCTATAACCCGCGACGTTGTGTGTTTCAATTTTCCACAGCCCTTTACAAAGCTGTGTTCATTGAAGTAAAATTCCGCACCATTTTAAAGACGGCTGGCACTATCACGCCAGCGACAAACCCGATTTCTATTGAGGTGAGAGGCACATGCCAGTAATTAAAGTACGTGAAAACGAGCCATTTGACGTAGCTCTGCGTCGCTTCAAGCGTTCTTGCGAAAAAGCAGGCGTATTAGCAGAAGTTCGTCGTCGTGAGTTCTATGAAAAACCAACGACTGAACGCAAACGCGCTAAAGCATCTGCGGTTAAGCGCCACGCTAAAAAGCTGGCTCGTGAAAACGCACGTCGCACTCGTTTGTACTAATCTTTGCGGCCTGTCCGCAAAGTGTTTGTTTTAACAAACTACTGCAGTTAAAGGCCGTGCTTTCTCTGAGAAAGCGCGGCTTATTCTCGTTCATCAACAGGCGTAAAAGGGCTTATGGCTGGACGAATTCCACGCGCATTTATCAATGACTTGTTAGCAAGAACCGATATCATTGATCTAATTGATGTCAGAGTGCCTCTCAAAAAGAAAGGTAAAAACCATCAGGCGTGTTGTCCTTTTCATAATGAGAAAACCCCTTCATTTACTGTTAATGGCGACAAACAGTTTTATCATTGCTTCGGTTGTGGAGCCCATGGCAACGCCATCGATTTCTTAATGAATTATGACAGGTTAGATTTTGTCGAATCCATTGAAGAACTGGCCACAATGCACGGGCTGGAAGTCCCTTACGAAGCAGGCTCAGGCGGCGGACATATCGAACGTCACCAACGGCAAAATCTTTATCAGTTGATGGATAAGCTAAACAGCTTCTATCAGCGTTCACTGACGACACCAAATGGACAGGCCGCCCGGCAATATCTGACCAGACGCGGGCTCAGTGAAGAGGTCATTCAGCGTTTTGCGATCGGCTTCGCCCCTGCGGGGTGGGATAATGTCCTGAAGCAGTTTGCCCATAATACCGAAGACCGCAATCAGTTAAGCGATGCAGGGATGCTGGTCACGAATGATAGCGGCCGCACTTATGACCGTTTCCGTGAACGTATTATGTTCCCTATTCGTGATCGCAGGAGCCGTGTCATTGCATTTGGTGGCAGAGTCTTGGGGGATGCACTTCCCAAGTACCTGAACTCACCGGAAACGGAGATTTTCCATAAAGGCCGCCAGTTGTATGGTCTTTATGAAGCACAGCAAAGCCACAATACCCTTTCCAGGTTATTGGTGGTTGAAGGTTATATGGATGTCGTCGCACTGGCTCAGTTTGGCATTGATTATGCTGTAGCCTCGTTAGGGACATCTACGACAGCCGAACACGTTCAGCTACTTTTCCGGACAACCGATAGTGTAATCTGTTGTTACGA
The DNA here is from genome assembly GCF_963876465.1 of Xenorhabdus sp. KK7.4. Classification (NCBI taxonomy): domain Bacteria; kingdom Pseudomonadati; phylum Pseudomonadota; class Gammaproteobacteria; order Enterobacterales; family Morganellaceae; genus Xenorhabdus; species Xenorhabdus sp. KK7.4. The sequence goes on from NZ_CAWNQF010000085.1 coordinate 10,930, forward strand.
TGGAGACCGTGCAGGCCGTACTGCCGCATGGAGGACGCTGGAAACAGCATTGCCTTATCTGAATGATGGTCGGCAATTACGTTTTATGTTCTTGCCTGATGGCGAAGATCCAGATTCACTAGTACGCAAAGAAGGGCGAGAAGTATTTGAACAGAGAATGGAAAAGGCACTGACTCTGTCTGAATTTCTGTTTGATTCACTATTGTTACAGGTTGATTTAAGTACCCCGGAAGGTGCAACCAAACTTAATTCACTTGCGATGCCACTAATTAGCCAGATTCCGGGCGAAGCATTGCGGCTTTACCTGCTAAAGGAGCTTGGAAAACTGCTGGGCATACCTGATACTACACAATTGGAACGATCTCTGGCAAAACTTGTCAAAAAAGATACCAATACATATCAGGCGCTAAAACTGAAACCAACGACAATGCGCATACTAATCGCATTACTGGTGCAGAACCCGCATTTAGCGACATTAGTCCCTTCATTACAGGGAATGTTTTCTGCTCAGGTAGCGGGATTACCGCTATTTATGGAGCTTGTCGACACATGCCTTGCTCAGCCGGGGTTAACAACCGGTCAACTTTTGGAGCAATATCGCGATAATAAGTACGCAAAACAGCTTGAAAAACTCGCCGCATGGAACGATATACAAGTAGAAGAAATTGCTGAAAAAACGTTTAGTGATGCGTTAAATCATCTTTTCGCATCAGCGTTGGAAGAACGTTTTAAATTTTTGGTGGCTAAAGAAAGAACTGAAGGTCTGACACCGGAAGAACGTAAAGAAGTCTGGCTGATTTCTGAATCCAGCGCTAAAAAATGAATCCAGAATTTACGGCTTAAGTGCCGAATGAGGTAGGGAGATAGCCCTACAATTGCCGCTATTGAGGGCAGTGGCAATACAACGAAATGCCCCCTGAATGTTATTGTTGGCATATTTGTTTCGCCGACTGACACCAACCAATACTCTGAAGTGTGGATACTGTCTTATGGAGCAAAACCCGCAGTCACAGCTGAAGCTACTTGTCACCCGAGGTAAGGAGCAAGGCTATCTGACCTATGCTGAGGTCAATGACCATCTGCCGGAAGATATCGTCGATTCTGATCAGATAGAAGATATCATCCAAATGATCAATGACATGGGCATCCAGGTAATGGAAGAGGCACCTGATGCCGATGACCTCATGTTGGCAGAAAACACGAACGACACCGATGAAGATGCGGCAGAAGCAGCTGCGCAAGTGTTATCCAGTGTCGAGTCAGAAATCGGTCGTACTACCGACCCGGTTCGCATGTACATGCGTGAAATGGGTACAGTTGAACTACTGACTCGTGAAGGTGAAATTGACATTGCGAAACGCATTGAAGATGGCATCAACCAAGTACAGTGCTCCGTTGCCGAATATCCTGAAGCTATTACCTATCTGCTAGAACAGTATGACCATGTTGAAGCAGGTGAAAGCCGCCTGTCTGATCTGATTACAGGATTTGTTGATCCTAACGCAGAAGAAGATCTTGCACCGACAGCTACTCACATTGGCTCTGAACTTCCGCAGGAAGAGCTTGACGATGACGATGATGAAGATGAAGACGGTGAAGATGATACTGACAGTGACGATGATAACAGCATCGATCCAGAGCTGGCTCGCCAAAAATTCATGGAATTGCGTGAGCAATATGAAGTTACCCGTCAGTCAATAAAAAGCCACGGCCGCAGCCATCCAAGCACTGCCGCTGAAATTTTGATGCTGTCCGAGGTATTCAAACAGTTCCGTCTGGTGCCAAAGCAGTTTGATTATCTGGTCAACAACATGCGTTCCATGATGGATCGTGTACGTCTTCAAGAACGTCAAATCATGAAGATGTGTGTTGAGCAGTGCAAAATGCCGAAGAAAAACTTCATCACTCTGTTTTCCGGTAACGAAACAACTGAGACATGGTTCACGGCTGCAAAAGCAATGAACAAGCCTTGGTCTGACAAACTGCCGGAAGTTGAAGAAGAAATCATGCGCAGTCTGCAAAAACTGCGTCAGATTGAAGAAGAAACTGGCCTGACAATTGATCAAGTTAAAGATATCAACCGTCGCATGTCAATTGGTGAAGCAAAAGCCCGCCGTGCGAAGAAGGAAATGGTTGAAGCTAACTTACGTCTGGTTATTTCAATTGCCAAGAAATATACCAACCGCGGTCTGCAATTCCTTGATTTAATTCAGGAAGGTAATATCGGCCTGATGAAAGCGGTTGATAAATTCGAATATCGCCGTGGTTATAAGTTCTCAACTTATGCTACCTGGTGGATACGTCAGGCGATTACTCGTTCTATCGCCGATCAGGCGCGTACTATCCGTATTCCTGTACATATGATTGAAACGATTAACAAACTGAATCGTATTTCTCGTCAGATGCTACAGGAAATGGGGCGTGAACCATCACCAGAAGAGCTGGCAGAGCGTATGCTGATGCCGGAAGACAAAATCCGCAAGGTGCTGAAAATCGCCAAAGAGCCAATTTCCATGGAAACGCCAGTTGGTGATGATGAAGATTCACATCTGGGTGATTTCATTGAAGATACTACGCTAGAACTGCCGCTGGATTCTGCAACTTCAGAAAGCCTGCGTTCAGCAACCCACGATGTGCTGGCAGGGTTAACGGCGCGTGAAGCGAAAGTCCTGCGTATGCGTTTTGGTATCGATATGAACACCGACCATACACTGGAAGAAGTTGGTAAACAGTTTGACGTAACCCGCGAGCGTATCCGTCAGATCGAGGCGAAAGCTCTGCGCAAACTGCGTCATCCAAGCCGTTCGGAAGTATTGCGTAGCTTCCTTGATGACTAATCAAAATATTTACTGATAAGTCTAAAAAGCGCCTGTTTCGACAGGCGCTTTTTTATTGCTCACGAGCTTTTTAGCTTTCACGAACAAAGGCCTGACATTCAAACAACGACTTAAAACCAATGCGACGATATACGCCATTACCCTCACGGGAAGCTTCCAGATAGCAAGCTGTTGCGCCTTTTTTCCTAGCTTCACTCAGTACATAGTTAATCAATGCTGAAGCATACCCTCGCCCCACTTTTTCTCTTACTGTACTGATATCATCAAGACGGACAATATTATCGAGCCTTGATAGGGTTAAAGCACAAACTGGCTTTTCATCGACATAGAGGGCGTAATGTTGCAAGCATTTCCCGGCAATTAATGCAGCCTGATGGCATTTCATATACTGTCCGGAGATATAATCACCCGTCTCAAATGCACTTTTAACCGGAAGAACCCAATCAGATAAACGATGATCAACACACCTGATTTCATATTCAGCCCAATACTCATCCTTTATCTGCCAGTTGATTAAATCAAGTTCCATAACCGTTGTTATGCTATCAGGATCAAACACAAACCCGGCCTGTTCAATAACAGCTAAAATCTGATGACCGGGCTTTACAGCAACAATCAGAAAAGGTACATCAGATTGCTTATCCATTAACTGAATCGCTGCTTTCAGTTCCTCTGCTATCTGATCATTTTCATCAACCACCTGTAAAAAATTTAATGAATCAGTTTCAACGCCAGTTATATAAATGCGGATACCAGTACCAATATGCCGATACATTTGGCTGATTGATGAAAAAAAGTAATCTTCCAGTTTACGATGGGACAAAACCGAATTTGATAAGTTAGATAGGCTCATATTGTTGAGTCACAAAATATTTTTATAGGGAAATACAGATATGTTCTGAAATTACAGAAAGCACAGAACATGACCGATAACATTTTCATGTTCAAACAATAATCAAAAGTCAGTAAATGACCAGAGAAATTAATCAAAAAGACAGTCAATATCACTAAAAAATAGTTGATAGCGCTTAAGAATAGTTTAAATCAGTTAAAAGATACTTATTTCTGTATATAAAACGCGCATATGAATTTTCGGGGCTAGACCTAATGCCACACAGTACCGTATAATCTCCCCACTTCACTGGCCCCTTAGCTCAGTGGTTAGAGCAGGCGACTCATAATCGCTTGGTCGCTGGTTCAAGTCCAGCAGGGGCCACCAGAATTATCAAGGGGTTGCATCAAAAGTGCGACCCCTTAGTTTTTTCTAGGATACCCATAGGATACCTTCTGGCAGTAGCGTGAGGTATAACCGATTAACACCGCTACGGTAATGAGCCGTTATCGTATTTCTCTCTGTGACATTTATCACATCACTTGAAAATACGATGTTTGCCTTTCTTCTTCCCTAACCGCTACTTGAAATGCAAAACGCCATGAGTTCTAAAAATGGCAAAGTTTGAACCTCAAGAACTGATAAGTAATTATTCCAGTGGCTTACTGCGAGCATGACGCTCAATTAACTGACCATAAGAATCAAAATAACGACTCGGCCAGATTTCAGAGGGATGTATTTCGAGATAGTTAGCAATAATCCATTCGCCTTTCGGCCACGGTCTGCTGAGAGTATTTGCTAGTGTAGATGAACTGAGGCCAGATTCACGAGAAATAGCCGCTAAGGTTGTACCGCGCTTACGTAATGCAGCAATAATATCGGCTTGATGCCAGTCTTTTTTAACATTGAACATTCCTGCTACCCCTTCCATTAATTGAGAAAATTGATGGTGGCGATTCAAGACAGGGTTCTCACAACTGGGAACTATCTTCCAGCGAGGCCGAAGCCTCCCCTGCCTGAACCGCCATTGAAAGGGCGATAGCAGACACACTGGCAGAAATTTCCTACCAGTGGACGACACTTTACAAGGGTGCTAATCCTTGACCACTGGATTTTGCCAATGGCGGGGCTACTTTAACTGATTGGTTTATCGGACTCAATAAGCGAATCAGTATAAACGCTTAACTTTTTGCGTCATATCCCATTAGATACCTCAAGGTTCTATTGCTGTTTGCACTTGAAAATTTGCCATGTGTCAAAATTCATCAGTGACTTTTTCGTTCTGTTATAGTGTGATTAGTGCGTTTTGTTAGCGATGGGAGAACTTATGATATTTCCGAAAAGTATCGTTTAGACGTCCATGTCCAGATTGGTATGAGGTCAATACATGGCTACAAACCTTGTCATCCTTTTGGCAATTCAGGCCACACAATATCAGGCGAAGTAGAGCAATCAATTCTACTGAGTAACACTCTATATTTACGCCATTCTATGAGCATGGCTTTCTCTTCATCTGTAGCGAGGCTTAAATCAACGGCATCCTGACAGATATCAATTTTTTCATTAGCTGCTCTCAGTAACTCCTGTTTTTGAAATTCAGCATGTTTTTTTAATTCATCTGCCGTTAATGGCGGCAATGGAGGAAGTTTTCCCCATGTAGGCAATCCGTCATTTCCAATGACCCGAGTTTTGCCTATTGGTGGCGTAGCAGTGTATTTTTTGAAAACAGATTCATCAACATCAATTCCATCATTAGGCCATATACCAGATTTTATATAATCCTGTTTCAATACATATGGATAAAATTCATTATTAGAATATTGATATTTCATAAGAATTATTCCATCAATATCCAATCGCCAACCACATAACAGATTGTTTTGTTGGTATATTGGGCAATTCTCCTGCCTTGATCGGACGCCTCATAGGAATTGCAGCCCATGTATTACTATTCATATCTGATGCTAAATGGAATAGTGCAGTGGATGGGTCTGAGACACCCCATAGCGTTACAAGCATACATGATAGCTCATGAGGAAATGGTATAGGGAAATGAGCATCAGCATAAAAAAATCCTTCATTTTCCCTTGAAAACCAAGCTATACCATATTGGATAATTCTACCGTCAGGCATTTTGAACCAATTAGCTCCTGACGTGAAAAATGACATATCCGGTATCTGGTTAGGTCCATTTCCTATAGTTCTATAAACCAATTCTGATAAATCTAGATTCTTTACAAACCCTGCTTTATCAGGAATATCTGCGCCGTTCTGGTCTTTTGACAAACGAGTGTTAGCATTATCATTTGCTACCTTTATTGCTTTAGATGTTGCCGCATGAGTTTCACTATCGCTACAAACATCATTACTGAGAGTTACAAAACCTCTATCATCCAAAGTTGCATAAGGATGATTACGACTTGCGGCATGTTCTTCAATTGCTTCTTTGATTGCTTTTCTGACATCGTCCATTGTCGGAACTACTACGGAGCTATTACTATCTTGAATATTCATAATTTATTCCCTCATTTAATCAACAATACACATTGCTAAATAATATGAAGGCGGTGGGATACTTCTCCGCCAGTGAACATCAATAAAATCGGTTCATCAATATTGGAGAGTACGGCTTGATTTCATTCAGTGGATGAGTTGCATGTTTTAATGGCAGGATGACATAAAATAACAGATGAATAATTAATCAATTTCATCAGATGACTGATAAAACTTAGTAAAATATCTCACCTTTTGAGCATTTGATTTAATTAAACCCCATCAAAACTATCCAGTCTCTGCTGTTGCTCTTCACTTAAGTTAAACGCAAACTCTTCATGCTCTGCCTGCCATGTACCAAAACTCATCAGGAACGCAATCGTAGGATCGATTTTGTTCGCTGATTTCTTCTTGTTTGGTTTGATATTGGCATTCGCGTCCGTTTCCATCACGACATTAGACATCGCCCATGCGAGTACCGGATCGCCGTTGTGACGAATGACCTTGCGATTCACGAACACCTCAGCCGATTTAGTCACGGGGCTAAAGCGCATATAGGTTTGCGAGAATGGCTCAACATCCAGCCCTGCGCCCTGTAATTGAGTGCGTAGGTGTGTGGCGTTCCATGTATCAAAGCCCACCAGCTTAATATCAAAATGCTGGCTGTCTTTGAGAATATCATCACGGATGCGGTCGTAATCAATGCAATCGCCTACGGTAGTGCGTATCCAACCCATTTGTACCCATTGTCGATATACCGCCCGATTCTTATTGGCGGGATTCTGTAGCCGGGCTTCTGGCAGGTAATGGCGGGTCAGTAATAACAGTTCGTTATCCACGGGGAACGTGTAGCAAATACTAGTGATATCGCCTGTGGAAGATAAATCTAGTCCGGCGTAGCACTCTAAGCCTTTCAGGTCGTTTTCATCATAATCTGTCTGGCAGGCTTTCCATGCCCCTTCTCCCATCCACGGCGTTTCACCCTGACACCAGATATTAAAACGTTTAGTCAGCATTTCTGTCCATTGTGAGGGAATGCCCCGCGCTTTCTGGATGGTGTCACGCAAAGCGGCACTGTCCACAGAGATATTCAGATTGGGATTGGCCTTTATCCAGAGTGCTTCATCATCAATCTCGTTCTCGTCGTCCAACTCGTAGATCAGGGCAAACAGGGATGCGTTTTGCTCTTCACCATCCAATATCTGGCAACAATAATCATAGTGCTGCTTACAGGCTGAAATTACATTACTGCCTGCCGTGGTAATGGCAAAAAGAATACCCTCGGGACGTGCGCCCATTCCCAGCTCAAGGGCAGAATACACCGCGTTATCAGGGTGTAAATGGTACTCATCGACAATCGCCAGACTGGGGTTAGTACCTTCGATGGTAGCAGCTTTGGCTGCCAGCGGTTTTAGCAGGCTATTGCTCTTCGGATAGGTTATTTTGTGTTGCTGGATAGCTACCCGTTTCTTGAGTGGTTTGGATAGCAGGCACATCTGACGGGCATCATCGAATACAATACGCGCCTGATCACGACTCACAGCGGCGGTGTAAATATCTTGCTGGCCTGACTCCATCACCAGAAACCAGTTCGCCAGCATTGCGGCAACGGTAGACTTGGCATTTTTGCGCGGCACCTGAATGTAAGCACTACGATATTTCCGCCTTCCGGTTGCTTTGACTTTGAAGCCGAACAGGTTGGCAAAGGCGAATTGCTGCCACGGCTCAAGCATGATGGGTTTACCGCGTAAATGGCCTTTGACGTGCGGACAGTGACGAGAAAAGGCAATAAACCGCGTCACCACCTCCGAATCAAACACATAAAGCGGGTTATTCAGGTCGTTAAAGTAGCGTTTCACCGCCTGTTTTACCCGTTTACAGGCCGGAATTGTGCCGTTTTCGATATCAAAAGCGTATTGTTCCCATGTGTTCATAGTCGGTCTAGCTCGTCCTCTTCCTCTGTTTCCACCGGATTTTTCCGCCGTGATACCGGATCAAAACCCAGTAATGAAGACATTTTTATCATGATTTTTTCAGCGTCGGCTTTGGCACTCAATGAGGGATTACGGCTTTCACTGCCCTGACTATTCACAATGCTAAAGCCCCTGATATCAAGATCTGCTACGGCTTTTCGGTAAATGGCATAGTTGACGCAATACAGCTCTAAGTTGTTCCAGTCGGCGGCGTTTAGGTCTTCCCGCTCGTTTAAGATTTTGCTTTTGGCCTTCCATTGACTAGCGGCAATATCATTTAAATAAGTAGGCGGTTTGGGCGCTCTTGCCATAATGTTCTCTGTTCCTTGTGATTTATTTTCAAAAAAATTGCCGTGCGTAAAAATTGAAGGAGGGGGCGGTTCCGTTCAGAGGGGTGTTTGTCATTTTTGATACCCCCACCCCGTTATTTCATTTAGTTATTATTCCTGCGATAAATAATCGTACTGCTTCTGTCTCCTGCTCCCGATAAGCACCTTGTTTGCGCTTGGCTTTGGTGAGTGGGTCTGTCTGTACCGTTTTACGGTTGTGGCAAGCATGGCATAGTGCTTGATGATTGGATGCAGGCCAGAACAGCACATCCGCTTCACCCTGTATCGGGATGATATGATCCACAATGGTTGCAGGCATGTAGCAGTTCAGCTTGAGGCAATGCAAACATAAGGGATGCGTTTTGAGATACATCAATCTGTATCTGCTCCATCGGTTACTGTAGCCACGTTCGGTACGTGTACCACGCTGCCTGTTCTGTTCCCGCCGATGTTCCTCACAGCGACCAGACTTTACCCGTTGTTTACAACTCGGATAGCTACAACGTCTTAACGGTTGCCACGGCATCAGTAGATCCCCACATCACGATAGACAGACCACAGTGATTTGATGGTAAAAGGCACTTCTTTCAGTTCAACATCTGTCACCATTTCCCGATTTTCATACAACAAGCCGATATAGAGCAGGCAACCAACTTTAATCGCTGGCGTGAAAACCAATCCTTTATCAAAGCGTTTACCGATATGTTGCTGACAGACTACCAACGCAGCATCGGCATAAACCGTTAATAAGCTATCATCAAGGGTGTAACCGTCCTCCAGCCGACAATGCTGTTTGATTTCATTCAAGGGAATTTCAATCCTGCTCATCGGAATATTCCTCCCTTGCAAAGCAGCTCTAGGCGAGTGTATTTCGCATCGGGGATGACCGCCATAATGCTAAAAGCTGTGCCCGTCGTGTTCGCTCCGTGAAAGGTAATGCTGTTCGCTGTGGTCACATCAGCACGATAACGCAGCCAGATACGCACGGTGGCTTCGGAGAATACGGCGCCGGATGCCACCAGCTCTCGTCCACTAATCGCTTTCACTTCTGCCCAGACCGTGGCTAAATCTACCCAGTTGTTGAGTACTTCACCAAATTTACCCCGACTGGCTTCATTTTTTCGGATTGTCACCCGATGCCGTAATCTGCCTGCTCTCATTCGTTACTCTCCTTGTCTTGTTTGATTTCCACGGTTTGTTTCCATGCCTGACTGAATTCATCGCCACCGGCACGGGGCGATAAGCCTTCCCGTTCACGGGCTTCATTCGGGCACATCACACCGGATTTAATCGCTGTCTCGTAGCTCTGGAAACGTTCTTTCGGATTGGCGCGAAGTAGATCAGCTGTGTCGAATTCGACTTGGTAGCGAATGCCTTTTGTTGGTGAATTCATCAGCAAGGCGGATTTGATTTGCTGCTCAAAATTGGCAAGCCACGGGCGCATGGTGATCGTCAGAAATGCGCGGGAAGCCTCACTAAAGTTACTGTAGGTACTGTTCGAATACTCTTGCAGAAAGATAGGACTGACATTGAACATCCGGGCGATATCTTCAATGGTGAAACGACGGGAGGCCAGCCATTCTGCATCCTGATTGCTCATTCCCAATTGTTGATATTCCATCCCACCTTCAAGAATGGGCGTTTTGCCTGCATTGCGAGCGCCCTTATAACGTTCGAGGGCTTCCAGTGCCTTATTGCCCTTGATGCCATCCAGCCAGTCAGCGGCTTTAATCACGCCCGCTGCCATCATGCCCTCTTTCATAATGCTTGCCCCGTGCCGCTGTTGTGCCAGCCCCAAACCCAATGTTTCACGGCAAATCGTGACAGGTGAGCGACCAAGAAAGCCGTCTTCGGTGGCATAACGCAAATGCAACACCTCTTCTTGTAGGTAGGTATTTACCTTGCCGCTATAAGGTTCGGTGATGGTGTAGACAAATCGGTGATCGGATAATCGTTGCGGTACAACCGATGACGGTGGGTAAGGGTGCAACGATTGTGGCTGTCCATCTTTTCCCCAGACTATGACTGCATACGCATTGCCATTTAACAGACAATGGCGCATCAGTGTTCGCTTAAACTGAAACGGGGTCTGACAATCGTTAGGGCATTCATTGAGTAAATAATCTACAGGGTGATCGCTCAACCATTCGCGGGATTCTTTGCCGTGCTGGTGCTGCACCCGATAGAGATAACAGGGCATGGTGGCAACGGCTTCACTAATCACTGTGACGGCGTTCATCACGGCAGGTAAACCCTCGGCGGTCGAGGGGGAAACATGCTCGCCGGATTTGGTATTAGACATACCCGCCAGAGAAAGAAACTCATCAATGCTGATACTACGAGTCTCAGAGGCTTTTCGCTTAAAAGGCCACATAATCACACCTCAGACAATTGCAGCCAGTAATGGCGCAAATCCGCATTGCAGGGATTTACTGCATTCAGGGAGCGTTTGGCAATCTCAACACCGCTTTCAGGGTAGGCGGGTAAACTGGTGACAGTAATTTCCCGTAATTCAGCCTCTAAGACGGTTCTGACATACGGTGTTTGGCTGGTATCCCACTGATCTTTAATGGCACGAAAACCAAAGGACATTCCCTGAATATCACCACGCTCAACCAGTGTCAGCACATCACGCCCTAATTGCGTATCAGGCGGGGTGAGTTCGAAACGTAATCCGGTGGGATCTTCGCTAAGTTGCAATGTTCCAGATGTGGTACGGCCTAACAGGTTCATATGATCATGTTCATACAGTGCCCTGATATCAGCACTTGCCGCTAGACTGGCGCTAAAGGCATTCGGGGCGAACTGTTCGATAAACTCATCCCACAAGATATGTGATCGGCTGTTCCACTTAATCACATAGCCTGTCAGTTTCTTATCACTGGCAGAAAGGGAAGCAGTGCGGATTTCAAAATCATTTTTCATTGGTAGATTCCAGATTACAAAGGGGCGCAGTGCCCCTTACCGTTAACCCGCTTTAGTGCCTTTGATTTCCAGCACCTTGATTGCGTTGGAATCCACCAGCCCGCCGCCCAGATATTTATCGGTATGTACCTTATAAAATCCCGGTTCGGTGATATTGTCAGGACGGGTACGAATGCCCGTTTGATGGTCAACGATGAAGTAACCGCGGTTGAAGTCGCCCAGACTAATGATGTCATCCGGCATAAATTCGAGATAATGGACAGGTAAGCCCAGCAACATATCAGGATCACCCGCTTGCAGACGTTCGCGCCAGATGTAATCGCCATTGCCGTTTTTCAGTTTTTGCACGTTGGCGGCGGTCGTGGAGTTCATCACCCACACTGCATTTTTACGATATTTGTTCCTGAGCAGAAATTTCAGGTCAATTAGGCTATCGGCCTCAAGGCTGGTAACTTCCAGCTTTTGCAGCGTACCGAATGCACGTACCTTGTCAGCTTTGTTATCACGGGGATAAGACAGAAAGCCTTTCGCTTTTTTGCTACCGTCACCGCTAACCAGATCGGTTTCTTCGGTGTCAACAAAGGTGTCAGCGATTTCTGAGGTTAACCAGCCCAGAATATCGACATCGCTAAAATCGATGATTTCTTGGGTAGTCTTAGGATAGGCATAGATAGGAAACAGCTTGATACTGACTTCTTCCATCTTCGGCGTGGCAGTCTCACCGCGTGCCTTGCCTTCTTCCCCGTGGATTACGGCTGCGCCACCGACCGACACAAGCTGTTTATATTCATTGCTGCGTGTGGTCTTAATCGTACAGATTCGGCGCATAACCGACTCATCAGCCAATTGCTGCATGATTTGTTTATTCAGCTCAGGGATAACGGTATAACCGCCGTCTGCGGGAACGCCTGTAGACAGGGAACGAGTTTCACCCGTCAGAATATAATTGCGTAATTCGTCATTACTGAGTTTTTCTCTGGTTGGCTGAGTCTTTACCTGATTGCGTTCTTCATCAGATAAAACCTCATAACGAGTAATTTCGGTATTCAGAGAATCAGACTGGCTGCGCAGCTCGTCGAACTGTTTGGCTTCATCGGGATTCAGTGAGCGCTTTTCATCTTCGGCTTTGGTGAGAAGTGAACGCATCTGGGTAGTTAAATCGGCTTTTTGTTGGCGTAATTCGAGTAGTTTTTTCATAATGTTTTTATATGTCAATTTGTTTTCAATTAAATATATTTAACAGCATGAAAATTAATAATAAAGCTATTTGATTATGCTAAATGATTACACAAAGTAGATGAGAGTATTTTTAATATAAATTTGTAATGAATGGCGATACAAGCCGCCACTCTAATAATAAAAATTATTCCTTTACTTTTATAGTGTAAGTTTTATTAAATCCTGAGGGGCTTTTAAACATATGCCCATAAGTGGCACCAGATATTTTGATGATTACTTCTCCAGCATGTATCAGAGTTCCTTGTATTTTTATGCGGCTATAATCTTTTGCTGTTACTGGTAATACAGGAACATCATAATCACTGGGACTCCATGTTAGACCTGAGTTTGAAGGCGTTATTTCTGCGAAAAACCCCATAGTCCCCGGTGTTCTTATTAATTCATTATATGGAATACCTATCCGAGCATCTTTTAACGAATTTCCATCAGGATAAATATCGACATCTTGACTTGCACAAGCAGAAACAAGGAAAAACAGAATGATAAGTAATATTTTCTTCATATTATTTTATTGGTTTTAAAACCACCAGAGTCATTAACTTGAGAGTTAATAAAGCAAGTATTGTTGATGAAGTTTAGTTTAAGTAATTTCATTGGTGATATAGTTTTAAATTGATATTTCTTTCAATAAAAACAAATCTAACTATTGCTGATTTATATAAAACATATGCCATTTCTAAAAAGTGAGATTAAGATTTACTAATCTAGTATGTAATTATATCATTATATTTTACAGAAATATGTTACTTAGTGTGAAGCTATAATAGCTGATTTCTGTTAGAACTGTTCCGATAATTATTTTGTTTAGTGCCATACTTTATAAAATTTATGGCACATTTAACTAAATTACAGGAGTTCCTATGACTAAAAGATCTGACATAGACAATGGACGGTTAGTTTATACAGAAAAATTAGGATGGTTAGATTTAGGACATGCTAATGGTGATGATGCAAGAAAGCTGATGATCTCTCTTGCTTTGGGGGATGAATCCACTCATAAATCTCATTTTATCGTTAGATATGTTCAATATATGGGTAAAGGGCGTAGCCTAGGGACATCTATAAAAACAAGATGGAGGATTAGAAAAGGTTTATCTTTGCATGATAAAAAAAGAGTTGCACTTACTATTATGATGTATACAACTCATTCATTTGAATCATATCAAGATTCCTTCCCCTTTACTTTAATTTCAGATAGTGGCTATAGTGGTGAAGATTTGATTTCTAACTTATTCGGTTTTTATCAGGCTATCAATGATATTAATTATTTACCTCAAGTAGGGGTAGTCAGTAAAGAAAAAGCATATAAAAGATGGGATTATTATGGAGCTATAGGAAAATATAAAAATAAATCTTTTAAGCCATTATTATTTCCTGATCCTGAAAAGTATCCAAACAATGCGATTCCTTATAATGCTCCCTTGCCTAGTTTTTTAAACACAATAATTCCTATGAGTGATATAAAAACTGGTCAAGACGTAATGCTTATTGAAGATGCAAGCTGGGTTAATATAGGTAAAGAATATGCTGGGATTGCGGTTGAGTAATTTCATACGTATATGCATTGTTATATTTATTTTAGCTATTGGTGTTATTCTTTTTTTTGCATCATTAGCCAATGTTAACTTGTCATATACAAAAAGAAATTTCATTTATTATTACGCATTTACTTTTGAGGAAATTAAGAGCATCCCTTTAATTTCAAATGATTATATCATATACTATGACTCCCCTGATGGTAATAGCACCATGACTAACGAAATTATATTTTCAAACGTAAATCTGAGCAGTTTGACAGAATTAATAAAATACACTGAAAATATGGGATTTATAAAATACTATGATAAGTATTGGAAAGATGAGCGCTGGCATAAAGGTAATACCATTATAAGTATAAAACAAAATGATACTGAACGTACCATTTTGTTTTTAGTTGAGAAGAATTAAAATACATTCTCTTCTCTTATACTGTAACCTGATGTGCCAGCGATGTGATGTGTCCATGTTATGCTATCATATGAAATTGTTATATTTTCATATGGTTGCATATCATTGTGACTTAGTGAATTAGGATAATGGCTGGAGATGTTTTTTATAGCGGCGTTCGTTAATTTAATAGAATAAAATTTTTCCAATCCCCCTGCCGAACTATTTCTATATATTTCAAGCAGGCAATCTAAATGCTCATTATTTGATATTGAAACTCCTAACAATGGAGATGATTTATCAATTGGTTTTGTTATTACTATAGGATGATGATTTACATTTTGCTCTCGGTTAATATCGTGATCTATAGAATAAATCAATATCTTATCCTTATTATCCTCTTGATATTTATTACCAATTGAATCATAAGTTGAGCAACCTGATGATATTAATCCTTGACTTTTACCGTTTAAGGTCATGTAAATAATATTTGCCATTTCATTTCCTTTTGTATGTTATTTTACCCCATAAAAATATATAACCATTCATCATTCTGTCAATAGTAACGTTAATAATTTACCATAAAACAAAATAACAATGATAAAATATATAACATAGTAATTAAAAATACTATCACTCAAGGTAATGCACATTATATTAATGTGACATTCGATAATATTTAGATGAAATAATATTTTGTTATATGTCCTATAATCCATTGTTTAACTGTTAATTTAAATTATATCGTTAAATAAAAGTATTTTTATGTGATAATGATTTTATCAAACAAGAAAAGTGAGTATTGGAAATTAGAAAATGTAATCCTCCTACCAGAGATACCCCCCTATAAATCTTTTTCACCCTCTCAGTTATGCACCCTCTACACATTCTTCTCAAAGCCTTGCTACATATGGGTTTGCAGTAATTAATATGATATTCATTCACTGTATCCCCTGTTCACCCCTTTTTTATCCTAATGAAGAGAATGTATATTTGATGTATAGCTAAGAAATAACTATACATCTATTATTTTCTTTTAAATACAAATAGATATTTAAAATGATGCAGGGAATGCAGACTTAATCCCAAAAAGTTTATAGTGGGGATTTAAAGCCCCGGCATTCAGGCAATGACGGCAACCACTCTTCGGCTTCTTCCGACAACTCAACATTATAAGAATAACCTTTCTTGGTTCGCACTTTCCGATACTCCTTTTTGTACTCCAGCATAATTTTAGGCAACGATTCGCCGAACTTGGTCAGTGTTAACGGGCGTTCAAAGCCGTGCGCTTCCATAAAAGAAAGATAAGCATGATACAAATATAACCTCGGCGCTCGTGGGCTAATGTTCTTAGTGCCCATCTTCATCCCAGTAGCTTCATTGACGGTTATCAAATAACCGCAGAAACGATACAACGGATCGGAATTGCTTTTCACCGTTAATGCTTCGTTAGAGTCGCGTTGCGCCTGTAGCAGTTTTTTAGCCTTATTCTGGTCGGCAAATTCGTTTAATAAATGACGGATAATCACGGGCAGTTCCCGACTGATTTTCTCCGAT
>NZ_CAWNQF010000086.1:0-26071 GCF_963876465.1 Xenorhabdus sp. KK7.4
GGTCTTCAAGTCCCTAAAAGGGAGAACAAGGATATTCCTCTGGACATCCCGAACGCGCAGGATTTCGAACTACCTGAAAATCCTCGGTAGTTGAATAAAACCATCGAACTCATCTCACCATTCGAATTCATCTTTCATGGGATGATCTCTTTTTCGCTGAAAATAAGATTAACCAACTGATTTGTATAGCATGAAGGGGTGTTCTCTCACGAACACTTGAATCATTTCGATATCAAGATTGCTATACCATTGGCTGACCGCTCACGTGATTAAAGTCTCATTCACCCCCGTGCGGCGAGATTTTAACAAGTGTGAACGGTCAACAAATGGCATAGATGATTGTCTAGGATATTACTTTTGATGCAAACAAAAAACCCCGCACTGGGCGAGGTTTAAATATTCGTAGTGAGTATAGTTACAAGTTCCCACTATTTGAAGATGGTACGCCAACTTTATGCAAAATGCAAATATTGTCGATGGTATAAATAGTTTATTTTGTCACCTCACTAAATGCTGTTTCTGCCCGTTTTTCTTCCGTGTAACATTTCTCCACTAGCTTTTGATAAAAGGGCTTCCAGTTCCGAGACCATGACGATTGCGTTAATGTTGGAACCAATGCCTTAACTGCTGTATAAGCGACTGACGAAGGTACTCTGCTATAACCTCTCCCTGAGCAACGCGGGCAAATTTTATGCACTGGCGCGCCTTGCAATGCAGTTTGCTCCTCATCAAGCACCAAGCCCCGCCCCTTGCAGCGACAGCGATTTGACAAAATACCTTTACCGTTACATTTCTGGCAGAGTTCACCAACTTGCTCTCTTTCAATCCACGGCTCAAGAACCATCACTCCATCTGCACGGATAATGCCAGGATGTTTCTCCACATCCTTCACGCTGTAAATGAGTCCTTTCCCTTTGCACTCCTGACATTGACAAGTAGACGCAGCTGATCGGGAATACTCTTCAAAGGCCATCTTCGATAAGATCACCATGCACTGCCCCAGTTTATTTCCAGCCGCTTTCGCTATGAGCTTCGGTACTGTCTGTCTTGCGTACCGCGTTAATGACTCGACCGTGCTGAACCGCCCTTCTTCACTGATACCGTTCTTGGCGAAAAAAGCTGTCATGCCAAACTTAGCCTGTGATTCAGCCATCCCTAAAGCCGCAGCGGTGTCCATGCCTTTCATTCTGTCCGGTGCAGTACTGGATGATGAATCACTAAATGTAGGTGACTTTGGGTGAAAGTGTTTCAGTGCTGATTCCAGTTTCATTATTATGCTGTCTCCGCTGTCTTTCTTATAAACTCTAATCCTCTGGCCTGATCCCCGTTCTGGAGCAGGTCGTTAAAATCCCCGGCGTCTGGCCAGCGAACGCTGACTTTTTCAACATCGTTATTCGCCTGTAAGTTCTTACGGGCGCACTCCATCGCAGCCGCGTGACCCGTGGCGCTCCAGTCGTTATCTGCAAAGACAATGAGATGCTTCACGCCCTGTGGGGCAATGAATTTCGCCATATACCCGGCATTCATGGTTGACCATGTGTTCACCCCGTAAATTTGCTTACAGGACAAGGCAGTCTCAATCCCTTCGGCAATCCCCAGTGTGGAATCCACCGGAAACAGTCGAATAGCCACTGATTGGGCATAGGTGCGATAATTCTCTTCCTGCATCGCATCGAGTTTCTTTTGCGGTGTAATGTCCGCCTTTCTGTCACCGTCTAAATACGTCCGGTGCAGATAACACGCTAACCCTTTTGAATCGGTAGCGAGTGCCCATATCGCTTGCAGGGTGCCGTTGCGGACAGGCTGTTCGGCGCAATATTTCACGTTATCAGCAGGCAAAACATGAATGCCCCGATTACGCAAATAAGCCTCACCCTGCGTGCCTCTGAGATGGGATAAATTGGCATAACAGGCCGTCACTCTGTTTCTGAACCCGGTGATATTGGTCTCTTTTTTCACCGCGCTGCGTTTGTCGGACTGGATACCCAGCAGCAGATCAATCTCGTCCGCCAATGTCTTGTACTCTTTTCCCTGCGTCAGGGTGAGTAGCTTCCAGCCATCCCCGGCATTGCAGGTACAAATAAATGTCCCTCTGCCCTCCCGATCATCAATACGAAAGCTGCCTTTCCGCTCGCATATCGGGCATTTCCCTTTAAAGTGACGCTTGCCGGTTACGGGTGGTAACTGGTAGTAATTAAAAATCTCAGGCCAGCGACCGATGACGGCATCGGCGGTTTTGATTCTGTTCATCGTGTTTCTCCCTGTGGCATACCGAAGCGTTCACGGATATCGCTGAGACGGTGCTGAATAACGTCAGGCTCCAGTGATAACTGCTCTTTAACCGGTGCTTGCTCGGCTTTCTTGCGGGACTTCGCCCACTGGATCTGCTTATGCTTGATAAAGTTGTTCACTTCGGGGGTCAGTTCCTGCGGGGTGTCATGAAAACCGCGAGGCCAGACACCGAACTTTTCCTTAAACGTATTAGATACCCAGCCATCGCTGAATGTCTTACCCTGTGAAGCCCGCTGATTCTGGTAGTACTTCAATTGCGAATAGAAACTCTGCTTTTCAGCCTGGGTGTAAACCCGCTCTTTTTTACTGAGCTTTTGGATAGTACGACTGGTATCGACGTCAATGTCTTCCCCGGTCAGGGGCTTAAAATCACACTTCGGGCAGACATAGACCCCGGCAGGCTTCATGTAGTGACAGCTGGGGCACTCTTTCGGCAGCTTCTCCCGCTTTTCCTGCTCCCGGTGGCTGGAATTAGTCTTCATGCCATCGTTTTTGCTGGGCAGCTCGTCATATTCGATATCGTCGGGATAGCCGAGACGGTGGACAGAACCGGAGTGATCGAAGATAAGGCAGGCTTCTTTACCCGGCGCGGTACGTAAGCCTCTGCCGAGACATTGAGTCCAACGGATCTCTGACTTGGTGGGTCTTGCATAAATGATGCAGCGCACATCACTATCAAACCCGGCAATTAAGGTGCCAACATTCACAATGACTTTCGTTGCTCCCTGCTCGAAGCGGTGAATAATAATCTGCCGTTCTTCGTGGGGGGTCTGGGCGGTAATAATCTCAGCATTCACCCCAGCACGAGTGAATTCGACCGTAACAAAGTTGGCATGACTGACCGTGACGCAAAAACAGATCGTTGGCTGATTATTACCATTGGCTAACCAGTTACTGACGATATCGCCCACCAGATCAGCACCACACATGATTTCAGCAATCTCAGCCTCTTTATAATCACTGCCGAATTCCGCGCTGCTATTGGATTTCACCCCGCTTAAATCCGGTTTCATTGGCGCATAGAATTCATACCGGCTTAAATCGCCACGCTGAATCAGCTCTTTCATGGTGGTGGGCTTAATCAGCTTCTCGTAATAGTGACCGAGGAACGGAGCAAATGGTGTGCCTGATAACCCAATAACCGGAATGTCACTGTCACGGATAATCTCCAGCATCCGCTTACGGCGCAGGTGGGCCTCGTCGATAATCAGCAGATCGATATTGTCCGGGAACTCACGGCGGATAATCGTATCGGCTGACGCAATCTGAATGAGCCGGGTCGGGTCGTAGTTCGGATGGTCACGCCAGACATAACTGATTTCGTGGGCTGGTAGGCCATACTTAACAAAATTTTTCGCAGTCTGGTCTACGAGGATGGTATACGGTACACAGAACATGACGCGCATTTCACGAGAGACATAGCCGTCTGTGATAAATGCCGCCAGTCCGGTTTTACCTGAGCCGGTTGGGCTGTACACCATGAACGTACGGTGCTGCTTCCAGTTCTGGCGTAACAGACTCAAACCGCGCTCTTGAGCAAAATTAGGGGTAATATTCAGCATGATGTTTCCCCTTGTTTATTTTTTTGAGTTCCCGTGCAATAATTTTGCTCAGGTAACTGTCCATTAGTGCCGACTGCAAGAGCCTGAACAGTTCTGCTCGCCAAAGTTTCGCTGTTCGGTTTCTTGCACCCTTTCAAACTTTCATTCTTCGTTAACATTGATACCCTCACTTGAATATTTTCCACTGCCAGAGCACAAGCCTTTTTGTTATTTCAATTTGGACGTCCAGATATCCATGCCGTTTTGTAACCCCTATAGTGATCTCTATTAAGATCTGAGTTCTTCCTCTTGGCTGTGCCTTCCCTAATACCCCTTTCAAAGATCACCCCCCTTACCCCCCTAGAAAGTTTTCCCCTCTTCCCCACACCTGCCTCTCTTGTACTATCAAACTGATACGAAACTGTACTTGTTAATAAGTACACCATAAAACTAAACAACTAACTTCGGCTTCTCGATGTAACCCTGTGCGGCTTGTTCGTACTTCACAACAAATTCCCTGAGTCGGGTATTAGCTTCGTATCTGGCTGCATTGCTCTTGCAAAAGGACACGGGTTCTTTGTCCCACTCCTCCTGATACACTTCTGAATATTCGGCAATCACTCTTGCCCGCGTACTAACCCGTAATTTCCCTAACATCTCCTGTATCCATTTGCCATCGTCAGGATCAAAATGCGATGGCATGGTCACTTTGGTGTAATCAGGAAACATCATTCCCTCTCAGGTGGCGGGAAGACTTTAGGCAGATCGGGGCGTAGCTCATGGGCTTGGACGACTTCATCTTCAAAAAGTTGATCCAGACTGCATTTCACCCCTTTTCCCTCCAGAGCATGAATTAATCTTTTAGAAATAATTATGTCTGGTACTCTAATTCCTGTTTCATAATGGCTGATGGCAGAAGGTGTTAATCCAACTAACTCAGCTAAATCCTTTTGTTTTAGCTTTGCTATTTTTCTGTATTTTTTTATCGAGTTCATAATTTTCCTCCATAGTGAGGATAATATACGCCATTTCGTGTACAATCAATACATAATGTATATTGAGATATTCATAAATCAAAAAGAGAATTAATACATGAAAGAAATATGGTATGAGCTGGCAAAGTCCAGAATGAGAAAATTAGGGATATCCCAAGAAAGACTGGCTGAATCTTTGGATGTTACCCAAGGAGCGATTGGACATTGGCTAAACGGAAGGAGGATACCCTCTGTTGAAGTGATTATGGCGTTAATGAAAGCTATAGGACTTGATAATGTTAGTTTTGATTCAAAAGGCCTAGTAACTCACGCAGAAGAAAGCGAACCAACACTAAGCGCTCATTTTGATGTCGATCATAGAAACAAAACTAACCTTTTGAAAGATAGGCTAAAAACCATCCTATTCAGAGAGAAATTGAACCAAAGAGAGTTAGCAGGATTATTAAATGTTAGCGCTCAAACGGTAAATAACTGGTTGAGTAGGAATTCTATTAGCAGGGAGGCAGCGCAAGATATCAGTGAACAGCTTGGATATTCTCTTGACTGGCTTTTAAATGGCGTTGGTGAACCAAAACTAAGTGATGCATCAAGGCATCATCCTGCATCAGAAATCCCCCCGGAAAGTGAGTGGACAACTATTGCTCCGTGGGATAGCAGTACACCATTAGATAACGATGAAGTAGAAGTTCCGTTTTTAAAGGATATTGAATTCGCATGTGGTAGCGGTAAATGCGTAGATATGGATTACAACGGCTTTAAGTTAAGGTTCTCTAAAGCAACATTAAGAAGAATTGGTGCGCCCAGTGATGGCTCCACAATTATTTGCTTTCCGGCTAGAGGTGATAGCATGGGACCAATAATACCAGATGGTGCAACTGTAGCTATCGACACAGCAAACAAAAATATTATTGACGGAAAGATTTATGCGATTGAGCAAGATGGATTAAAGAGAATCAAATGCTTGCATCGAAAACCGGGTGGAAAGTTACTTATCCGAAGTTATAACCGCGATGAGTACGAAGATGAGATAACCGACCAGAATGACGTAAATATTATCGGGAAGATATTTTGGTACGCTGTAATGCTTAACTGAACGCCCTGCCTTTTTTACATCGCTTATCGTTTTATATAACCCTCATGTTGAGGGTTTTTTTATACTCTTTAACTTATTTATGTGATGAAAAGCACATTTATAACATTATCCTTAAGGAGCTTATCCTTAAAAATCAATTAACTAAGAATGTCTGTGTATTTTAAGCATAAATACTTGTTGATCCATCTAAATACAATACGTATTATTTGTACACACATAGAATGAATCGTATTAGTTTTTTTTGAGGGCACCTTATGTTAACCAAAACTAAAGAAATTGAAAAAAAAGCAGCTCAATCCAGCACTATATTAGCAATGTTATCTAAACATAATAAAACAATGGAGCCTACGGATATTGCTGTCTTGATAGATTTAGCTAGCGAACTCAGTGCTGACATATCTAGCTGGTTTCTTGAAGAGGAGAATTAAAACCATTTAGCAATTAAATAGGGATTATAGAGTGAGTTTATTATTTCCGATGAACAATAATTCAAATTTACAACAGGCAAACCATGAAAATTTTCCTATTCGCTGCAATTGAGCGCGCCAACAAAGAGCAAACACGCCCTATATGCGTTAAAGCTCAAGCGCTCAATGAACAAGAAGCAAAAAGGTTATTAGCTCCCGTATATGTAATCTATGGCTGGATGGGACAAATAGTTAATCGTCACTGAAATAAACAATATTAAATTTAAGAGGAATTAGAAATGCAAAATAAAGAACCTGAAATTATCGAAAATAGCAACAACGGAAAAATAATTGAATTACGGATTAATAGCGCTCCGTTATGTTACTTAAATACAGATTCTGCAACATCCTCTGATTATTTATTTTTTCTGGAGTCTGTTATTAGCGCATTGGCTAGTGACAAAGCCTCACTTGATAGAGAGGCTAAAGAAAATAATAAAACTGTAACGCATACTTATGAGGCGTTTGCCACAATTAAAGATCCCACAAATCTTTAATAAAAGAATCGACGCGTATAGTTGAACTACCCTTAGACACCTGAAGAAAGTGATTAACTATGTCAGATGATAGATGGGTATTCCATTTACTGAATGAATGTTGTGGAAAATACTCTTTAAAAATGCTTGATACTGCATCCTCCCCGCTACCGAGATCAGGAATCATGCGACATTGTAATAAACATTTAGCAATCAGTGTAGATTTTAGCACTCTTGGTTACCTTGCAATTGTAGGGAATTGCAAGAGTATCACCATGTGAAAGATAAAAGAAAAAGATAAATCAACATAACTTGATCAAGGAAACAAAAATGCTAATCCTAACTCGCCGAGCACAAGAAAAAATCATGATAGGTGATGATATCGAGGTGGTTATATTAGGCATCAACGGAAAACAAATTAAAATCGGCGTTAAAGCACCGGAAAATACTCCTGTACATCGTGAGGAAATTTATCAGCGTATTCAGCAAGAAAAAAATAAGGTTGAATAACATGAAAACAAAAATATCATCTGGGGATAAATATTATTTACAAACCGCCGTCGAAATTGCAGAAGAGATTAAATTACAATTAATTCCAATGATGGTGGAAATTGAAAATGAGGGTGAAGAAGATACATATATAATGTGTCGAGGGATTTATCGCCAAATGAAAGGGTTAATTGAAAATTTAAAAGAAGTCTCAGGGGGGGGGGTAATCAGGGAAGTAATAATGAATCTCTGTGTAATAAATTGGAAGCTAGCGCGAGTAAAGTAGAAGGACTGAGAGCATATATTGCTTTATTACTCGAAAGTGAAAGCGATGATCAAAACGCTCACTTACTCAGTATAGCTTTAGATATAGCTTTCGGAATAGGTAAAGAAATAGCTCAAGTCAGAGGCTTGGATTATTAATTAAAACAACAAGCCAAATTTAATTACAGTGCCTGCACTGGGGACTCGCTTACTCCAAAAACGGAGAATATAGAATGACAGAATTAACCTTACTTGAAAGAAAGAGAAAGGCTCTTATTAACGCCAAGCTGGATGCATTACAAAAGAAACACGGTTGTCACTCTGTAATAGTCAAAGTGGGTAGAACTAATTACCGACTGGATTTAGACGAAGAAATATTAAATACCGCCTTAGTCCGTTTCTTTGAATCCGATGTACTGGCGTTAAAAAGTAAGCCAATAGCAGAATTACTTATCATGAATACATATAACGAGCTTTATACCAAGCACGGTAATTTAACCCCACTAGGTGACGAGTTCATTAATGACCTCTTAAAGCTTGTTGCGAAAAAAACGGAGCCAATAAAATGAAAAAGAAATCCTATTTAGATTTTGCCAATATCGCTATTCAAATGGAAAAAGAAGAAAAGTATAACCTTGCAGCCGAATACTGGGGAAAAGCTAATAAATTAGCCACCACGCTGAATACCCAACGCTGGTCTGAATATCGCCAAGAGCATAATGAAAAAAGATATTCATTGCATCATAGCCATAGTACCGCATTAAGAAGTCAGAAAGAAAATCAGCGAACAAAAGAGGTATTAAAAAAGCACCTTGATAATCACACTGAAACCAATAAGTGGAAACAAAAATTTCAACAGGCGGAGGTGAATAATGACGGTATATGAACAGGCAGGTGAATTAGCGCGGAATTTAGAATCGAAAGGCTTATTTCGTCGTGCTGCTAATAAATGGGGTGAAGCCCTTTCATTATCGCAGAACCTTAAACAAGAACAGGAATGTATTAAAAACGGAAATCGCTGCATTCAAAAAGCAAAAGTAATTATTCGTGAGGGGTGGTAATGGCGAAAAGAAAAAGAAGTAGAACTCAACAGGGTTTTGCGGGAATGACCATCCCGCAATTAGTTCAAATAAAAGAAGAATCCATGGATATATACACGAACTCAAAGAAATACATAGAGCCTTATTCAACAAATGATGGAGATGTATTAATTCCGCTTAATCGCTCTATGCGCCGTCATGCAAAGAAAATGAAAATTGAAATTAAGGAAGTGAAATAATGAGCAAGAAAAATGAATTAGCTCCAGTATCAGCCAAAGAATTACAGATCGTTGAATATCGCGGTCAGCGTGTTGTGACTACCGAGCAGTTAGCTTCGGGTTATGGTGCTACTGAAAAAATGATTACCAACAATTTCAGTAGAAACAAAGAAAGATTTGTTGATGGTAAGCACTATTTTTGGGTTGAAGGTGATGAGTTACAGTCACTTAAGAACTGCCCCTCTTTAAGAGGTTCAGTTAACAAACATGCAAGAAACCTCATCCTCTGGACAGAGCGTGGCGCAGCGAACCATTCCAAGATGTTAGAAACCGACCAGGCTTGGAATTACTTCGATGATCTGACTGAGTTCTATTTCACTCGCCGTGACAGCATCACAACCGAAGCGGAACTGTTAAGTAACCCCGCTAAGTTACGTTCCATGCTGTCTGTATATGCCGAAAACGTCGAACGCCTTGAGGGTGAGAACAAAACCCTGAGTGCAACGGTTGGCAGTCTGGAAAAACACTTTACCAAAGGCATAACCCTCCCTGCTTTCTGCAAAGGCCTGAACGGGGTGAATACCGCCAAAATCATGTGGTGGGCGATGGAGCGGAACTGGCTCTACAACGAGCAGAAAGACCCGGAGAAAAAACCGCGCTGGCGTGTCGCTTCCTACGCCCGTGATCGCTATCTCACCGAAGACGAAAACGAGATAAAGCCGCATGGACAGGATCCCTTTATCACCCGTACTGCTGTGCTACTGGAAAAAGGCTGTCATCGTCTTTACGCCCTGTACATGAAAGGTGAGCTTCCCATGAAGAAGAGCTGGAACGGTGAATACCAGCACGACAAAGCGGTTTATACGCCGGAGGTCAAATAATGAAAAAGCCTCATCACACTGAAACGGTATTTGATTACGGCAAGTATGGCGTGATTGTCCTCACTGAGGCGGCTAACACCGAAATCATCGATTATGTAGAGGCGCTGAAATCATTGGACGCAGGTCAGTATGACCGCGATTTATTACTGGGTTTTGATTTGGTACTGGCGATTCTTCATGGCTGGAAAGCAGGCTTTTATAAGCCCACCAGCGAACAGAGTGTGATGCTGTGGCGGTGGACTGTCTCAGCCTCATTTATCCGGGAGCAAATGGACAGAAACGGCACTCGTGAGGTTGATAACGACGAAGGCGGCACTGATACCGCAGCTATTTATCTTAATGGTGCCTCTGCCATCACAGTATACCCGTCTTCAGAGCGCCTGATGCTGGCAGCCCATGTTGAGGGGATCGCCTTTGAACAGTTCGGCAGAGAAGCAGGCGCAGATATGGCTATCAGAATGTACATGGACTTCATCAATATGCAGCCAGAAAGCGGGAACTGGTTATCTGAGAAAGGGCGTGAGGGTCTTTCTATGTTGCACGATGACTTAATCAAGTCAGTAGAAGCCGGTGAATTTGGCGATATCCCCATCATTCATTAACAGGAGGCTCCTATGATAACAAAAAACTTTCGCCTCAACGCGCTGGCGAACAGCTATTCAGCCGCTATCTATAACGATGTAGTGACCCGTAACGGCGGTGCTCACTTCACGATGCAAGTCGGAAAAACGGAAATCAATATTGCTATTGTCGAAGGGGCAAAAGGCATTCGTGAACTGGTGGACAGTTACGCACTGGAAGCATTACAGCAGAGTTATCCAGCATGGGAAGTTATCGCCATCGCCCTGATGGAGAAATGTGTCGTCAATGGTCTCCTGACAGTCTACGGGCGTGAGATATGGCAAAGCATGATCAATGACATGGGTGAAACACTGGCGGCTAAGGGGATGTTTCAATGACCGAGGCACATCGCCAGATGGTAGACATTGACGACGAACTGGTCAGAACGGTAGTCCACATCGACGATGGCAGGGATTGGGGGCAGCGCATTATCCACATTATGAATCGTAATCGGCATATTCATGAGGGCATCTGCCCTCCCCTGCCACCAGCACCCAAAGTGTCAGTAGTGAAGATAACATCAGCGAATAAAAAGCATAACAAACGGGGTAGAAAATAATGATAAGCATCGATAACGCACAGAATCAAATTAGCTTGCCCGGACAAATCGACGACGGGCGTGAGTGGGCAGATTGGTTATTGAAGAAGGCGGAAGAGTCAAACGCGAGCAGTAAAAATGAAATGACGATGGGAATAGATGAGCTACTTGAGAACGAAAAGGCGTTGCATATCGTAGCTAAATCTCTTGGATACTCAAAGGCGCAATTTATTGAAGAATTACAGCAAGCGCAATCGGAGGAGCTTCAATATATTAAATTCGAAAGTGAAGAGGCGAGCAATGTTCAATAACTCATTCCACCTGACTCAGATTATTGCCTCAGTCTGGGGTGATCCGTCTGATATCACTGATGTAGTTTGGCATTCTGGATACCGTAAGCCGGAGCGGGAAGCAACAGAAATAGCCCAGCTCACTATCGACATTATGGAAGGGGTGCCTGATGGGGTGCCCTACTCCGCAAGACCGAAAAATTTGAACGATATTCTTTTTGATGAACTGAGTAACATTATTTTCGATGCAACGTGGAGTGATAAGGCAACCCCGGCGAGTGTGGCGAGGGTGATATTGGAGAACGGCTATCAAAAAGGAGAGGAACAGTGAAAATGAATACAGTATTCTTATTGATGGCAGAGTTTGAAACTTCACAGATTCTTCTGTCAGCTATAGCCGAGAAGTATCTTAAATTGACCCCGGCAACAGCAGAACGCAAGGCCATTGAAGGTAAGTTAAAATTCCCGACATACAGAATGAATGACAGCCAGAAATCACCGCGAATTGTTCATGTACATGATCTCGCTGAGTACATCGATAAGCAAAGGGAACTGGCAGCAAAAGAAGTGGAACGGATGCAGTCGAAGAAGAAAGTAAATTGATTGAAATTCATATCCGGGTGCTATTTCTCAGCACCCCAATAGCACCCCTTTAATTATTAACTAATTGTTTTTTATGTTAACTTACGTCATTAATAATAGGTTAATGATATTGATTGTTATTGTAACAGAGAGTGCATAAAAATATTTGTTTGACTTTGTGAGCTGATTCACGCGGATAAAAAACACTTATCCATATGAGTTCATCATGTAGTCATTTGGTGCGTTATTCTGTGGCGACAATAATATAGAGGAGCAAAACACCATGAAATGGTCTCTTATGATCCAAGGAACAGCGTCTGATGTTGGAAAGAGTGCTTTGGTTGCTGGATTTTGTCGGATTTTTTTACAGGATGGTTATCACTGTACTCCTTTTAAATCACAAAATATGGCACTTAATTCTGGTATTACTGCTGATGGCAAAGAAATGGGGCGTGCTCAGATATTTCAGGCTGAAGCAGCAGGGATTACTCCTGATGTACGCATGAATCCTGTTTTGCTGAAACCCTCCAGCGATTGTAAGGCTCAGGTGATTTTTATGGGCAAAGTTATGTGCAATATGAATGCTGTAGAATATCACGAGTATAAACCACAGCTTCAGCAGCAGATCCTGAGTGCTTATAACGGCCTTGCGGCTGCAACCGATATTATGGTGCTGGAAGGAGCGGGTAGTCCGGCGGAAATTAATCTGCGGGATCGGGATATCGTCAATATGGGAATGGCTGAGCTGGTTGATGCGCCCGTTATTCTGGTAGCAGATATTGATCGCGGAGGTGTTTTTGCTTCTATCTATGGCACTCTGGCCTTACTCACACCAGAAGAAAGGGCGCGGGTTAAAGGGGTCATTATTAATAAATTTCGTGGTGATATATCGTTGCTGCATTCAGGTATTGAACAAATCGAAAAGTTGACACAAGTACCGATACTGGGAGTATTACCGTGGCTGGAACTCGATCTGGAAGAAGAGGACAGTGTTGCGCTGCAGGTTGGCAAATATGAAAAGGATAAAAATAATACAGAAAGATGCCTGAATATTGCCGTTGTCCGGTTTCCACATATTGCAAATTTCACCGATTTTAACGCGTTAGCACTCCAGCCTGATGTTTATCTTAATTATATTGCAGATCCTTTGGAACTTCAGAATGCCGATCTGATCATTTTACCCGGCAGTAAAAACACATTGGGTGATTTGGGGTGGTTAAAAACGCAGGGGCTGGATCAGGCAATTATTGCTGCACACCAGTCAGGGGTTCCGATCATTGGGATCTGCGGTGGCTACCAGATGCTTGGAAAGCAGATTGTTGATGAGGTCGAATCTGGTTTATACCAGATGGAAGGGCTAGGATTACTCGATACTGAAACCTTATTTGCTAATGATAAACAGACGGCTCAGGTCAGGGGAATTGTAATGCCGGAGCTATCTGGCATGCTGAACCTATGTGGTGATCAACCCATTGTGGGTTATGAGATCCATATGGGAGTTACGCGCCTGAAAGAGCAGGCAAGGCCGTTTGCCAAAATGTACTTACGTAATGGTGAAGAGACGAGTTGGTTTGATGGCGCAATTAATCAGGAAGGGACGGTGATGGGAAGTTACCTGCATGGCCTGTTTGACCAGAATAATTTCACTCGTTCATTACTGAATCAGCTTCGCATGTATAAAGGTATCAACCCGCTGGAAAATGCTGTTTTCAGCTATGCCAGCCATAAAGAGAAACAGTTTAATATCCTGGCAGACAGTATGCGTGAGCATCTGGATATAGAACGTATCTATCAGTTAATGAAAGAACACACGGAGTCTACCTCTTCTGGAGTTATCAGATGATCTTAATTACTGGCGGAGCACGTAGTGGCAAAAGTGCTTATGCGGAGCGGTTTATTTCAGATCAATGTGAACAAGTATTGTATATCGCGACAGCTCAAGGTACTGATGAAGAGATGCTGGCCCGAATTGAACGGCATCGGAAGGATCGTCCTTTACATTGGCGGACCTGGGAGGGGTATCAGGATTTGGGGGATGTTATCCGTAGGCATCGTAAAGCGGAAGAGGGGATTATACTTGAGTGTGTGACTACATTAATGACCAATCTTCTGTTTGATAAAGCAGAAGGTGCATCACCCGATGAAATGGATTTCGCTTCATTGGAGGTGTTTATCCACCAGCAGATAGACGATGTGATCGATGCTTGTCTGAAGTGCCCAATGCCCGTTTGTCTGGTAACGAACGAACTGGGTATGGGAATTGTGCCTGAGAATCGGCTCGCCCGTCATTTTATTGATATTTCCGGTCGGGTTAACCAGAAACTGGCTCAGGCAGCAAAATCAGTCTGGATGGTAGTCTCTGGCCTTGGAGTAAAAATCAAATGAAGTTGAGACTCTTTTGGGCAACATTACAGTTTATGACCCGGCTTCCTATCCCTGCAAAATGGGCTGAAGGTATTGATTTTCGGCAAATTGGGCATGGTGTACCGATTTTCCCTTTAGTTGGCCTTATTGTTGGTGCGATTGCAGCTTGTGTTGCACTGGTAATAACTCAATCCGGTGGAGGAGTATATATTGGTGCAATTGGTTATGCGCTCGCTCTGGTATTTCTGACGGGAGGATTGCATTTAGATGGTCTGGCAGATACTTGCGACGGTATCTTTTCTTCCCGAAATAGAGAAAGAATACTGGAAATTATGCAAGATAGCCGTCTTGGTACATATGGCGGATTAGGGCTGATCTTCTGCATTTTGCTTAAGGTACTTGCGGTTGTTGAAATTGCCTATCATCCTCCTTTGCATTTGCTGGCTTTATTATCCTGTGCACCGATTGTCGGACGTACTGCTGTTGTGCTTTTGATGTTTGAACAACGTTATGCCCGTGAAGTTGAAGGAATGGGAAGTAGTTATATCGGTCGCATTACGCCCCGTGAAACAGTCATCACATTATTGGCAGGGACTGTATTGGTGATGCTGCTGGGTGACTGGCAGGGGTTATCTGCAATGCTGGTAACGATGATCGCTATCTTTTTGCTTGCCATCTATTTTAACTATCATTTAGGCGGGCAAACCGGAGATACTCTGGGAGCGGCAATTGAAGTCGGTGAAGTAGTTTTTCTACTGGCTTTAATCCTTATCTGGAAGTAGTTTGCCGATAGTTAATATCGTTGCTTCTTTGTCATTGCGATGCAATCAGAAATCCATTGAGTGTATTTTATATTTGCATCTTTAAGTTGAAACTTGATCGGAAGGATCATCATGGAGTTTCAGTCATTACCACTATTACTGAAAAAGATTAAACCGCTGGATCGGGAAAAAATGGATCAGGCGGGGCAGCATATTGATAAACTCGTCAAGCCGGTTGGTAGTCTGGGCCGTCTGGAAACACTGGCAGCGCAACTTGCGTCTATGCCCGGAATTGGAAAACTGCGGGATTTGCAAAAAGAGATTATCGTTATGTGTGCCGATCATGGCGTTTATAATGAAGGTGTGGCGATATCTCCGAAAAATGTTACAGCCATACAGGCCCGGAACATGTTGCTGGGACTGACAGGGGTTTGTGCACTAGCGAAAAGTAGCGGTACTCATGTGTTACCTGTTGATATCGGTATTGAGTGTGAGCCGATAGATAATTTATTGTCCCTCAAATTAGCCCGTGGCTGTGGCAACATTGCACAAGGCCCGGCTATGCCTTATGCACATGCAGAAACATTATTGTTGGCAAGTGTGCAATTAGTTCAGCGACGTCTTGCTGCCGGGATCTCTGTATTTGGTGTGGGAGAGCTGGGGATCGCGAATACCACATCAGCAGCGGCAGTCATCAGTGTACTTACCGGAAGTGATCCCGGTGATGTTGTGGGGTTGGGGACTAATTTGCCTGCTGGATTACTTAAACATAAAGAATCTGTTGTGCGTCAGGCTATTGATGTGAATAAACCTGATATTCAGTCTCCCCTTGATGTACTGGCAAAAGTGGGGGGATTTGAGCTTGTGGGAATGACCGGAGTGATTCTGGGAGCAGCAGCAGCAGGTGTTCCGGTTGTGCTTGATGGTTTTATCTCTTATGCCTCTGCGCTAGCGGCAGTTCAGCTGGCACCTTCTGTTCGGGATTACTGTATTCCATCTCATCTATCAGCAGAAAAAGGCGCAGCTCTGGCGTTGCAACATCTGGGCCTGAAACCTTATCTGCATTTAGATTTGCGTTTGGGTGAGGGCAGTGGGGCTGCGATTGCAATGTCTCTGATTGATGCAGCCTGTTCTATGTATTGTGATATGGGATATCTGGCTGAAAGCGGAATTACTTTTCCTGAACTTTCGTTATTAACTCCTCAAGCATAGTTTGATTTTTTTGTAAGGAAAAATAGAACTGTGGAGCAGTAAAATTATATTTATCCCGTAAGTAATCTAATGATACTTTTTGAGTTTCAATTACGTGTAAAATCGGAATGGCCAATCCGAAATCTTTTTCAATAAAGTAATCAAAAACAGACTGACCATTTCCGGGAATTGCATTTTCTGCAATATCAGAAATTTCTTTGGCAGTGCCAGATATTGGCTCATCAAGAAGCATACCACCGATTATGGCTTTGACAGGAACGGTAACATAAATAAAAGCAAAAGTTCTTTTTCTTCTGAATCTTCGGCGGAACTCATATTTTTTAGCACCCGATAATACTTTCTCCCATGCGGATTGATGCAAACTTAATACGATACAATCTTCGGGAGTAACATCATACTTCTGCATAAAATTCTGCATTTTTATATCTCTTATTTTATAAATTTTTAGCGAGTTTTCTTAATGTCTCTTTGAGTATTTTTCCGCTTGCGTTACGTGGTAAAGCTGAAAAAGTATAACCTTTGGGGCGCTTATAGCGTGCAACAATAGTTCGGAGATAATCATCCAGTTCCTGCTCAGTTATTGAGGTATTATCATCAATTTCAATAAACGCATGAGGAACTTCACCCCAGTATTCATCAGGTTTTGCCACAACTGCCACAGCCAGAACTCCGGGATAACTCGACAGCGCATTCTCCAGTTCAAGGCTGGAAATATTTTCACCTCCGGAAATAATAATATCTTTTTTCCGGTCGATAATTTTAATATAACCATCGCTGTCAACAACAGCCAAGTCCCCGGTAAAAAACCACTGATTTGTCATATCGAATGTGACTCGATCGACAGGGCCGTAAGCGGCAACAATATTACCCCGAATAGCAATTTCACCAATGGATTGCCCATCAAAAGGTACTGCCAACCCGCTATTTTCATCAATAACGCTGATTTCTCCCTGTAAGTTGGAAACAATTCCCTGACGCATCTTCTTTAAAATTGTTTCTGGTTTTGGCAGTGTGGCCCAATCGGGTTTATCTTCACAAACAACAACCGGCCCATAAGTTTCCGTCAGACCATAAACGTGGGTAGCTCTGATACCGGCTGCATCAAGCAGGGAAAACATCTTCTCTGTTGGTGGGGCGCCGGCAATCAACCCATAGACATTGTTGTTGAAAGAGGTGCCGAGCCTTTGCGCTTCCCGCCCTAAGGAATAATGCACGATAGGCGCGCCACAATAGTGTGTCACCTGATGCTTCAGCATAATCTGTATGGCTTCCTGTGCATCAAATTTGCGCATACAGACATGAGTGCCTGCCCGTGCCGCAATAGTCCAGGGGAAACACCAGCCATTGCAGTGAAACATGGGTAATGTCCATAAATAAGTCGGGTATTTGGGCATATCCCAGTCCAGGATATTCGAAATTGCATTAAGGTATGCGCCACGGTGTGAGTACACAACTAACTTAGGTGTGCCACTGGTTCCCGAAGTCGAGTTAATGCTGATGGCTTCCTGCTCATCAATCGGGTAAAAATTCAGGGTTTCAGAAGGGTACTCAGATATCAGTGATTCATAGCTAATCAAATCCAACGCTGATTCTGGTAGAGGAGTATTATTTTCAGTCGTGACAACAATTTTGACCGGATTTTTAAAGGAAACACTGTCCAGTAATGCAAGGTAGTTTTTATCTATAATTAATATTGTGGGATTAATTTTTTCAAAGATAAAATTCAGTGTAGCTGCATCTGTCCTGATACTTAAGGCATTCAGTATTCCGCCAGACAAGGGAACAGCATAATGCAGTTCCAGCAATTCATGAATATTAGGCAATAAAGCAGATACAACACAGCCTTTTCCAACCCCCATTTGCTGAAGTGCAACAGCAACTCTTTCACAACGTTCTCCATATTGTCGCCATGTCCAACATTGCTCTCCATCTATTACCGCAGGATAATCGCCATTACTTAATAC
Organism: Xenorhabdus sp. KK7.4; assembly: GCF_963876465.1. NCBI lineage: Bacteria > Pseudomonadati > Pseudomonadota > Gammaproteobacteria > Enterobacterales > Morganellaceae > Xenorhabdus > Xenorhabdus sp. KK7.4. Next base: position 18,089 of record NZ_CAWNQF010000086.1, read on the forward strand.
GGCTCTTTTTAGAAATAAAATAGGTGATAATGCATTGCCGTCATATTCATTTAATAGTGAATTGTAGCGAGTCATATTTCCGTCCTTTTTTATTTTCGATTTTTTTGCCTGTCATTATGTTTCACTGATTATTAAAGGTAATAGTGGAGGTGGTAATTTGCAATTTATATCAAATGATTGTTAGTGTTTTCATTAGAAATTGTTTAGTGTTTATGAAAAATATCACGCACTTTATTTGTGTGTTTGAATGATATTTCATTGTTTTTTAATATGCTAATTATATTTATTGTTATTGATAGGGTGGCGTGATGAAAATATATTGGAAAATTAAGAGTGATGTAATATAAAAACTTAATATACTGATATAAAAGGAAACAAAAATGTTTAATTTAACCGGAAAAATTGCATTTATTTCTGGAGGAACAAAAGGTATTGGTAAAGGGATTGCTCAGGTATTTAAGCGGGCGGGCGCAATTACGATCATTTCAGGCACGGATAAAACGAAAGGAATGCCTGTAGCTGAAGAACTTGGAGTGGATTTTATCGCCCTTGATGTAACTGATCCCTCTGCATGTAAAAATGTGATTAATGAAATTGTCGAAAAATATGGCAGACTCGATATTCTTTGTTCAAATGCGGGTATTTTCCCACAACATAATATTAAAGATATGACGGTTGAAGATTGGGATTTAGTCTATAGCGTCAACCTGAAAGGCACATTTTTATTGACTCAGGCTGCACTGAATGTCATGGAAAAACAGCAATATGGACGCATTGTGATTACTTCATCTATCACCGGAGAGATTGTAGGAATGCAGGGCTATAGCCATTATGGTGCCAGTAAGGCAGGCCAGCTCGGGTTTATGCGCAGTGCTGCATTAGAATATGCAAAACAAGGGATCACAATTAATTCCATTATGCCGGGTATGATTATGACTGAAGGATTAATGGCATTTGGTGAGGATAATCTGAAACAGATTGAAACGGTAATTCCAATGGGGGCTTTGGGAGCACCAGAAGATATTGGTTACACCGCTTGTTTCCTTGCTTCTGATGAAGCAAAAAATATCACCGGGCAGACAATTGTGGTTGATGGCGGGCAGGTATTACCGGAAGTGCAAGGGTACTGATTGACTTAATATGTTCAGATCTGGCTTTACTTGTTTTCCATTGCCGTAAAGCAAAAGAACAAGGTAAGATGAGCAACTAATAAACACAGGGAGGGATATGTTCTCTTCCTGGTTTTTTATTGTCTAAGTCAGGTAAAAAATATTATGTCACTGAACTATGAACGTAAGCCGCTTCCACTCCCTAATGGTCACAGCAAAATGTTACTGCACTCGTGTTGTGCCCCATGCTCAGGGGAAGTAATGGAAGCAATGCTCGCTTCGGGGATAGATTTCACAATATTTTTCTATAACCCGAATATTCATCCACAGAAGGAATATGAACTGCGTAAAGAGGAAAATATCCGCTTCGCAGAGCAGATGGGTATTCCTTTTATTGATGCCGACTATGATCGTGATAACTGGTTCGAGCGTGCGAAAGGCATGGAAAATGAACCTGAGCGTGGCATCCGCTGTACGATGTGTTTTGACATGCGTTTCGAACGGACTGCGTTATATGCTCATGAGCATGGTTTCCCTGTTATTACTAGCTCGCTGGGGATCTCACGCTGGAAAAATATGCAGCAAATTAATGATTGTGGTGTCCGTGCCGCTTCCCGTTATCCGGGGTTAACCTATTGGGAATATAACTGGCGTAAAGGCGGTGGTTCTGCCCGCATGATTGAGATCAGTAAGCGTGAAGAATTCTATCAGCAAGAGTACTGCGGCTGTGTTTATTCTCTGCGGGATACTAATCGTCATCGTCTGGCAACAGGACGGGAAAGAATTAAACTGGGAACAGTTTTTTATAGCGCAGATAACAATAAAGAAAGTAGTAAAAATTGAGATATGGAAGATCACGAATTATTTTAATTGTCAGTTGAAGTGGTTTATTTTATCTCTTATTAAAGGCCTGCCATCATTCCGATATGTAAGCAGGTCTATTGTTTTAATTTCTGAATAATTGATATTTAAAAAATAAAATTGCCATGGTAAAAAAGAACACTAAATGGATATTAAGGTAATTTTTATGAAACAGTCTTATCAATGGTTCAAGATTTTCCCGGTTATTTTTAGTTTTTTACTTATTGCATGTGATGAAGATAGTTACAGTTTTGAGTTAAGTAAGGACGATTACACGCAGATCCACAAAAAATTTAAAACGAATATTATAGATGAAAGTTTTATCGGTGATGGGGAGCCGGGTATTCCTCCTAAAGATATTTTCTCATTAGTCCATTATCCGGCAGAAAACGGGAATATGGCTGCTTACCTGACTCCTCAACCAGAAAAGACAGATAAAAAATATCCTGCGGTGATTTGGTTAACAGGAGGGTATGGTGGAATTGGCAACGATGATTTCTTTTGGTCTGAGCAACCTTATAACAATGACCAATCTGCATCTGCATTCAGGCATGATGATTTAGTTTTGATGATACCGAGTTTTCGGGGAGAAAATGTAAACCCTGGTAAGTATGAAATGTTTTTCGGTGAGATACGAGATATTGAATCAGCCAGACAGTATCTTATGAAATTGCCATATGTTGATCCAAGTCGAATCTATCTTGCGGGGCATAGTACCGGAGGAACACGTGCATTATTAGCCAGTGAATACAGTAAAGGATTTAGGGCTGTATTTTCATTGGGAGGTATTCCTGATTTGAAATTACGCCTTGATTATGCCCCCGTTCCAGTCACGGTGCCATTTAATCAGAACAACCCTGAAGAGCTTGAAGTACGTTCTCCTCGTAAATTTTTAAACTCAATAAAATCACCAACATTCTATTTTGAAGGAGAGTATTCCTATTGGAATGAGTTTGATGAAATAAAGAAAATTGTAAAAGATAAAAATATCCCACTCTCTATTTATTCCATTAAGAATGGTGACCATTTTAATATTATTTCACCTTTAACTTCCCTTATTGTTGAAAAGATTTTGCATGACACTGGAGATAAAGTGAATATAAACTTCAGTGAACATGATTTTATGTGGCTCCAGCATAATCTGCCTGAATCTGATTGATAAATTTTGCCTCATCATAATAATTTAAATTTTGATGGGGCAAAATATACACTTTATGGATTTCAAGTTGCGTCACGGTGGCAAAGGAATGACAAATTCGTCGGAAGCGAATTTGTCCAGTCAACAAAGCGGCAGCTTGAAAAACGAAGAGTGTATTAATCTTTACCATATCTGGCCCGATTCGGGGTATAACCAAAACGTTTCCGATAACTTTGGGTAAAGTAGGACTGGCTGGAAAAACCGGATTCCAGTGTAATATCAGCGATACTCATTTCACTGTTTAATAATAATTGATGAGCATAAAGAATACGCTGTTCGCTGATCCAGGCCCGTGGAGATGTGCCATAAACACTACTGAAAAGTTCTTTGAACGAAGTTAACCCCATACCAAACTCGCGGGCAAAATCATTCAGCCGCCATTCTTTGAGATAGTGAGTTTCCATAAATGTCTGTAGCCGTTCTATTTGCCGATTACTCAATTTACGTAGAACTGACATGAGTAATGCTCCTTGTTTCCCGAGAGAGAGCAGCAAAAGTAACTCCTCGCTTCTTAACTGGATCAGGGCTGATGGGCAATCATACGTGAGGAGTTTCTCTAAACCACGTATACTTTCTGTTAATAATGGAAACTTATTGAAAGGAATTAACCGATAATGAGGGAATTCACGGCGTTCAATATTAATTAATAATGTTCCAAAACGTTTCATAAAATAGCGGAAAAATTCCATATCCAATGGCAACCATAATATCTGACAACTTCTTGTATGGGTTTTAGCGGCATATTTTCCAGGGTGGATAAAAAGGATATCATTTGACTTAATATGATAGGTATTGTTGCTGTCTTTCCATACCATTTCACCATCAAGTAAAATATACAGCCCTCCTTGTTGATGTTCGAGAATATCGAAATTAGGCATGGTTAATTGTAGAGAAAAAATACTCTTCTGATTTAAGCCCGTCGTCCTTTTCATTTAATACTCCTAATCTTCCTTATCATGAGTAATTTGAAATGTGTTGATGATATGTTCTGTTGTTCAAATAGTTTCCTTGGGGATTGGAAAGCAATCTGAAATCTATTGGATAGATAGTGATAAATTGAGTATAGAGTTAAAAATATTGGCTGATATCAAAATTGTATACGTAACATCCATTATATAACTTCAGTATTATATCTCTAAATTAATATTTATGTTAGTTTTAAATGTTAAAAATTTAGATTTAAATTTATTTATTAACAGGGTAGCAGAACAGAAGAAATGATAGAACTTTCATCTATTCAATTAGTTAAAGTCCAATATGTTTATATTGGGTAAATTTAAATCGATAATTTCACGGTCAGATAAGTATTCAGGTAGGTTAGTTGAGGTACAATTCTCTAATTAAAATTACATATCCTGTAATGAAATATAAATAAACTGTATTGCATATGATGTTATTTTGTTAACCATTGGTTTAGTGATGTTGCATATTTATTGGTTTATATGGTTCTTATATTTAAGATACCAAAATATTTCTATTAAAATGAGTTTCCTGTGTTGGATTTTAAAAACAAACTATCGATAATTCAGACCATTAAGCTTTGTTGGTAACGTTATCCATGTAATAACGGCATAAATACCTCTGTTATAGCTTCGTAGATTGTTTTTTATACTGGTACAATGCTAGGATGTATTTTCATCGCCTTTCTTCTATATCCACTAAGGCATAGAGACATAGATATATTTGCTGATGAAAGATAAAAGATTACAAGAACGAGAAACATATGGAAAAGTATCGTTTTTCAGATAACGCTTTTTTATACAGTTTATGGCTCGCTTGGGCTATTACACTGGGATTGTACGTATATGGCAACAATATTGGTTGTACCATAACAGCAATTTTATCTTTTTTAGCCTTGGTATTTTACTTTACTAATATGAAACAGAGAATGAAAGCTATGTTTGGAAAAAAAACTGAGGCATCTGCTGCCAGCTCGGTCACACAAATCACACCTCCTGTACAGACTGAAGAGAAAAAAATCTCTGGCACTGAAGCCCGCGCTAATACGATTGTCGCGAAGAATTCCGTATTCAAAGGGGATATCGAGATGGAAGGGGATATCCAGATTTGGGGAAAAATTATCGGGAATATTCGCGTAAAAGGCGGGGCTATTCGTGTTATGCACGCCGGTAAAGTGGAAGGTGAGTTGATTGCACCTGAAATTATTATTGATGGTCACGTAGAAGGGACTTGCTGTGCTGAAACACTCGATATCCTTGAGCATGGGGAATTACGGGGTATCAGCCGTTGTGGGAGTATGTCAATCCGACGTGGCGGATTATTTATCGGTCAGTCTGAACAAGTGGAAAAAGAAAATAAGAAGAAACAGGAAGCAGAACGAATTGTTTCCATCAAGGATACTCCGGGAGATAAAGCAAAATCTAAAGCTACTGCCTGATATCTGCTGGTAAAATACTCTTCGGTTTTCAATTCGCGGAAACCACTCGGGTATAAAATTTCTATATTACTGCCGGAATGTGTTGTACTTTCCGGCAGTTTTTGTTTTGATATTCTTTCTTCTTTTACGTTATCTATGTATTAGTTACATTCATCAAATCAGCCCATTAAGTTATATGAGCGGTGAGACTCTCATATATCACTTAGATGCTATTTGAAATCCATATTTTCAATCAATAAGGGAAAATTGTGATTATAGAACTGGAAACAGAAAGATTATGGCTTCGTGCCTGGAAGGAAGAAGATAGAGAACCTTTTTACCGCCTGAACAGTAATCCTGAAGTAATGAAGTTTTTCCCCAATACGCTGACAAAAGAACAAAGCGACACACTGATTGATAATTGTATTCGTAAATTTGAGATTCAGGGTGGTTGGGGACTATGGGCGGTAGAGGTGAAAGAAAGTGGTGAGTTTATTGGTTTTGTTGGGTTGAATATACCTAGTCTTGAATTTCCATTTTCTACCTGTAGCCATATTGTTGAAATAGGCTGGCGTCTCGATAAGCCATTTTGGGGTAAAGGCTATGCCAGTGAAGCTGCCCACAAAGTTCTTGATTTTGGGTTTACGGAAATCAGACTGGATGAGATTGTAGCTTTTACCACCCTGATGAATGCTCGTTCAGAAAATGTGATGAAAAAGCTGGGAATGGTCAGAGATAAAAAAACATTTATGCATCCAGCTCTTGAGGAAGGGAACCCGCTACGGGAGCATGTTTTGTATCGGATGAGGCGATCAACTCCCGCCAGCACGATGTAACTTGAAACCTGCTGAATGGCAATTATGCACTTCGTTTTTCAAGTTGCCTTTTGTTGGCTACGCTCGCTCACCCCAGTCACATAGTTATCTATGTTCCCGGGGATTCACTCCCTTGCCGCCGCGACGCATCTTGAAATCCATTGTGTATAGTAGTTATGTATTTTAAGGAGGATTATTAATTAAACACGAATAGAAATTTTTATTATCTAAATAATAAAATTCATAACAAAGTTTAACCTTTAAATAATGATTTAAAGATACAGAATAGACGAACTGTATATATTATTTAATAAATCTAATAACTATTGGTTTGAATATTTTCGTGACAAACTGGATGGACGGTTGAGTAATTTTCTTACTCCTTGCAATGTAAGGTATAAGAACCCCCAGCGTATTAGCGTGTTTCACTTACATGAAAAAATATTTGGGTAGTAAGAGATACTAAATAACCCGAATTCTGGATAAAAAATTGACGTGAGGCCTGTTCCAGGAGCAAAGTTTTGGTGAAAGCCGAAAACCACTCCGGAGAGGAACAGGCTATGAACAAATTAGTTGAAATTTTCTGCGATGTCGACGATTTTTGTCGTCTTTTCATCCCCCAGTGGGAGCAGTTTTGTCTCGAGAATAGGTACCGATTGCGCCGCAGGCAAGGACACATGTATCCCAGTGAAATCATGACAATTTTGATCCTCTTTCAGCGGTCGCATTACCGTGATTTTAAAAATTTTTATCTGGAGCATATCTGGCAATATCACCACTGCGACTTCCCCACCTTGCTCAGTTATACCCGTTTTATCAGCATTGCCCCATCAGTTTTGGTGGCATTATGTAGTTATCTGACTCAATTAAAAGGAAAACCAACAGGCATTTCTTTTATCGATTCCACGAGTTTGCGCGTTTGCCATAACATCCGTATTCCTCGCCACAAGGTCTTCCAGGGAGTCGCGCAACGCGGAAAAACCTCTATGGGATGGTTCTATGGTTTCAAATTACACTTGATTGTTAACCATCTGGGCGACATTTTAGCCCTTAAAGTGACCTCAGGTAATGTGAATGATCGGGAGCCTGTTCGGGAATTATCAAAAGATCTAACAGGTTCTCTTTACGGCGACAAAGGATACCTAAGTCAAGCATTGGCGGATGATTTAGCCAAAATGGATATTACCTTTATCACAAAAAAGCGCCGTAACATGAAAGCCCTTGCGCTGGATGAGTGGGATAATATGATGCTTAAAAAGCGTTTTATTATTGAAACGATTAATGGGCAGTTAAAAAACATCTCTCAAATAGAACATTCTCGTCACCGAAGTATAACCGGGTTTTTGTTAACTGTTTTAACGGGATTGATTGCTTACAGCCTTAAAGAGAAGAAGCCATCACTAAAAGTTTTCTACTCAGAAGAAGATATTTCAGCAATGGCTTAAACAGAATTAGGGTTAAATAGCTTTTCAAAATGGTAGGCGAATCAAAGAAACTCAGTCCTATTTTTGCGAACTTTTTAATCGCAAAACCAAAAAAACACAAAAAGGAAGGACTGAGTTATGGTCATCGTACCACCAATTCCGCGCAATGAGCGGCGTCAAATGAGAAAAATTGTCCAAA
>NZ_CAWNQF010000087.1:0-25979 GCF_963876465.1 Xenorhabdus sp. KK7.4
TTTGGACAATTTTTCTCATTTGACGCCGCTCATTGCGCGGAATTGGTGGTACGATGGCCATAACTCAGTCCTTCCTTTTTGTGTTTTTTTGGTTTTGCGGTTAAAAAGTTCGCAAAAATAGGACTGAGTTTCTTTGATTCGCCTACCATTTTGAAAAGCTATTTAGTCATTTAATCCCTCCATACGATTTCATATTGAATAATTCCAAATGTCATCATAATACTAATAAAAAATAACTGACTTACATCCGAAGACTCCCCTAGAAATCTTTTTGAAGTCATCCACTGTACACACTATGCAAGATTTTTAAGAAGCCTGTCATATCTGGGGTTGTGGCCATTAATATGGTATTCATTAACTATTCATCTGTTAACTAAAACATTTTTAGATCATGTATAACATGTATAACATGTATAACATGTATAACATGTATAACATGTATAACATGTATAACATGTATAACATGTATACTTAGTGTACAGAGGAAGAATAACTATACATCCTATTTTTATATTTAAAATCAAAAAAATATGCTATTTAATGTACAGAATGTATAGTTAAACCTAAAAATCTATAATGGTATAATGTTGAGATCTTTATGCTCAGGTAACGATGGAAGCCACTCTTCCGCTTCTTCCGACAACTCAACATTATAAGAATACCCTCTCGTTGTTCTCGTCTTTCGATAATCTTTCCGGTACTCCTGCATAATCTTAGGAATAGATTCGCCAAATTTAGTCTATGTCAGCGGGCGTTCAAAGCCGTGCGCTTCCATAAAGGAAAGATAAGCATGATACAGATACAACCTCGGCGCTCGTGGGCTAATGTTCTTAGTGCCCATCTTCATCCCAGTTGCATCATTGACAGAGACCAGATAACCGCAAAAGCGATACAACGGATCTGAATTGCTTTTTATCGTTATTGCATGGTTCTGTTACCCTCACTGTTTAATTGTTTTTGTGAAGGTATTTTACTTAACAGAAATTATTACGAAAGAAAGCCACATTTGTTACGTGTATATCACAATGGTCATTCTCACAATTCATTAATTCCCATTATTGAGCTGCCTTTAATATAACCACATTCTCATAATTTCCCGCTAATACATCCAGTCGCTCACACCACTTATTTAAAGCGTCTAGCTTCTCTGGTAAATATTGGCTTTTGTTATATATCGCCATAATGCCCGGCAGTGCGTGGCCTAACAGTTGCTCAACGACATGAGGTGCGATGCCTATATCATTTAATTTAGTTGCAAACGTTCGCCTTAAATCATGCAAAGACCATTCCTCGTCATGCTCTAATTTTTTCCATATTTTTCTGCCATATTGTGCGACTGCTTCAAGTTTTTTAATTTCCCCTAAGAGATAACCGCTTTTATGGTTTTGGTGAATAATATCCATTAAAAATGGCTTCATATATTCTGGTATTGGACGAATGATTTTCTCACCTGTCTTGCTATTTTCTTTTGGGACAGTCCATAACATAGAATTCAAATTCCATTCTGAACATTTAGATAACCTGATCTCCCGTGTCCGACAACCAAATACAACCAAAATTTTCAATAAATTATTATAATAAGGTAGGTAAATACCTGTATTTATGGAGTCCCATAATTGACCAAGTTCATGATCGTCTAAATATCGCTGGCCTTTATTTTGTTTTTTTCCAACATCCTGAATAGTTAAATCATCCAATACATGGCTAACTGCATACCTTCTTACCCGGCAAAATTTTAGAGTTTGCTTGCACAATTGAAATACAGAACCAGCAGCCACCGGAGCTTTCTTTTTCATTCTATCAAAGCATTGTAGCCAATATATTGTTTCACAGTCAGATAATGCCATTTCACCAATATAAGGATAAATATGTTTTTCTAATTGCAGAATAAGGGTATCAATATTGACTCGATTTTCTCTGCCGTAGTGCTCTATCCAATATTCAATAGCGTCTTTCACAGTGACTGGTTTTAGTGATTCTTGCATCACTAAATTAAATTGCAGCTTTGGATCTTTACCAGATGCTAACCAACTACGACATTTATCCCGCGTTTCACGAGCTTGCTTGAGAGACACATCAGGATAGCGCCCAATGGTAAGGCGGTTTAACTTTTTTCCATCAAGTCGGTACGTAAAAACCCAACTAACTCCACCAGCTTTAGATGCTTTGGCGCTCAACCCCGCACCATCGGCAAAAAATTCAATATTATCCCTTTCTTTTCCGTGCAGGGTTCTAAGTTTTTTGTCACTGAGCTTGTTTAATTCGGCAGCCATGATCGCTAAAAGTATTTATACAATTGTTTATACGCAATGTGCTGCAAGAGGGGCAAAACGTCAATAAACACTGTAACAACATACAGTTTAATGATTTATTAATTATTTGATATTTATATAAAAATAATAATCATGGACAAATTTCAAAACACAAAGTAAATATATATAGTCTGCAATGATTTCAGATACATTTACGCTGTTTGCAGCGATTTCTTTGCAAACGTGCGAGGCTGTTCCCAATATTTCCAGAATGATAAGAGAGCAACCATGGCAAAACACATCATATTTTCCGCCACCGGCGGCCCAGAAGTACTCAAATATAGTGAATTTACCCCTGTTGACCCTGCGCCTGATGAAGTCCAAGTCGAAAATAAAGCCATCGGAATTAATTATATTGATACTTATGTCCGCAGTGGGCTTTACCCAACAGCAAGCCTTCCCAGTGGGTTAGGCACTGAAGCTGCCGGGATTGTCACAAAAGTTGGCTCTAATGTGTCATACATCAAAATCGGGGATCGTGTGGCGTATGCTCAATCCGGTCTGGGTGCATATAGTGAAGTACATAATGTGCCTGCCAGCAAGTTAACTATTCTTCCTGATAGTATTTCATTTGAGCAGGCTGCCGCTTCCCTTTTGAAAGGGTTGACCGTTTATTACCTTTTCTATCAGACATATAAGATTCTTGAAGGTGAAACTTTTCTGTTTCATGCAGCAGCCGGTGGGGTGGGGTTGATTGCCTGCCAGTGGGCAAAAGCATTAGGTGCAAAATTGATTGGCACTGTCGGTTCAGATGAAAAAGCTCTCCTTGCTCAAAATGCAGGCGCGTGGCAGACCATCAATTATAATCGTGAAAATATTGTTGAACGCGTTTTGGAACTTACCAACGGACAAAAAGTTGATGTCGTTTATGATTCCGTCGGTCAGGCTACATGGCTGGATTCACTTGATTCTCTGGCACCAAGAGGGTTGATGGTCAGTTTCGGAAACGCTTCGGGTGCAGTAACCGGTGTAAATGTCGGGCTTCTCAACCAGAAAGGTTCTCTATTCCTTACCCGCCCTTCTATTAACGGTTATATCACTACGCGGGAAGAGTTAGCAGAAGCGAGCAAAACACTATTTGACTTCATTTCCAATGGAAAAATCAAAGTCGATGTGCCAGAAAACCAAAAATTTCCACTAAGCGAGGCAGTCAGGGCACACCAGATACTTGAAAACCGCGCAACTCACGGTTCCAGCTTATTGATCCCGTAATTTCTAAAACACCTGAGCGGATCACATCCGCTCTGTTACCATTCCCAGTGCTTTTTCAACAACCATAATATCCGAACCGGGTTTATGTGCGTTTTCGCTCAGATGACGACGCCATTGGCGCGCGCCGGGAATACCCTGAAAAATGCCCAGAATATGGCGGGTAATGTGGCCTAAATAAGTACCGTTTGACAATTCCTGCTCGATATAAGGATAAAGAGCTTTAATCACATCTACCGTATTCGTTACCTGAGCGTTTTCGTCAAATAATTCACGGTCCACATGCGCCAGAATCGATGGATTCTGATAGGCTTCCCGCCCAACCATCACACCATCAACATATTGCAAATGTTGTTTTGCTTCTTCCAAGGTCTTAATTCCACCATTAATGGAAAGCGTCAGTTGTGGAAAATCCTTTTTCAGTTGATAGACTCGAGGATAATCCAGCGGTGGAATTTCGCGGTTTTCTTTAGGACTCAAACCAGATAACCACGCCTTGCGCGCATGGATGACAAAATTATCACAGGCACTGTTTTGCACAACAATATCAATAAAATCGCACAGAAACGCGTAACTATCCTGTTCATCAATACCGATACGAGTTTTTACTGTTACTGGGATCTCCACCACATCCTGCATTGCTTTGATGCAATCCGCAACCAATGTAGCGTCCCCCATCAAACAGGCACCAAAACGACCATTTTGTACACGATCAGACGGACAACCAACATTCAGATTGATTTCATCGTAACCACGCACCTGCGCGATCTTAGCACACTGCGCCAATGCCTGAGGCTCACTACCGCCCAATTGCAATGCCAATGGGTGCTCCTGCTCGTTATAAGCCAGATAGTTTCCTTTACCGTGAATAATCGCACCTGTAGTGACCATTTCAGTGTAAAGCAAAGCTTCTTTACTTAGCAGGCGATGGAAGTATCGACAATGACGATCCGTCCAATCCAGCATAGGCGCAACTGAGAAGCGGGAAGGTTTGAATTTTCCGCTTTCACTTGGTATTTCAGTGAATTCACTGGTGTCTTTAGTTTGTTTATTTTCGTGCATTTCAGGTTATTTCAAATGTGTTTAAATTAACAACACCTCACACCCTTCCTTCTAAAAAAATGGGGAATTGCATGAGATGAGTATAAAATGTGGTCTACTGTAGCATAGAAAAATGTTTCCACTCAGAGTGGCACTACATTAGGGAATCATGAGCTTTCAAAGATTGAGAGTTATCGCGGATGAATTTAACTTACCCAAGCAAAAATAACCCAAATAATGTATTAAAATAAGTAACAATTTACAACTGTAAATAAAATTAGTATTGATAAAGATCAAGCTTGTGTTTTAACATTAGAGTCTTTGATATACAAGGAAAAAAAATGGACGCACCTAAGTACTCTGAGAAGTGGCAAGAACGCTTTGAGTTTTTTGAAAAAAATGGCTCACCAGCCTCCAAAAAAAATCGCGAAGAATATAGAAAATTACCTTTTCTTAAAAAAATAAAAATAAACATGAATTTTTTCGCTTTTTTCTTTGGCATAATTTATTTTGTTATTATTGGCTTATGGAAAAAAGGATTAGTTTTATTTGGACTTGTTTTTGCAACAGGATTTTCTCTAGGCGTTGTCCAATTAATACTGGACATTGAATTTTCAGATAGTATCTATAATGCAATTGGAATAGCATTTGCTGGACTAAATGGAATTGCAGCCAACTATGCCTATTATTTAAAAGAAAAAAAGGGTGATAATAGCTGGAATCCGTTCAAAGGCATATTTTTCGATGATAAATGACCTAAATTAAAACTATTTTCTAGAGATAGTGGTTATAAAATAACCACTATCTCTGCTTTAAAATATAATTTATCTCTTTATACAACCCCATATTTTCAAACTAAGACCAAGAATGTTCGTTTGGTTGCTAAATGACAATAATATCCAGAATTATAACTATCAATTAGGTAGATCCCTGCTCCAAGTTAAAAAACATGGTAATATTAAGCCATTAGCATCGTGTAGGTGTGAGAGGTGTAATGAAAACTACCAATCAAAAAAAATTACTGACGCAGGCTGAGGCAATCTGTCTGTCACGAGGGGTTCGTTTAACACCTCAACGCCTTGAAATTCTGCGCTTGATTTCAGCCCAGCCGGGTGCAATCAGTGCCTATGATTTGCTGGATCTGCTACGTGAAGTTGAACCACAGGCAAAACCGCCAACTGTTTATCGAGGGTTAGAGTTTTTACTGGAACAGGGTTTTGTTCACAAAATAGAATCTACAAACAGTTATGTGGTGTGTCATCACTTTGAAGAGCCATGCCATACATCAGCAATGTTTCTTTGTGATAATTGTGGTTCTGTTACCGAGCAGGATGCTGAAGATATCGAATCAGCGATACAAAATTTAGCACAGCAGGCAGGGTTTCATTTGCGGCACAGTGTCATAGAAATCCACGGATTATGCTCTTCTTGTCATGAAACAAACTCGTGTATGGAGTGAGTTTGAAATTACCTTATCAGGCGGTCATTACTGATGATGAATTCATTAATTTCTACGTCCCCGCATAAGCATGTGCTTCGCGGGTACTACGAAAAATGACCGCCCAGAATGGGTAATGTATAATTATCCGCTTTTACACTCAGAACCAATCCCCGTTACGAATCACGCCAACTGCCAGCCCTTCAATGGTGAAATTCTGTTCGCGTAAATCCACAACGATAGGCTTAAACTCAGGATTTTCAGCAATCAGTTCTATCTTGTTTCCTGTTTGTTTGAAACGTTTTACTGTGACTTCATCTTCAATCCGTGCCACGATGACCTGCCCGTTATGAACATCCTGCGTTTTATGCACAGCAAGTAAATCACCATCCATAATACCGATATCCTTCATTGACATACCACGGACACGCAATAGAAAATCAGCATTCGGTTTAAATAATTCCGGATCCACTTTGTAATGGCTTTCAATGTGTTCCTGAGCCAATAGTGGTTCACCTGCAGCCACACGACCAATGAGTGGTAATCCAGCCCCTTCAGCTTCCTCTTCAAGCAGCAAACGGATACCTCTGGAAGCACCAGCGATAATTTCTATCACCCCTTTACGCGCAAGGGCTTTTAAATGCTCTTCTGCGGCGTTAGGTGAACGAAAACCAAGACGCGCGGCAATTTCAGCACGTGTCGGTGGCATACCCGTCTGCGAAATATGGTCACGCACCAAGTTATAAACTTCTTGCTGCCTGGCTGTTAATGCTTTCATTTCGCCCCCTGTTTGTTTATACAGTCTGACTGTGAGTATATACAGCTAAAATTGAATTGGGAACCAGTCAGAATGTAAAAGCCGCTAAATAACGATTTTTGACGAAAAATACACCACATTAACGGGTAAAATACGACCAAATAATTATCACCCAAATAAATAGTGCTAAAATCATGGCTAAAAATACCGCGGCTGAGCCCATATCCTTTGCCCGCCCCGATAGTTCGTGATATTCGCTGCCAATACGGTCTACAACCGCTTCAATAGCGCTATTCAGCATTTCCACAATAAGCACTAACATAACTGAACTAATGAGAAAAAGTCTCTCAAGTATGCCGAAATCAAAGGAGAATGCCACAATAGTTGCTAAAATAGCCAAAACTGCCTCCTGTCGGAATGCAGCCTCATTTTTCCACGCCGCTTTAATACCTTTTGCTGAGTACCCAGCCGCTTTAATTATGCGGGTTAAACCTGTTGATTGGTTAGCCATAAAAATTTTCTTCAAGAATCATAATAGTTTTAAGATCATATAACTTTTAGTCTCTATTATTATCTTATTTACACAGATCTCAAAATCCGTTTCTGGTATGCTTGCCGCGCATTGCTAACAAGAGGCTTAAAGCAGTTATGTCAGCTTGGCGTAAAATATATTACAACTTATTGAATTTGCCGATAAAACTTTTAGTTAAAAGTAAACTTATTCCAACGGTTCCTGTTACAGAGCTGAGTCTTGATACGACTCGGCCTATTCTGTATGTGTTACCGTATCATTCAAAGGCCGATTTATTGACTCTGCGTCAACAGTGTCTTGCTCAGGATTTACCTGATCCGCTAGCGCCTTTGGATATTGATGATACACAGCTTCCAAGCTATGTTTTCATTGATGATGGCCCGCGTGTATTCAGTTACTATGCGCCTAAACATGAGTCTGTGAAGATTTTCCATTCTTATCTGGATTTACATCGCAGTAACCCTGATTTAGATATTCAGATGGTGCCTGTTTCTGTGATGTTCGGGCGCTCTCCTGGACGTGAAGGTCAGGAAACCAATACGGCTCCTCAGCTACGCCTGCTTAACGGGATCCAGAAGTTTTTTGCAATCCTGTGGCTTGGGCGAGATAGTTTTGTCCGTTTTTCCGCACCTGTGTCATTACGCAGTATTGCGGATGAACATGGCACAGATACAATTATTGCCAATAAACTCGCCCGCGTTGCACGGATACACTATTCCCGCCAACGTTTGGCCGCTGTCGGGCCACGTTTACCTGCGCGGCAAGATCTGTTCAGGAAGTTACTGGAATCAAAAGCGATTGAAAAAGCGATTGCTGATGAGGCTCGCAGTAAGAAAATTTCGCCAGAAAAAGCGAAACAGAATGCAATCAATATGCTGGAAGAGATTGCCGCTGATTTTTCCTATGAAACTGTTCGTATAACAGACCGTGTACTAAGTTGGACGTGGAACCGTCTCTATCAGGGCATCAATGTCCATAATGGCGAACGTATCCGCCAATTGGCTCAGGATGGTCATGAACTTGTTTATGTTCCATGCCATCGTAGCCATATGGATTACCTGTTGCTGTCTTATGTGCTTTATCATCAGGGTCTGGTTCCACCACATATCGCAGCGGGCATTAACCTGAATTTCTGGCCAGCTGGCCCGATATTCCGCCGTCTTGGTGCGTTCTTTATCCGCCGCACATTTAAAGGCAATAAACTTTATTCAACTATTTTCCGCGAATATCTGGGTGAACTGTTTTCCCGTGGTTATTCTGTTGAATACTTTGTTGAAGGTGGACGCTCGCGAACTGGCCGCTTGCTCGATCCGAAAACAGGTACGCTTTCCATGACATTGCAGGCAATGTTACGTGGAGAGTCTCGGCCTATCACAATTGTGCCGATTTATATCGGTTATGAACATGTGATGGAGGTTGCAACTTATGCCAAAGAATTACGCGGTGCAACCAAAGAAAAAGAAGGCTTTTTCCAGATGGTCCGTGGGTTGCGTAAACTGCGTAATCTGGGGCAAGGTTACGTCAATTTTGGTGAGCCAATTCCATTAGTACAATATCTGAACCAGCATGTTCCTGAATGGCGTGACGCCATCGATCCAATAGAAGCACAACGTCCGACATGGTTGACCCCAACGGTCAGCAAACTGGCGGATAATATTATGGTGAATATCAATAATGCCGCTGCTGCAAATGCAATTAATTTATGCAGTACAGCCTTATTGTCATCACGTCAGCGAGCACTTACTCGTGAGCAGCTTATTGAGCAATTAGATTGCTATATGCAGCTGATGAGCAATGTTACTTATACAAACGATGTCACTATTCCGGCCAAAACGGCAGAAGAGCTGTTGGATCACGCTTTACGGATGAATAAGTTTGAGGTCGAAAAAGACAGTCTTGGGGATATCATTATCCTGCCTCGTGAAAGCGCGGTACTGATGACCTATTATCGTAACAATATCCAGCACTTGTTGATCCTGCCATCCTTAATCGCCAGTATCGTGATGCATCATCGCCGTATTAGCCGCACTGAACTGCTCAGACAGGTAGAGCTGATTTATCCTCTGCTCAAGCAGGAACTGTTCATGCGTTACAGTAAGGCGGAACTGCCTGATGTAGTGAAGACCTTGATTGATGAATTAGTGCGCCAACGCCTGATCTGCAATAAAGAGCAGGAAGTGCTGGTACTCAATCCTGAGCGTATCCGCCCACTACAACTGTTGGCAGCAGGTATCCGGGAAACACTGCAACGCTACGCCATCACACTTTCTTTACTGAATGCCACTCCGGATATCAGCCGTGGTGCACTGGAAAAAGAAAGCCGGATGCTGGCACAGCGTTTGTCAGTACTGCATGGTATTAATGCGCCGGAATTCTTCGATAAAGCCGTGTTCTCCTGTTCTGTTAATACCTTGCGGGAAGAAGGTTATATTCACGATAGTGGCAACATCGTTACCACAAATGCCCAGGCGCTTTATCAGGTATTAAGCGAGCTGATGTCTCCTGAAATCCGTCTGACGATTGAAAGTGTCAGTATGCCTCCTGAACACAGTGATCAAGAGTCGACAGATGAAATTCAGGAATAACATACTGTTCTGAAAATAAAATCTGGCAAATAGATAAACGGGCGGCCATAAAATGACCGCCCGTTTCGTTAAACCATTTGCTTTTAAAATATAGGGTTAAAAAACATAGCTGAAAAGAATGCCGAGGAATAAAACAAAGCCAACATAATTATTGTTCATGAATGCCTGAAAACATGGCTCACGACTACGGTCAAAAATCAGTTTTTGCTGATAAATAAAAAGCGCGCCAGCCAGCAATACGGTCCAGTAATACATCCCGCCTAAATTCACCAAACAGCCAACCACAATAAGAATTGCCAGCATGGTGAGTTGCAAAATACCAATAATCAGCTTATCAAAACGCCCGAACAAAACAGCTGTCGATTTCACGCCAATTTTCAGATCATCATCACGATCGACCATCGCATATTGGGTATCGTAGATTACTGACCATATGACATTTGCCAGAAATAATAACCAGCATTCTAATGGTAAGGACTCACTTACCGCCGAGAAAGCCATTGGAATTGACCAGCCATAGGCAGCACCTAATACAACCTGTGGCAAGTTACTGACCCGTTTAACGAAAGGATACACACACGCCAGCCCTAATCCGGCAAAGGATAAGGCAATCGTCATTTTGTTCAGCGTCAAAACCAGTGCAAAAGAGATCAGCACGAGTATGCTAAATAAAATTTTGCACTCTTTCTCGCTGATATCACCACTAGGAAGCGGGCGAGACTTTGTCCTTTCAACATGTCCGTCAAATTTCCTGTCGGCGAAATCATTAATACAACACCCTGCTGCCCGCATGAAAAAGACACCCAGAGTGAAGACCAACAGGATATGTAAATTGGGTACACCTTTTGCTGCTATCCATAATGCCCAGTAGGTTGGCCATATTAGTAACAATACGCCAATCGGTTTATCAATACGCATTAAACGGCAATAGGCACGCCATTTATTTTGCGTCATACTGACCTCCAATCTGTTTCTCCCTTATCTCTTATTTATTTAATTTTATATGCAGGTGATTCTGGCAAAAATATTTCTGTAAGTAATAATGGCTTTTCTGATAAACGCAGTAAAGATCGTCTCGCCCAACGCTGCCCCTGTAACCCTATTTGAATATAATCCCGCGTCAGGTTATTGCCACTAAAAAGGTAGCGCCCAAGTGGAACAGTTCCTAGATCCACCAGCTTTTTATCCGGTCCTGTTAATGTTTCTTTCGGGATCACTGTTCGTCCCAACAGCCACGGAATATTATCGCCAAACAGGATAATTTCCCGTAGCCAGTATTTCTCACTTATAGGTAAGTGCTCACTTTCATCACCAAGCTCTTCAGCTGTAATAAAGCATTCCCGAAATGGTGTGACAGTGACATGATGGCAATGCTGCTCAAAACGACGAGTCATTGAACCAACTTCCATCAGCCAGTCCAGAATACTCTCAGGCGTGTTGGCTTCGTCAGTTGAAAGCCAGTGAATAGGAGTAGAAGTTAATATTGTGTCATTTGCCATGTCATTTTCCAATTGCGGAGAATACCAACTTCTCCGACAGCGCAACGAATGGGAAGTGAGGATATCATGTTACAGGCCAATAAAATAAAAAGTTGGTAACAAATTATGTAGATTGCAAAAAATATCCCCCCAATAAATAATGTTATTGAGGGGATAACTGATTATATAAAATGATAAATCAGATTAACGCCATTCTTTGAAACGATTAATCAGCCCGTTTGTAGAACTGTCATGGCTATTTACGCTTTCTGAATCGTGGAGTTCAGGCAGGATACGATTTGCCAATTGTTTTCCCAGTTCAACGCCCCACTGGTCAAATGAGAAAATATTCAGAATTGCGCCCTGAGCAAAGATTTTATGCTCATACATGGCAATTAATGCGCCCAGACTAAATGGTGTAATTTCACGTAACAGAATTGAGTTAGTCGGACGGTTGCCTTCAAACACTTTGAATGGCACAACATTTGCCACATCCTGTACACTCTTTCCGGCAGCAACAAATTCGGCTTCTACCTGAGCCTGAGTTTTACCAAAAGCCAGCGCTTCAGTCTGTGCAAAGAAGTTAGATAACAATTTACTGTGATGATCGCCAATTGGGTTGTGGCTGATTGCCGGCGCAATAAAATCACATGGGATCAGTTTCGTTCCCTGATGGATAAGCTGGTAGAAAGCATGCTGACCATTGGTACCCGGTTCACCCCAGATAATCGGTCCGGTCTGATAATTCACGGGGCTTCCATTACGATCAATATATTTACCGTTTGATTCCATATTTCCCTGCTGAAAGTAAGCAGCAAAACGATGCATATATTGATCATAAGGCAGAATCGCTTCAGTTTCTGCGCCAAAGAAATTGTTATACCAGATGCCAATCAGCGCCAGAATAACCGGAATATTCTGTTCAGGAGCAGTTTGTGCAAAGTGCTTATCCATAGCATGGGCACCATTCAGCAATTGCTCGAAATTATCATATCCAATGGACAGGACAATAGATAAACCTATCGCAGACCAAAGGGAATAACGGCCGCCGACCCAGTCCCAGAACTCAAACATGTTTTGCGGATCAATACCAAACTTGCTGACTTCCTGTTCATTCGTTGAAAGTGCCGCAAAATGTTTGGCAACATGTGCTTCATCAACTGCACTTTGCAAGAACCAATCACGGGCAGAATGTGCGTTAGTCATCGTTTCCTGCGTAGTAAAAGTCTTCGATGCTATCAGGAACAATGTGGTTTCCGGATCCAGAGACTTCAGCGTTTCCGCGATATGAGTGCCATCCACATTGGATACAAAGTGCATATTAAGGTGGTTCTTATAGGCTTTCAGCGCTTCTGTCACCATATATGGGCCAAGATCTGAACCACCAATGCCGATGTTGACCACATCAGTAATGGCCTTACCGGTATAACCTTTCCACTCCCCACCAATAATGCGCTCACTGAATGATTTCATTTTTGCCAGTACCGCATTGACCTGCGGCATAACATCTTCCCCATCAACCTTAATCGGAGAGTTACTGCGGTTACGTAAAGCAATATGCAGTACAGCGCGATCTTCAGTGCGGTTAATCTTTTCACCGGAAAACATGCTATGAATAGCCCCGGATAAATCAGTTTCTTTCGCCAGAGCCTGTAATTTATCCAGTGTTTCCGGGGTAATACGGTTTTTGGAATAATCCACCAGAATCTGATCGTCAAATGTGGCAGAGAATGTCGTAAAGCGCGCCTTATCCTGTTCAAACAAATCTCGCAGGTGAGTATCTTTTATCTGCTCAAAATGTTGCTGCAATGCTTTCCAGGCTTCGGTCTGGCTAGGGTTGATGTTTTTCATGAATAATGTTCTCTATCTACTGTAGATAAAAATAGGAATGCACAGGATTGTAACAAGTTAATACTGTGATGGATCTCCTTTTCCTGTTACTGACTGATATTGGTCAAAATAAGCGATTATTTCCAGTCATAATTACATAGGCAAAAACGATAATCTCACTCTAATCATGAAAAATATTGATGCTTAATTAACAAATATTGACTCATTACCGCTAACCCGATATTTCTAATTGCCTATCTTTAAAACAGAAGGCTATCATCCATGAGTGCAGTATCTTCTCCCTCTTCGCAGTATATTGTTGCAAAATTCGGTGGTACCAGTGTGGCAGACTTTGATGCCATGAATAACTGTGCTGATATTATTCTGGCAAACAGAGATGTTCGCGTCGTCGTTTTATCAGCTTCCGCAGGTATAACCAATTTGCTGGTCACATTAGCTTCCGGCTGTAATAGTGATAAACGGGAGAAGTGCCTGAAACAGATCCGGGACATTCAATATGCTATTATCGGGCGACTGAATGAATCAGATGTGATTAAAGATGAGATTGACCGTCTGCTGGATAACATTGCTACATTGTCAGAAGCGGCTTCGCTCGCCACATCTGACGCCTTGACTGATGAGTTAGTCAGCCACGGTGAAGTCATGTCCACCCTGTTGTTTGTTGAATTATTACGTCAGCGCAATACAGATGTCGAATGGTTTGATATCCGCCGGATAATGCGTACCAATGACCAATTCGGACAGGCTGAGCCTGATACCACCCAGCTCAATATTCTGGCCGAACAACATTTGCAGCCACGCCTGAATAATACAATTGTTATTACTCAGGGTTTTATCGGCAAAGAAGAAAAAGGGCGTACAACAACATTAGGGCGTGGCGGCAGTGATTATACCGCCGCATTACTTGGTGAAGCGCTCGGGCTAAGCCGTGTGGATATCTGGACCGATGTTCCGGGAATTTACACAACAGATCCTCGTGTTGCCCCAACAGCTACGCGTATTGATAAAATTGCTTTTGATGAAGCGGCTGAGATGGCAACATTTGGTGCCAAAATCCTCCACCCGGCAACATTACTGCCTGCCGTTCGCTGTGGTATTCCTGTTTTCGTTGGTTCAAGTAAACAACCACAGGCAGGCGGTACACTCGTTTGCGACAGAACGGCAAACCCACCCCGCTTCCGGGCACTGGCGCTGCGTCGCAAACAGACTTTATTAACTCTGCATAGCCTGAAAATGCTGCATGCAAGAGGCTTTCTGGCAGAAATTTTTATCCTGCTTTCACGCCATAATATTTCGGTGGATCTGATTACTACCTCAGAAGTCAGCGTTGCGTTAACACTGGATACAACAGGCTCCACCAGCACGAACGGTAGTTTGCTGACTAATGCCCTACTGACAGAGCTTTCAACATTGTGTCGTGTCGAGGTTGAAGAAGATTTGGCACTGGTGGCGATTATCGGTAATAAGCTGTCACAGGCCAGAGGATTAGGAAAAGAGATCTTTGGTCCGCTGGAATCCTTCAATATCCGTATGATCAGCTATGGTGCAAGTAGCCATAATGTCTGCCTGCTTGTACCCGGGCAAGACGCTGAAGAAGTGGTTCAAACCCTTCATAAGAATTTGTTTGAAGAATAACCAACACACCCGGGTATTCTCATTCCGTTACGGTAATAAGAATACCCGCCATGTACATAAATTTCGTTTTCTTGCCGTGAAAATAACTTTTTATTCAAACAATTTTTCCAGCCAAACTGAGCTAATGTACTGACCGTTTTTACTTGCATACTCTCTGAAAACACCCACTTCACAAAAACCAAATTTCTTGTGCAGCCCAATTGATGCCTCATTAGGTAATGCAATACCTGATAGCGCACTATGTACATCTTGTGATGCTAGTTCACTAAAGAGGTGTTGATAAAGTGCGCTACCTACTCCTGTGTGCTTCATTGATGGTGCCAGATAAATGCTGACTTCAACCGTTTTGTTAAATGCCTCTAATGCCCGATAAGGCTGGGAACATGCAAAACCCAAAACCGCTTGATCTTCAACTGCGACAAAAAGCTGGTAACGTGTGTCAGGCTGAAATTGTGAGAACCAAAGTTGCTTTCTCTCTAATGTCATTGGCTCGGTTTCAAAACGGGCATTCGAGTTTGCAATGTAGTAATTAAAGATATCGACTATTTCAGATAAATGTTTTTGTTTGCCAAATGTGATTTTCAATATACTTTTTCCTTCACTCATCGGATGTGTTTTCCCACCCTTTATCATTCATAATAAGAAAACGAAAACAAATTCCATTTTAACTCTGCTTAGCCATCCTATAAACAGAGGATAATTTAGAGGGAATCTTATGAATACCGCTATTGCCAATAAACGCCCTAAAAAAACTAAAATGACAGCCGGCGGTGCCGCAGCAGGCGGTCAGGTACAATCTTTAAGCCGGGGCTTATCCCTTTTGGAATTCATTTCTGATTCACAAAGTGGGGTCGCCCTGACTGACCTCGCTATTCAGGCCGGTCTTCCTAATTCGACTACCCACCGTCTTTTGACAACGCTACAACAGCATGGTTTTGTTCGGCAGGTTGGCGATCTGGGACTATGGGTGATTGCATCACATGCGTTTGTTGTCGGCAGCAGCTTTCTGCAAAGCCGCAATCTGATGGTACTGGTTCATCCAATTTTACGCCAGTTGATGGAAGATTCTGGCGAGACTATCAATCTTGCTATTTTCAATATTGATGAATATGAAGCGGTGATTGTCGATCAAGTGCAATGTAACGCATTGATGCGGATGTCCGCGCCTATTGGCGGTCAGTTACCCATGCATGCATCCGGTGCAGGTAAGGCGCTACTTGCGACACTGTCTGAACAAAAGTGCCTGCAATTACTGCACAAAAAAGGGTTACACGCCTATACACAGCACACACATACTACCGCTGCCGCCTTAAAAGAGAACCTTGAACAGATCCGTAAGCAGGGTTTTTCACTCGATGATGAAGAACATGCTCTTGGGTTACGCTGTATTGCTGCCTGCATCTATGATGAGCACCATGATGCGTTTGCTGCTATTTCTATCTCCGGCCCGATATCACGTATCTCTGATGAGCGTGTGACTGAGCTGGGTGCCCTTGTTATGCGGGCAGCGAAAGAGATAAGTCGGGAATATGGCGGTAATAAGTAAAATTTCTGCTAATTTCACTTAAAAAGCAGACTTACTGATTAGCTGTTACGTTTCAGCTTATAAATTGATATAGATCACAGATAAGGTGTGTTGAAGACAAAAGTTGATTGCATCCTTTGTTTATTGCATTAAAAATGTTACCGGTAACAAATAGTGAGAGTATGTGCTAGATACATTCCATATGGTGTAGGAAGCAAGTGCCTGGAGCAATTATCATGACAACACCCCAGAACAGTACGACGATCAATAAAACCGTCGAACGGATCACTCAACGTATCATTGAACGTTCTAAAGAGACGCGTAACCGTTATCTGGCGCATATTGAGTCTGCTCGTTCAAAAACCGTCCATCGCTCTCAACTGGCATGCGGGAATCTGGCTCATGGTTTTGCTGCCTGTCAAAATGACGATAAAGTCGCATTAAAGAATATGGTGCGTAACGATATCGCCATTATCACTTCTTACAATGACATGCTTTCCGCTCATAAACCTTATGAAAACTATCCACAAAAATTAAAAGATTCCTTACATGCAGTCGGTGCTGTCGGTCAGGTTGCGGGTGGTGTTCCTGCCATGTGTGATGGTGTAACACAAGGGCAGGATGGAATGGAGTTATCCCTACTCAGCCGTGATGTCATCGCAATGTCCGCGGCTATCGGGCTTTCCCATAATATGTTTGATGGTGCTCTGTATCTGGGAATCTGTGACAAAATTGCGCCGGGACTGGTCATGGCTGCACTGTCATTCGGCCACTTACCTGCTGTTTTTGTTCCCGCAGGGCCGATGACCAGTGGCTTACCGAATAAAGAGAAAGTCCGCATCCGCCAGTTATATGCTGAAGGTAAGGTTGATCGTCGGGCGTTACTGGAAGCAGAAGCAGACTCTTACCACAGTATCGGTACCTGTACTTTCTATGGCACAGCCAATTCCAACCAAATGGTCATGGAAGTAATGGGACTGCATTTACCCGGAGCTTCTTTTGTCCATCCGGATACGCCATTACGTGACGCCTTAAACGATGCCGCTGCACGTCAGATCACTCGTCTGACTGAAAATTCAGGTAATTATCTCCCTCTGGGACAAATGGTTAATGAAAAAGTGATCGTCAATGGCATTATTGCACTGCTGGCAACCGGTGGTTCAACAAATTTGACCATGCACTTGATCGCAATAGCAAACGCAGCCGGAATTATCATTAACTGGGATGATTTTTCTGAACTATCAGATGTCATCCCGTTGTTATGCCGTATTTACCCCAACGGGCCTGCGGATATCAACCAATTTCAGGCTGCCGGTGGTGTGGCTCTGGTTGTTCGGGAGTTACTGAAAAAAGGCTTACTTCATCAAGATGTTAATACCATCGCTGGATTCGGTCTGGAACGTTATACTCAGGAACCCTGGCTGAATGAAGGTCAACTGGCATGGCGTGAAAGCATTCACACATCACTGGATAAAGAAGTTATTGCCTGTATTGAAAAACCGTTCAAACATCATGGCGGTACAAAAGTCATGACCGGAAATATTGGTCGTGCGGTTATGAAAACTTCGGCAGTACCAGCCAACAATCTCGTTATTGAAGCTCCAGCCGTTGTTTTTAATAGTCAGCACGATATCGCCCCTGCTTTTGAGGCTGGAAAATTAAATCGTGATTGTGTTGTCGTCGTTCGTTATCAGGGGCCACAGGCAAACGGTATGCCTGAATTACATAAATTAATGCCACCATTGGGGGTACTGATGGATCGTGGTTTTAAAGTTGCTTTAGTGACGGATGGGCGTCTGTCCGGCGCATCCGGTAAAGTACCTTCCGCCATTCATGTTACACCGGAAGCCCATGCTGGCGGAGTGCTGGCCAAAATACAGGATGGAGACTTAATCCGTATTGATGGCCGCACCGGTGAACTTACGTTGCTGCTTGATGAGCTGGAATTAGCACAAAGAGTACCTTATCAAGCCGATTTAAGCACAGGGCATACCGGTTGTGGACGTGAACTATTTAGTGCTTTGCGTACCCAGCTTTCCGGTGCAGAGCAAGGTGCATGTTCCATTACATTTTTATAACCGGGGATTTTAAATCCCTTGTGTCGGATTCGATGAGAGAAATTGCTAATGAATAATTGGAAAACAACAGCAGAAAGCATCCTGACTGATGGCCCTGTCGTCCCTGTTATCGTAATCAATGAAATTGAACATGCCGTACCATTGGCGAAAGCGTTGGTGGCAGGCGGAATAAGGGTATTGGAAGTCACGCTGAGAACAGCATGCGCGCTGGAAGCAATTCGTCTCATTGCCAGAGAAGTTCCTGAAGCCATTATTGGTGCTGGAACGGTGATTAATCCCGAACAACTTTCTGCCGTCACTGAGGCCGGAGCACAGTTTGCCATTAGCCCTGGGTTAACTGATGAGTTGTTAAAAGCCGCGACAACTGGCTCAATTCCTCTTATTCCGGGCATCTCCACTGTCTCTGAGCTAATGCTGGGTATGAGCTATGGCTTAAATTGTTTCAAATTCTTCCCTGCGGAAGCAAATGGCGGCGTAAAAGCGCTGAAAGCTATTGCTGGCCCATTCCCACAGGTGCGTTTCTGCCCGACAGGAGGAATTTCTCCTGATAATTACCGTGATTATCTGGCACTGAATAGTGTCCTATGTATCGGTGGCTCTTGGCTGGTACCAAATGATGCATTGAAAAAAGGTGATTATGCGCATATTACGGAACTGGCTCATAATGCAATAACAGGCGCTAAAGCATAATTTAGCCGGATCATTTTTGAAATTGCGGAAATTCTATTATTTCAGTAGAGCTACTTGTTAGAATTTCCGCTTTCATAAATTCAGCGTTTTTTAGCCAAATAATGAAGAAAGCCAGTTAAATCCTTTTACCACACCACCTTATATTAAGAGTGAATATCACGGTTAGAAGAAGCTAGTACCACAATATTATTCTCTTCATCCAATAATTCTGAATATTTCGTTATACCCTGCTCTTCAGCTTTGTTCTCATTACGCTGACTGAATCTCTGCCTGAGACGGTAAGCAAAAACATCCTCTACATGCCCTTTTCTTATCCGTTCTTGCAACGCTCGCCAATAATCTGCTTTAAAAAGATCGCCGTGAAATTCTTCAAAATATTTACGAATGCGCTTATCGCTACATAAAAAATGCCGGAACTCTTCCGGAAAAACGTCATTGGGCGCTACGCTGTACCACGGCTCACTGGCAAGTTCATCTTCCGGATAACGCGCTGGAGGAATATCCCTAAAATTCACTTCGGTCATATAACAAATTTCGTCATAATCATAGAAAATCACCCTTCCGTGTCGTGTAACCCCAAAATTCTTGAATAACATGTCTCCCGGAAAGATATTCGCTGCCGCAAGCTGTTTAATTGCATTCCCATATTCTTCAACAGCATCTTTCAGATGATCCTCATCTACCTGCTCCATATAGATATTCAGTGGGAGCATTCTTCGTTCCATATAAAGATGTTTTATCAGAATTTTGTCACCTAAATCTTCCAGCTTTTCAGGGATCTCTTTCTGTATTTCCTCCATTAACTCGGGGCTGATATGGCGTTTATCGATGACGAAATTCTCAAATTCCTGTGTATCAGCCATTCTCCCGACCCGATCATGCTCCTTGACCAACCGGTAACACTCCTGAACCCTCTCCTGAGAAACTTCTTTCTGCGGCGCAAACTTATCTTTTATCACCTTAAATACACGGTCAAAAGAAGGAGACGTGAAAACCAGCATTACCATCCCTTTCACCCCCGGAGCAATGGTAAATTGTTCCTGAGAGGAATTGATAAATGTCAGATATTCACGGTAATACTCTGTTTTTCCATGCTTTTGGCAGCCAATGGCCATATAAAGCTCGGCTGTCGATTTAACGGGCAAAATTTCACGTAACCATTCAACCATAGCTGCCGGTAAAGGGGCATAAACCATAAAATAAGAGCGGGCAAAACCAAAAACGACACTGGCGTCATCATGATTCGTCAGACAGGTATCAATAAAAATTTGGCCTGATTCATTATGATGAATCGGCAATAAAAATGGATAAACTTCTGTACCCAGCCTTATTTTGCCTACCAGCCAAGCAGCTTTATTGCGATAAAAGAGTTCGTTAGCAATCTGAAATGTCGCCTGTAGTAAATCATATCCGGGAAATGTGTTTTGTAAGTAGCGAGTGAGGTAACTGATATCTCTGTCTAAATTTTCCCATTCCAGACGCAATGGTAAATCTTTTAAAATAGCCCATAGCATAGATTCAAGACCGGCATCAGGAAAAAAATCCCGCGATAATGGGCGTGGAATATGGCGGAAACGACGTGGTGGTTGGGAAGAAAAGATAAATAAATTTTCCTGCTTCAAATTACGATGCTGAAATAATCGGCAATAAACGGAATTAAAAAAACTTTCTGCAATTTCAAAACGTGGGTAATCCGGCAGTAGGCGGGTATAAACCACTTTCACTTTGGCAATGTACTCCTGATCGTACAACCGTGAACCACGAATACATTTCAGCTGTTCAACCACCAAGCCTACATGATGATCGTAAAGATTGATCCTTTTCTTCATGGCCTGCTGCACTGCGTGCCAGTCTGCCTGCTCAAAACGCTGTTGTGCGCCAGACGTTACTTCCAGAAATCTGCCGTATTGCGCATCAAACCCCTGAAGAATAGTTTGTGCAATTAAGTGAGCTAAATCTGTTTCCATGTCTGCCACCTTAATCTGACGCGTAAAGGGGAATTCCTGACGGAGTCCCCCAAGGTGATATCTACACTTCGTCTTTCAAGCTGCCTCTTTGTTGGCTACGTTTGCTCACCCCTGTCACATAGTTATCTATGCTCCCGGGGATTCACTCTCTTGCCGCCGCGATACACCTTGAAATCCATTGAGTATCAATGCAATACAAAAATCAGAATTGCTGCTCTTCGGTTGACCCTGTCAGAGCGGTAACAGAGGAGGTTCCCCCCTGTATTATCGTGGTTACTTTATCAAAGTAACCCGTGCCCACTTCCTGTTGATGCGAGGAGAAGGTGTAGCCACGCTCCAGTGAGGAAAACTCACGCTCCTGAACCTTCTCTACGTAGTGTTTCATGCCTTCGCCACGTGCATAGTCATACGCCAGATCAAACATGTTGAACCACATACTATGAATACCAGCCAAAGTAATAAACTGGAATTTATACCCAAGCTCAGAAAGCTGTTCCTGGAAACTGGCAATCGTTTTATCATCCAGATTCTTTTTCCAGTTAAAAGATGGAGAACAATTATAGGCCAGTAACTTCCCTGGATACTCCGCATGAATTGCTTCTGCAAAACGACGGGCTGCTTCAATGTCTGGTGTCGATGTTTCACACCAGACAACATCAGCATATGGTGCATAAGCCAGCCCACGACTAATAGCCTGATCAATCCCTGCACGTGTACAGAAGAAACCTTCACAGGTTCGCTTGCCAGTAAGAAACTCGCTATCATAGGGATCGCAATCCGATGTCAGCAGATCGGCTGCATCGGCATCAGTACGAGCGATAAGAAGAGTGGGTACACCTGATACGTCTGCGGCTAAGCGAGCAGCCACTAATTTCTGGATAGCTTCCTGAGTTGGTACCAGTACTTTGCCTCCCATATGCCCACATTTCTTCACTGCAGCTAACTGATCTTCAAAATGGACAGCGGCGGCTCCGGCTTCGATCATCGCTTTCATAAGTTCAAACGCATTCAGGACGCCACCAAATCCTGCTTCTGCATCCGCCACAATCGGCAGGAAATAATCGGTGTATTCGACGCTATCAGGGCCAATGCCATTCGCCCATTGGATCTGATCTGCGCGGCGGAAACTATTATTGATACGCTTAATGACATTTGGTACGGAATCGACTGGGTAGAGTGATTGGTCAGGGTACATACTGGAAGCTGTGTTGGCATCAGCTGCAACCTGCCAGCCAGAAAGATAAACAGCTTCAATTCCGGCTTTAGCCTGCTGAAGTGCCTGCCCACCCGTCAGTGCACCTAGCGCGTTTACATAACCTTTTTTGGATTTTCCATTCAACAATTCCCATAACTTTTTCGCTCCCATTTGAGCCAAAGTATGTTCAGGATTGACTGAGCCACGTAATTTAATAACATCTTCAGCTCTGTATGGTCGATTAATGCCTTCCCAGCGTGCTTTTTTCCATTCTTGCTCTAATTGAGTGATTTGTTGTGCTCGAGAAACGGTCATGATCCTATACTTCCTATTCTGAATTAATTGAATATTAATTAGTGATTGGATGTTGTTTAAATCAGTCGAGTAATTGATAGCCCGGCAAAGTCAGGAAATCGACTAGTTCGTCTTGTGTGGTGATCCGTTTCATCAGCTCAGAAGCCTCTGTAAACCTTCCTTCGTTAAAACGTACCTCACCAACTTCTTGTTTAATGACTGCCAATTCTTCTTTTAGCATCTGGTTGAACAACTCTTTAGTCACTTTTTGACCGTTGGTCAACGATTTTTCATGATGGATCCATTGCCAGATAGAGGTACGGGAAATTTCTGCTGTAGCAGCGTCTTCCATCAAGCCATAGATCGGCACACACCCATTCCCTGAAATCCATGCTTCTATGTACTGGACTGCAACTCGGATATTTGCCCGCATGCCATCTTCGGTTCTTTCTCCCAGACTTGGTTCAAGCAGCTGTGCAGCAGTGATCTCACCATCCTCTTCTCGGGAAACCATCAGTTGATTTGGTCGTTCACCCAGTTTTGAACTAAATACTTCCATCGCTATATCGGCAAGACCGGGATGGGCAATCCATGTACCGTCATGACCATTATTAGCTTCCAGCTCTTTATCGGCTCTGACTTTATCCAGCACTATCTGATTTTGCTCAGGATCTTTACTCGGTATAAATGCTGACATACCGCCCATCGCAAAAGCCCCTCGTCTATGACAGGTTTTAATCAATAAACGGGAATAAGCACTCAGGAAAGGTTGTGTCATAGTGACTGACTGACGGTCTGGTAAAACGCGATCTGCATGATTCTTCAGTGTTTTGATATAACTGAAAATATAATCCCAACGGCCACAATTCAGACCAACAATGTGATGACGCAGGTGATAAAGGATTTCATCCATTTGGAAAACAGCTGGCAATGTTTCAATCAGAACAGTCGCTTTAATCGTGCCTTTTGGCAAATTGAAACGCTCTTCCGTAAAACTGAAAACATCACTCCACCATTGTGCTTCATGGTAGCTCTGGATCTTAGGTAAATAGAAGTAAGGACCACTCCCTTTCGCCAGCAACTGTTTATAATTCAAATAAAAATAAATCGCAAAATCAAATAACCCGCCAGAAATTGGTTCATTTTTATAAAGAATATGCTTTTCTGACAGGTGTAATCCCCTGACACGAGCAATCAATACAGCAGGGTCCGATTTTAATTCATAACGTTTGCCTTGCTCATTGGTATAAGAAATAGTTCCATTAACTGCATCCCGCAGGTTAATTTGACCATCAATAATCTTATCCCAGCTTGGTGCCAGAGAATCTTCAAAGTCTGCCATAAATACTTTAACGTTAGCATTCAGGGCATTGATAACCATTTTCCGCTCTACAGGCCCGGTGATCTCAACCCGACGATCTTTTAGATCGTCCGGAATTCCCTGAATTTTCCAATCACCTTTTCTAATGGAATCTGTTTCCGAAATAAATTCTGGTAATTGCCCGTTATCTATTTTCTTCTGCCAATTTATCCGATCTTCTAGTAATTTTTTGCGTCTGTTAGCAAATTTGACGACTAAATCTTCTAGAAAATGAATAGATTCAGATGATAAAACCTTCTTCTCAGCATCAGAAAAAGGTTTTATAAAGGTTAATTCTGTTGCCAATACTTGCTGCGTCATCCCCTATTCCTCACCTTAAAGTGTCCACTCAGGTAAGAATAATCAATATAAAAAATAAATCAAAAACGGTTTCCATTATTTTTATATATTAAATTATTAATAATAAAATCAAACAATTAATAGAGAGATAGGCATATACAAACTGGGAATTAATTTCCAAAATATAAAAACAAAAACTGTTAAGTTTTTGTTATATATAGAGAATAGGAAAAACAGATAATTTATAGAAAATAAACAAAAAATTAAAAAATGAGAAATGACTCGCTTCAGTTAATTCTCATTTTTAAAGATGTTTATAAGAAGTTTAATCTAAGGAAGGGTTCATGTAGGTCAAATCGTATGGAGTGATCTGATATACATAATAATTGAGCCAATTTGAAAATAGCAAATGCCCATGGCTACGCCATGTAGCAACCGGCTTATTTTCTGGATCATTATCCGGGAAGTAGTTGACGGGTAATACAGGTTCTAAACCAGCCGTCCGATCACGCTGATATTCAGCAGCTAACGTGCCAACATCATATTCTGGATGCCCAGTTACGAATACTAGTCTTTTATCCTTACTGGCAAGTAAATAGGTACCGGCTTCTTCTGAACTAGCCAAAATATCCAGATCCGTATATTGACGAATAGCTGACTCAGGAAAATCAGCAAAGCGTGAATGCGGCGCCCAAAATGATTCATCAAATCCTCTGGTCAATAATGCCAATGGTTCCAGAATAGTGTGAGAGTAAACACCTGATAGTTTCGTTTTTCGCGTATATTTAGGCAGGTTATAAAGAATATTTAAAGCCGCCTGAACAGCCCAACAGACAAAAAGTGTTGAAGTAACATGCTCTCTGGCCCAATTGATAACGGTTTCAATTTCCTCCCAATACGTAACATCCTCAAATTTTACTAATCCTAAAGGGGCACCGGTTACGATTAATCCATCAAAATTCTGATCTTTTATTGATTCAAAGTCGCAATAAAAATTATCCAAATGCTCCGCTGGTGTGTTTCTACATCGGCGACTGTCAATACGGAGTAATTGAATATCAATCTGTAACGGTGAATTAGAAAGTAACCTGATAAATTGATTTTCCGTTTCTATCTTCTTTGGCATTAGATTTAGTAACAATACCTTCATGGGACGGATGTCCTGAATACTGGCTCTCGTCGATGTCATAACAAAGATATTTTCATTGCGAAGAAAATTAACTGCTGGCAGTTCATCAGGTACACGAATCGGCATTGTTTAAAACCTCAATCATTCCACATAATTTAGCCTTCTAGACAGCCAAAATTTAACCTTAAAATGGGAGGAATGTCGAGTTTTTGTACGCAAATTGAAATTATTTCATTCTATGAAATAAAAAATGGAGATAAAAAACAAACGCAAAAAAGCCATCCGGTGAAGGATGGCTTCTCTGACAAAGTGATGTCTGGCAGTTCCCTACTCTCACATGGGGAGACCCCACACTACCATCGGCGCTACGGCGTTTCACTGCTGAGTTCGGCATGGGGTCAGGTGGGACCACCGCGCTATTGCCGCCAGACAAATTCGGTTTGTTATCTCGAACAAGCTGTGACCGTCTTTACTGGGTCCTTTTTCTCTGAAACTGCGTCTTTACTCTCAATCCCCGCAAAACACCTTCGGTGTTGTCAGGTTAAGCCGCACGGTTCATTAGTACTGGTTAGCTCAACGTCTCGCAACGCTTACACACCCAGC
>NZ_CAWNQF010000088.1:0-24780 GCF_963876465.1 Xenorhabdus sp. KK7.4
CCGAACCTCTCGTTCCGGGTTGCGAGGCTGCGTATCTTACGCTTTTTGCCTCCGGAGTCAAGCGTTTATTTTCGCTTTCGTTCCGCTGTCCTGCGCGGCATGTCTCAGCTCAGCGTCGGTCAGTGGTGGCGCATTATAGGGAGTTTTTCGGCCCTGACAACTCTTTTTTGCAATTTTATTTTCAACCGGATGTTTTTTGCGCTTTTCAATATAAAAACCACTCAATCAGGATGAAATTAATGCAAATTCACCATTGCGTGGTGATCTTTTCCTCAATAACATTTCACGCAATATTATCCTCTCTTACTGTTATTGAGGTTTTTATGTCTACCGTTTTACGTAAATATTTAAACTTACGGCCTCAAATTGGCCAAAGAGTCATGCTAGACCCTACTTCTATTGTGATTGGAGATGTCAGATTGGCAGATAATGTAAGTATCTGGCCGTTAGTTGTCATCCGTGGTGACGTCAATTATGTTTCTATTGGAGCTCGTACCAATATACAGGACGGTTCTATTCTACATGTAACTCATAAATCATCTGATAATCCTAATGGCTTCCCATTAATCATAGGCGAGGAAGTCACTGTCGGTCACAAGGCAATGTTACATGGCTGTACGATAGGAAACCGAGTACTTGTTGGGATGAGTTCAATTATACTTGATGGCTCTATCATTGAAGACAATGTCATTATTGGGGCCGGTAGTCTTGTCCCACCAAGAAAAATATTAGAAAGTGGATATCTGTATATAGGCAGCCCAGTCAAACAAGTGCGAAAACTCAAACATGAAGAGTTGGAAGGGCTGCTTTATTCTGCTAATAACTACGTCCGCTGGAAAGATGATTACTTAGCAGATATATCAGACAATAGAGAATAGCATCCAAATTGATCATCCTGCCCACGTAGGATGATTTCTTCAAACTCTTCTTCTAAATCCCAACGATACTGGTGAAATAGTTCAATTGGATGAAAATCATTACCATAACGTCGAATTAATTCATCAGCACTGATCAGACATTGCACTAATAGACCATTGACCATAGCAGGAAATATAACTTTGCTTTCCTGCTCGTTCCATTCTTCACGGTCAGGAAATTGAATTGCTTGATTCATGGGTGTAATTCTTCTCTTAAAGCAGCTAAAACAGGTTCCACTTTTGGTAAGACACCATGCCAAAGTTCAAAGGAATGCGCCGCTTGTCCCACTAGCATCCCTAATCCATCAGCCAAAAATGAGGCTCCACTTTGCTGGGCAAAATTAAGGAAAGGCGTTAATCCTTTTTGATAATACATATCATAACAAGCACCACCATTACGGAAAACTGACGGATATATTTCAGGTACACTTCCATCAAGGCCAGAAGCGGTTGCATTAATAATAAGATCAAAATCTGGATTCAGAAGAGATTTCATTTCAACTGCCTGAATATGACCAAATGAGGAGAACATATTCACTATACCTTGCGCACGAGCAAAAGTACGGTTAGTAATAGTCACCGCACACCCAAAGTCTAGTAAAGGAGATATAACTCCTTTTGCTGCTCCACCAGCCCCAATAATCAAGATATGCTGCTGTTTGCTAATGAAGTTAAGCCGCTGCAAATCTGCTAATAACCCAACCCCATCAGTGTTATCACCCAGAAGCTGGTTATTTTCAATTAGCTTGAATGTGTTGACTGCACCACAATGTTTAGCTCGCTCACTCAACTGATGTGCACACTCATAAGCTCGTTCCTTAAAGGGAACGGTAATATTCGCACCTAAACCACCTTGTTCAAAAAATTGCTTCAATGTTTGTTCAAAATGTTCTAGCGGAGCAAGTATTCTCCCATATTGGTGTTCAATACCCGTTTGTTTGGCAAATAATTGATGAATATAAGGAGATTTACTATGTGCAATCGGATTACCAAAAACCGCGAATTTATCCATTATTCCTTACCCTTGCCGATATAGTTTACCTGTCAAAGCATCCCTGATTTCTGATGGATTCTTACGTCCACCCACTTCCCCTTCCAGCACAGGAAAATCGTTGCCGAATTGTCGACAAACTTCTTCTGAACTCCAACATGGTTCCAACCCGCTTAAATTTGCACTGGTTGATACAAGAGGTTTTCCATAAAGGACACATAATTCTCTGACCAAAGGATGATCAGTAACTCGGACAGCCAGTGTTGAGAATCTTCCCGTCAACCACTTTGGTGTCGTAGATTTGGCTGGGATAACCCATGTCACCGGTCCCGGCCAACAAGAAAAGATTGTCTTTTTCTGCTCATTATTCAACTGATTGTCATCAATATAGGGACATAACCTCTCATAACTATCAGCAATAAGGATTAACCCTTTTTCCTTGGGTCTATTTTTCAGCAATAATAATTTATTAACCGCTTTTTCACTGTCAGGGTCACAACCCAATCCAAAAACAGCTTCCGTAGGATAAGCAATGACTTTTTCTTCTTTTAAAGCCGTAATAATTAAATCAAATGCAGGAGATGCTTCATTACTCATTTTATTTCTCAGTTTCAATGGATTGCTGCTTATTACACAATTTACTAGCGCAAAATAGTTTAATGCCCTGTGCGGTTTTCTTTTCGACCAACAAGGGGTAATGACAAAGCTCACATTCTCCTTGTACCGGTTTATTATTCAGTGTGAACTGGCATTCGGGATATCGATTACAAGCGTGAAATGTTTTACCAAATCGTGACTTACGTTGAAGCAACTTACCTTTCTGGCATTGAGGACAATTAACTGAAGAGTCATCAGGTTTATCAATCAACTCAATATGATTACATTCTGGATAATTGCTACAGCCAATAAACATACCATACCGTCCTTGCCGTAAAACCAAAGTTGAACCGCACTTAGAGCAAATTTGCCCTTCCAGTTCCTTAATAACGTGTCCATCTGATGATATTTTTAACGGCCGAACATAACAGCATGATGGATAATTGGAACAAGCATAAAATGGACCATGGGCCCCGTTGCGGATCACTAGTTCAGCACCACATTCAGCACAATATTCTGTTTGTTTTACTGCAAAGGGTACTTTTTTAGGCATATCTTACTCACGGAAAACTAATCACGATATTTATTGGAAAACCATAAAGTTCAGGTTAAGAGAAAATTCAATTTTTCAATTCATCCGAACATAACCACCAGCAACAACAGCCACTTTTCCCATTAATTCAAGCTCCAATAATTGAGTCATGACTTCTGTAATAGGAAGAGAAGAGCGCTGAGCAATTATATCAACAGGTGTAACTTCATCACTTACGTTAACCAGCACCTCAGCAAATGGCAACTCTGTTTGTTCAAATTGTTTATCATTGCCCTCTTCCAGATTAATCCATTGAAAATTAGCATTAATATGTTCCATTATATCAATCACACTGGTTGCTAAATAAGCTCCCTGTTTGATCAACCAGTGATTACCATCACTCGAAGGCCTTCCTAGTGGGCCAGGTAATGCAAAAATATCCCGTCCTTGTTCAAGTGCACAACGTGCTGTAATCAGTGAACCACTATTTTGATGAGCTTCTACAATCAGAATCGCTAAACTTAACCCACTAATAATCCGGTTTCGTCTTGGAAAATTTTTAGCTTTAGGTGGCGTGTCAGGGAAAAACTCAGAAACCAGAACCCCATTTTCTTTAATACAACAGGCTAAAGTTCGATGACGATTAGGATAAATATTTTCAAGCCCACTCCCCAATACCGCAATGGTTTTCCCTCCTGCATCAATAGCAGCCTGGTGGCAGATACCATCAATCCCAACCGCTAACCCACTGGTTATCACTATCCCATTCTCCGCTAGCCCTCCAGCAAATACTCTCCCCCACTTTTCACCATAAAAACTTGCCGACCGGCTACCCACTATTGCAACTTGTTTCTCAGATAATGTGCTTACTTTCCCAGAGACAAAAAGTATCAGTGGAGGCGAATAAATTTGTTTCAACAAAGAAGGATATTCTGGATCAGAAAAGGTTAATAAGTGATTTCCTGATTGCTCCAACCACTTAAGACTGGAAAGCAAAACAGAAGGATTTGCTTTTAAAAACTGCACACACTGTGTAGGTGATAAGCCACAATCTTTCATCGCAGCATGAGTAATATTTTTAACCTGCAGTAGATGTTCGATTATAGATACTGCTTTTGTCACTGAAAGGTGAGATACCATTTTCATTCTCAGCCATATTTCCATCATTTCCATTATCGTCATCCTGACTCAATATGTTGTCATGCTTACATGATTAATTTGTAGGCGATACTGTCAATCTAATCAGGAAATGTCTAGAATAGGCGCTAATTATCACTCACTTTTTGGATGCAGTTCTAAACATATATGTCAGTTTTACAAGTATTACATTATCCAGATGAGCGGCTTCGCACAATTGCCAAGCCAGTAGAAAAAGTCGATGCAGAAATCCAGCGTATCATCGATGATATGTTCGAAACGATGTATGCAGAAGAAGGAATCGGCTTAGCAGCAACTCAGGTTGATATTCATCAACGCATTGTTGTTATTGATGTTTCAGAGAATCGTAACCAGAGACTTGTACTTATTAACCCAGAGCTAGTAACCGAGTCAGGGGAAACAGGTATCGAAGAAGGTTGTTTATCAGTTCCTGAACAACGTGCATTTGTGCCACGATTCGAGCAAGTCAAAATTAAGGCACTGGATTATCACGGTCAACCATTTGAGCTGGAAGCCGATGGTCTGTTGGCGATTTGTATTCAACATGAGATGGATCACTTGCTCGGTAAACTCTTCGTAGATTACTTGTCTCCGTTAAAACGACAGCGTATTCGCCAAAAAGTCGAAAAAATTGACCGACTAAGAGCCAAGGCTAAGTAAATTTTATCATTACGGGAAATAACAGTGTCTGATTCTTTACGTATTATTTTTGCCGGAACCCCTGATTTCGCGGCTCACCATTTGGCGGCTTTATTAAAATCTCAACATCAAATTGTCGGTGTACTCACTCAACCTGATAAACCGGCAGGAAGGGGTAAAAAACTGACACCAAGTCCTGTAAAAGTATTGGCTGAAGAATATCATCTCCCTGTTTTCCAGCCAAAAACATTACGTACAGAAGAAAGCCAGCAATGGGTCATGGAACAACAAGCCGATATCATGGTTGTCGTTGCATATGGTTTGATCCTTCCCCAAGCGGTATTAGATATGCCACCTTTGGGGTGCCTCAATGTTCATGGTTCTTTATTACCTCATTGGCGCGGTGCTGCACCAATTCAACGTGCTATCTGGGCTGGAGATAAAGAAACGGGGGTAACAATCATGCAAATGGACGCAGGCCTTGATACAGGCGATATGCTGTTAAAAGCAACCTGCCCAATTACAAACGAAGATACTACTGCGAGCCTGTACGACAAACTTGCCGATATCGGCTCCGATGCATTGCTTAATACATTAAGCCTAATAACTTCGGGTAATAGTCAGCCGGAAAGTCAAAATAATATTCTGGCGACTTATGCTGAAAAACTCAGCAAAGATGAAGCAAGAATGGATTGGAATTTATCAGCGATTCAGCTCGAACGTTGTGTGCGTGCATTCAACCCTTGGCCAATAAGCTATTTCTTTATTGATGAACAACCCATTAAAGTCTGGGAGGCTTATGCTATTGATGGTAAATCTAACCAAATCCCAGGAACAATTCTTCACGCCGATAAAAAGGGTATCCAGGTTTCTACAATTGATGGGATATTGAATATTACTCAATTGCAGCCCCCGGGCAAAAAAGCAATGTCAGCTGCCGATTTATTAAATTCTAAGCGCGAATGGTTCACTCCGGGTAACAAAATCAACTAACATTCATTGCCTGTATGGTGTCAGCATACGGGCATCTTCTCGCTTTACTACTATTATGCTGATGAAACTCAGCTTTTGACCATGCAATGAAAAATACATATAACCTGCGAAGCATCGCTGCAAAAGCGATTAGCCAAGTGCTGGAGCAAGGACAGTCACTTAGCACTGTTATACCCGAACTCCAACAAAAAGTATCCGATAAAGATAAAGCTCTCCTACAGGAACTCTGCTTTGGTGTAATGAGAGTTTTACCTCAGCTGGAATGGCTTATAGCCCAATTAATGGCAAAGCCATTGAAAGGTAAGCAACGCATTTTCCACTATTTGATCATGGTTGGAATGTATCAACTTACTTATACACGTATACCTGCACATGCAGCGATCGCAGAAACAGTTAATGGGACAATCAGTTTAAAACGTCCACAATTAAAAGGACTCATTAATGGCGTTCTTCGACAATTTCAGCGCCAGCAAGAAGAGTTAGTCGAAAAATCTAATGATGGCGGTCACTATTTACATCCCAAATGGCTATTAACTCGTATTCAAAAAGCTTACCCTCACAATTGGCAATATATTGTCAGTGCAAATAATCAAAAACCACCAATGTGGTTACGTGTCAATCAGATACATCATTCTACAAATCAATATTTTTCTTTGCTGCAAAAAGCCAATATAGACGCAGAATTAGATACAGATCATCCCAACGCAATTCGTCTATTGAATCCTTGTCCTGTCAATATACTGCCAGGGTTTGATAAAGGCTGGGTTACGATTCAGGATCGTTCTGCACAAGGCTGTGCTGAATTATTAATGCCATGTGATGGAGAAGAAATACTTGATCTTTGTGCTGCACCAGGCGGCAAAACAACTCATATACTTGAGATGGCACCAAACGCCAAAGTACTTGCCGTTGATATTGATGAGCAAAGAATTAAGCGTGTGGAAGAAAACTTACAGCGCCTTAATTTAAATGCTGTCATTAAAACAGGTGATGGGCGTTTCCCACACAAATGGGCTAACGGAGAACAATTTGATCGTATTCTTCTTGATGCACCATGCTCAGCAACAGGTGTCATACGTCGCCATCCAGATATAAAATGGTTACGAAGAAATGAAGACATCGATCAGTTAGTGACGCTTCAAGCAGAAATACTTGATGCTATTTGGCCATACTTAAAGAAAAGTGGAACTCTGGTTTATGCCACATGCTCAATTTTACCTGATGAAAATAGCGAGCAAATTAAAGCATTTTTAAAACGCAATCCGGATGCCAAACTCTCTGAAACAGGTACACAAGAGATCCCTGGAATACAAATTACTCCCGAGATAACAGGCGGTGATGGCTTCTTTTATGCTCGATTGACTAAGCAATAATAGAATAGCTTTTCTCTCACTCTATCGAGCGAGAGAATGTAATGACTTTGCTAAAATAGCAAAATAATTGCAACTTCTAACACATAAAGAGAATAGCTATGAAGATAATTATTCTGGGTGCTGGTCAGGTTGGTGGAACATTAGCTGAAAACTTAGTTGATGAAAACAATGACATTACTGTTGTTGATACCAATACAGATCGTTTACGCCAGTTACAGGACAAATTCGATCTGCGAGTTGTGAATGGGCATGGTTCTCATCCCAGAGTTTTAAGAGAAGCCGGTGCAGAAGATGCTGATATGTTAGTTGCTGTTACAAATTCAGATGAAACCAACATGATCGCATGCCAGATCGCCTATTCTCTATTTAATACACCGAATAAAGTCGCCCGGATCCGTTCATCAGAATATATTAGGGAATCAGAAAAATTATTTAAGCCCGGTGATATTCCTATCGATTATCTGATATCTCCAGAGCAGTTAGTTATCGACTATATTTACAAATTAATCCAATATCCCGGAGCCTTACAGGTTGTTAACTTTTCTGAAGGCCGAGTCAGTATTGTTGCAGTAAAAGCTTATTATGGTGGTTCACTTGTAGGGAATGCATTATCTTCTCTTCGCGAACATATGCCGCATATTGACAGCAAAGTTGCCGCAATATTTCGACAAGACCGTCCAATCAGGCCACAAGGCTCTACCGTTATTGAGGCTGGCGACGAAGTATTTTTTGTTGCTGCATCACAACATATCAGAGCAGTAATGAGCGAGTTGCAGCGTCTGGAAAAACCATACAAACGTATCATGATTGTTGGAGGCGGAAACGTCGGTGCGGGTTTAGCCTTACGCCTTGAAAAAGATTATAGCGTTAAGCTTATT
Source organism: Xenorhabdus sp. KK7.4 (assembly GCF_963876465.1). Classification (NCBI taxonomy): domain Bacteria; kingdom Pseudomonadati; phylum Pseudomonadota; class Gammaproteobacteria; order Enterobacterales; family Morganellaceae; genus Xenorhabdus; species Xenorhabdus sp. KK7.4. The sequence continues at coordinate 8,079 of NZ_CAWNQF010000088.1, forward strand.
GAGCATAATCAGGAAAGAGCAACTGAACTTGCAGAGCTATTACACGATACTATAGTGTTCTATGGTGACGCTTCTGATCAGGAGCTACTGGCAGAAGAACATATTGAGCAAGTCGATGTTTTCATTGCATTAACTAACGATGATGAAGCTAATATCATGTCAGCCATGCTTGCAAAACGAATGGGTGCCAAAAAAGCAATGGTACTTATCCAACGTAGTGCATATGTTGATTTAGTTCAAGGTGGTGTCATTGATATCGCTATCTCACCTCAACAAGCCACAGTATCTGCATTACTTGGGCATGTCCGCAAAGCCGATATCGTTAGTGTATTTTCATTAAGACGAGGTGTTGCTGAAGCTATTGAAGCGATTGCTCATGGTGATGAACATACTTCCAAAGTAGTTGGGAGAAAAATAGGAGATATAAAACTTCCCTCAGGAACAACCATTGGCGCTATTGTCCGAGGAGAAGAAGTCATCATTGCTAATGATTACAGCATTATTCAACAAGGCGACCATGTAATCATGTTTATTACCGATAAAAAATTTGTTCCTGAAGTTGAAAAGCTATTCCAACCAAGCCCATTCTTTCTATAAATCACTTACACGGCTACCAATTCAGAAATATTTGTACTCAGAAAACTAGAAGGCCAATGATAATAACTTGAAAAAATTATTATCATTGGCCTCCCAACCACTTCCTTTCCCATGTTTTGCTTTACGATTATAACTTCCTTTACCTTTTTTATTTTTTTCTACTCGCTGCCTGAACAGGGGGTCATGTAAAAGAGCTTCTATAGCATTATCTTTGATAACGCCTTTTTTATGCCTATATGTTGTCATAGTGACCTCAAAATATGGTTATTTGAATAAATATAGCTTATCAATAGTACTCTTAATGCACAAAAGAATAAAGAAAAATCACTTCTTCGTAGCCCCTTCTTCTAATATTTCCAATATTGAACAATAGGTACTGATATGTGCGCTTCCGCAACAAGCATCGCTTAACATTTTTAAAGAATCGCGCATTTTTTGCATTTCTAATAATTTTTCTTCTATTTCCTGTAATCTAGTATCAACAATTCTCTTAGATTCTTGGCAGGTATGATGTTCAGGATCAACGCGGATAGACAATAACTCTACAATTGTCTCTAATGTAAAACCTAATTGCTTTGCATAGCGAATAAAGCGTAACCGCTGTAAATCCTGTTTTGTATAAAGCCTATAACCACTTTCTGTTCTTTCTTCATGCTCCATCAATCCTTGTTTCTCATAAAAACGAACAGTATCAGGAGTAACATTCGCTAACTTCGCCAATTGACCAATACGATACATAGCAGCCTCTCATCAAACAGGGAAATAAAATCAATACTACCAGAATAGATTAATAAATCATCGCCGGTTGTTCTACTGTCAGCTAGAAATCAAAAAGTAATGGAGAAGATAAGAAGAAATAATGATGGGAAGAATTAAAAGGCGATAAAAAACCGGGTATTATCCCGGTTTTTTATGCTTCTACAGATTACTCTGCAGCTGCTGCTTCTGTCTGAGACTCAGCGGCGCGGTCAACAAGCTCGATGTATGCCATCGGTGCATTGTCACCTGCACGGAAGCCACACTTCAGAATACGAGTGTAACCACCTGCGCGGCTCGCAAAACGCGGGCCCAGTTCATTAAACAGTTTTGCCACGATCTCGTTATCACGAGTACGGGCGAATGCCAGACGACGATTAGCTACGTTGTCGGTCTTGGCAAGAGTAATCAGCGGCTCAACGACGCGACGCAGTTCTTTCGCTTTAGGCAGAGTCGTCTTGATGATTTCATGACGAACCAAAGAACCTGCCATGTTACGAAACATAGCTTGGCGATGGCTGCTGTTGCGGTTCAATTGACGACCACTCTTACGATGGCGCATGACCTTATCCTTCTCAGTAAAACCTTAACCTGTGATCTAGTTATTCATCAGCAATACTTGCTGGTGGCCAGTTTTCCAAGCGCATGCCCAGAGAAAGTCCACGTGAAGCCAGTACGTCTTTAATCTCAGTAAGAGATTTTTTACCCAGATTAGGTGTTTTAAGTAACTCAACCTCAGTACGCTGTACCAGATCACCGATGTAGTGGATAGCTTCTGCCTTAAGGCAGTTAGCAGAGCGGACAGTCAATTCCAGATCGTCAACAGGGCGCAGCAGTATCGGATCAAATTCAGGCTTCTCTTCTTTAACTTCTGGTTGACGTACGTCACGTAAATCAACGAAAGCCTCCAGTTGTTCAGCCAGAATAGTAGCTGCACGGCGAATCGCCTCTTCAGGATCGATTGTACCGTTAGTCTCCATCTCGATAACCAGCTTATCCAAGTCAGTACGCTGTTCTACACGAGCTGCTTCAACATTGTAGGCAATACGCTCTACTGGGCTATAGCAAGCATCTACTAACAAACGACCGATAGGGCGCTCATCTTCTTCCGAATGAATTCGGGCAGAAGCCGGCACATAACCACGACCGCGCTGAACTTTAATACGCATGCTAATGGAAGCGCTTTCGTCAGTCAGATGGCAGATTACGTGCTGCGGCTTGACGATTTCGACATCACCATCATGGATGATGTCGGCTGCAGTCACAGGGCCAATGCCAGATTTATTCAAGGTAAGGATGACTTCATCTTTGCCCTGAACTTTCACCGCCAGCCCTTTCAGATTGAGGAGAATCTCCAGGATATCTTCCTGTACACCTTCTTTGGTGCTGTACTCATGCAGTACACCATCAATCTCAACCTCAGTCACCGCACAACCCGGCATAGACGAAAGCAGAATACGGCGCAGTGCGTTGCCAAGAGTATGGCCAAAGCCACGCTCTAATGGCTCAAGGGTCACCTTGGCGTGCGTCGAACTGACTTGCTCGATATCTACCAGGCGCGGTTTTAGAAACTCTGTCACAGAACCCTGCATTGTGTCCTCTCTTTGGTGCTAAGCTTTACTTAGAGTAAAGCTCGACGATCAGGTGTTCGTTAATGTCAGCGGATAGATCAGTACGTTCAGGATTACGCTTGAACACACCTTCCATCTTCGCAGCATCAACTTCCAACCAAGTTGGTTTCTCACGCTGCTCAGCCAGCTCTAAAGCTGCCTTAATACGAGCCTGCTTTTTCGCTTTTTCACGAACGCTGACTACGTCATTCGGGGATACCTGATAAGAAGCGATGTTAACAACGCGACCATTTACCATGATAGCCTTGTGGCTCACCATCTGACGTGATTCAGCACGAGTCGCGCCAAAACCCATACGATAAACGACGTTATCTAAGCGACCTTCCAGCAAAGTCAGCAGGTTTTCACCTGTGTTGCCTTTCAGACGAGTAGCTTCTTTATAGTAGTTACGGAATTGACGTTCCAGAACACCGTAAGTACGACGAACTTTTTGTTTTTCACGTAACTGAACACCGTAGTCAGACAGACGCGGTTTGCGTGCGCCGTGCTGGCCTGGTGCTTGTTCTAACTTACACTTGGTGTCAATCGCGCGAACGCCAGACTTCAGGAAAAGGTCTGTACCCTCGCGACGGCTCAGCTTGAGCTTAGGACCCAAATATCTTGCCATTTTCTTTCTCCAACAATCCTAAAAACGAAGACGTATTAAACGCGACGTTTTTTCGGTGGACGACAACCGTTATGAGGGATCGGAGTCACATCAGTAATATTAGTGATGCGGAAACCAGCCGCGTTCAGTGCGCGAATAGTTGACTCACGGCCCGGACCAGGTCCTTTAACCATAACTTCCAGGTTCTTAATTCCGTATTCTTTTACTGCTTCAGCACAGCGTTCTGCTGCAACCTGAGCTGCAAACGGAGTAGATTTACGAGAACCTCGGAAACCGGAACCACCGGCAGTTGCCCAACCCAAAGCGTTACCCTGACGATCAGTAATAGTAACGATAGTGTTGTTGAAAGAAGCATGGATATGAGCCACACCGTCAGAGACTTGTTTTCTTACACGCTTACGTGCACGAATAGGTGCTTTTGCCATTATTCAATACCCCGATTATTTCTTGATCGGCTTACGCGGACCCTTACGGGTACGTGCATTGGTCTTAGTACGCTGACCGCGAACCGGCAGACCACGACGATGACGTAAACCACGATAGCAACCAAGATCCATCAGACGTTTGATACTCAGGGTTACTTCACGACGCAAATCACCTTCTACAACGTATTTAGCAACTTCGTCACGCAGCTTGTCAATTTGCTCTTCAGACAGCTCACTGATCTTAACATTTTCAGCAATACCCGTTGCTGCACAGATAGCCTGTGAGCGGGTTTTACCGATACCGTAAATCGAAGTTAATGCGATTACAGTATGTTTCTGATCAGGAATGTTAATGCCTGCTATACGGGCCACTATGCACTCCTACAATATTTATTCACTGCAACACCATTCTGAAAAGCCCGTTTTCAGGATACTCAAATAATGTTGCTGTCAGATAAAAAGATTGGCTGGCTAATTTAGCCAGCTCAACCCAACTTTGCAAGAAAAATATGCGATTAATTAGCCTTGGCGCTGTTTATGCTTAGGCTCTGCACTGCAAATCACACGAACGATACCGTTACGTTTAACGATTTTGCAGTTACGACATAATTTCTTGACGGAAGCACGAACTTTCATTTTTACTCTCCGTAACTTCTCAAGCAAACCGATTAGCGGTTATATCCTTTCAGGTTTGCCTTCTTCAATGCAGACTCATACTGACTCGACATCATCAGAGTTTGCACTTGAGCCATAAAGTCCATGATGACGACGACTACAATCAGTAGGGAAGTACCACCAAAATAGAATGGAACTTTCATTGCATCACGCATGAACTCCGGGATTAAGCAGATAAAAGTAATATATAACGCACCAACTAAGGTTAGACGAGTCATTACTTTATCGATGTACTTAGCCGTTTGCTCTCCCGGACGAATTCCTGGTACAAATGCACCGGACTTCTTCAGGTTATCTGCCGTTTCTCTTGGATTGAACACCAAAGCCGTATAGAAGAAACAGAAGAAGATGATTGCAGATGCATACAATAACACATAAAGCGGTTGACCTGGCTGCAAATACATAGAAATAGTTGTCAACCAATTCCAGTTTGCTCCGCTACCAAACCAAGAGGCTATAGTACCAGGGAACAAAATAATACTGGAAGCAAAAATTGCAGGGATAACCCCAGCCATATTCACTTTCAACGGTAAATGTGTACTTTGTGCTGCAAAAACTCTACGACCTTGTTGACGTTTAGCATAGTTAACAACGATACGACGCTGACCACGCTCCATGAAAACAACGAAGAAAGTTACTGCAAACACTAAAACTGCAACCAACAGCAACAGGAGGAAGTGCAGATCGCCTTGCCGAGCTTGCTCGATGGTGTGACCAATTGCAGGCGGAAGGCCCGCAACGATACCAGCAAAGATTATGATTGAAATACCGTTGCCGATACCTCGTTCAGTAATCTGCTCACCTAGCCACATCAAGAACATAGTTCCTGTGACCAAACTTACAACAGCCGTGAAATAGAATGCAAAACCTGGATTAATAACCAGCCCTTGCATCCCAGGCATATTCGGTAACCCAGTTGCAATACCTATTGACTGGAATATTGCCAGCACTAATGTGCCATAACGGGTGTACTGACTGATCTTACGACGACCAGCTTCCCCTTCCTTCTTAATCTCTGCTAAACGGGGGTTAACCACAGTCAGCAACTGGATAATAATAGATGCAGAAATATACGGCATTATACCCAGTGCAAAGATAGAAGCACGGCTTAAAGCACCACCAGAGAACATGTTGAACATTTCAATGATGGTGCCTCTTTGCTGTTCGAGCAATTTGGCAAGCACAGTGGCATCAATACCAGGGATTGGAATAAAAGAGCCAATACGGAAAACAATCAGAGCTCCAATAACAAACAAAAGTCTGCGTTTTAACTCACCTAATCCGCCTTTAGCACTTTGAAAATCTAATCCTGGTTGTTTAGCCATCTGTTACTTATTCCTCAATTTTACCGCCAGCAGCTTCAATTGCAGCACGGGCGCCTTTAGTAACACGCAAGCCACGCACAGTTACTGCGCGATTGACTTCGCCAGAAAGCATAACTTTCGCGAACTCAATTTGAGGGCCAACAATGTTAGCAGCTTTCAGTGCATTCAGATCGATAACATCGCCTTCAACACGAGCAAAATCAGACAGACGGATTTCGGCTGTAATCATTGCCTTACGTGAAGTAAAGCCAAATTTTGGCAGACGACGGTACAGAGGCATCTGGCCGCCTTCGAAACCACGACGTACGCCACCGCCAGAACGAGATTTCTGACCTTTGTGACCACGGCCGCCAGTTTTACCCAGACCAGAACCGATACCACGACCTACACGTTTAGGTGCGTGCTTGGCACCTTCAGCCGGAGACAGAGTATTTAAGCGCATCTGTTACTCCTCAACTTTAACCATATAGGAAACCAAGTTGACCATACCGCGAACCGCTGGTGTATCTTCGCGTTCAACAGTATGACCAATGCGACGCAGACCTAAACCAGTCAGAGTTGCCTTATGCTTAGGCAAACGACCGATTGAACTGCGAACCTGTGTAATCTTGATAGTCTTAGCCATGGTCATTACCCCAGAATTTCTTCGACGGATTTGCCACGCTTAGCTGCGACCATTTCTGGAGACTTCATGCTGTCTAAAGCATCCAGGGTTGCACGAACCACATTGATTGGGTTAGTGGAACCATAGGTTTTAGCCAGTACGTTACGAACTCCAGCTACTTCCAGAACCGCACGCATCGCACCACCTGCGATGATACCTGTACCTTCATGAGCAGGCTGCATGAACACCCGGGAACCGGTGTGTGCGCCTTTCACTGGGTGGTGCAGGGTGCCGCTGTTAAGTGCGACGGTTTTCATATTGCGACGTGCTTTTTCCATCGCTTTCTGGATCGCTGCCGGAACTTCGCGTGCTTTGCCGTAGCCAAAACCAACGCGACCGTTACCATCACCAACTACAGTCAGTGCTGTAAAGCTGAAAATACGGCCACCTTTAACGGTTTTAGATACGCGGTTTACCGCGATCAGCTTTTCCTGCAGTTCGCCAGCTTGTTTTTCGATGTGAGCCATCTTACACCTCTACCTTAGAACTGAAGGCCAGCTTCACGGGCAGCATCTGCCAGTGCCTGGACTCTACCATGATATTGGAAACCAGAACGGTCAAAGGATACGTTTTTGATACCTTTTTCCAGAGCACGTTCAGCAACAATTTTACCAACTACTGCTGCGGCTTCTTTGTTTCCAGTGAATTTCAGTTGTTCGCTGATAGCTTTTTCTGTTGTAGAAGCTGCCACCAGAGTTTCAGAACCATTTGGTGCGATAACCTGCGCATAAATATGGCGAGGGGTACGGTGTACCACCAGGCGAGTTGCACCCAGTTCCTGGAGCTTGCGGCGTGCGCGGGTCGCACGACGGATACGAGCTGCTTTCTTATCCATAGTGTTACCTTACTTCTTCTTAGCCTCTTTGGTACGCACGATTTCATCGGCGTAACGAACACCCTTGCCTTTGTATGGCTCAGGACGACGATAGGCACGCAGATCTGCCGCAACCTGACCAATCACCTGCTTATCAGCACCTTTCAGTACGATTTCAGTTTGTGATGGGCATTCCGCAGTAATGCCTGCAGGCAGTTGATGTTCAACCGGATGCGAGAAGCCTAAAGACAAACTAACAGTATTGCCTTTAACTGCTGCACGGTAACCAACACCTACCAGTTGGAGCTTCTTAGTGAAGCCTTCGTTAACACCGATAACCATTGCATTCAGCAGAGAACGAGTTGTACCCGCCTGTGCCCAAGCATCTGCAAAACCTTCGCGTGGAGCGAAAGTCAGCTGGCTATCTTCATGTGTAACTTCAACTGCGCTGTGGATTTCACGACTCAATTCGCCGTTTTTACCCTTAATCGAAATAACCTGACCGTTGAGTTTAACCTCTACGCCGGCAGGAATGACGACGGGTGCTTTTGCAACACGAGACATTCTTTCCTCCCGAATTAAGCTACGTAGCAGAGAATCTCGCCACCCAGACCAGCCTGGCGAGCTGCACGATCAGTCATTACACCTTTAGAGGTAGAAATAACAGCGATACCCAAACCAGCCATAACTTGTGGCAGCTCATCTTTTTTCTTATAGATGCGCAGACTTGGGCGGCTTACACGCTGGATGCTTTCTACAACAGCCTTACCTTGGAAGTACTTCAGAGTAACTTCCAGTTCTGGCTTGGTGTCGCCTTCGATTTTAAAATCTTCAATATAACCTTCTTCCTTCAGCACTTTGGCAATTGCCACTTTCAGCTTGGAGGAAGGCATGGTGACCGCAACTTTATTCGCGGCCTGACCGTTACGGATACGGGTCAGCATATCCGCGATCGGATCTTGCATGCTCATCTGTCTTTACTCCCGTGATTCAATTGGTGACAATTACCAGCTAGCCTTTTTAAGGCCCGGGATTTCACCGCGCATAGCGGCTTCACGGACTTTAATACGGCTCAACCCAAACTTCCGCAAAAATGCATGCGGACGCCCAGTTTGACGGCAGCGGTTACGCTGACGGCAAGGGCTGGAATCACGTGGCAGTGTTTGCAGCTTGAGAACAGCATTCCAACGGTCTTCATCAGATGCGTTTACATCAGAGATGATCGCTTTCAGTTCAACGCGTTTTGCGAAGAATTTCTCAGCTAATTTCGCACGTTTTACATCACGTGCTTTCATTGATTGCTTAGCCATGAATACCCTGCCTTACTTGCGGAACGGGAAGTTAAACGCAGCCAACAGTGCGCGGCCTTCATCATCAGATTTCGCAGTAGTGGTGATGGTAATATCCAAACCACGTACACGATCCACTTTATCGTAATCGATTTCAGGGAAGATGATTTGCTCACGAACACCCATGCTGTAGTTACCGCGACCATCAAATGACTTAGCGGACAAACCACGGAAGTCACGAATACGTGGTACAGCAATAGAAATCAGGCGCTCAAAGAACTCCCACATGCGTTCGCCACGCAGGGTTACTTTACAGCCGATTGGATAGCCCTGACGGATTTTGAAGCCTGCAACTGACTTGCGTGCTTTGGTGATCAGTGGTTTTTGACCAGAAATTGCTGCCAGATCAGCTGCTGCATTGTCCAGCAGTTTCTTGTCAGCGATTGCTTCACCAACACCCATGTTCAGGGTGATCTTCTCGACCCGAGGGACTTGCATGACAGAATGGTAACCAAACTGACTCATCAGTTTCTGGACTACCTCGTCTTTGTAGTAATCATGCAGTTTCGCCATCGTATACTCCAAATTACTTGATAGTTTCGTTGTTAGATTTGAAGAAACGTACTTTTTTGCCGTCTTCGAATCTAAAACCTACACGGTCAGCCTTGCCGGTTTCTGCATTAAAGATTGCAACGTTAGAAACCTGAATTGCTGCTTCTTTTTCAACGATGCCACCTGGTTGATTCAGAGCCGGAACTGGCTTCTGATGTTTTTTAACCAGATTGATACCTTCAACGATAATTTTACCAGAAGAAAGAACCTGTTTTACTTTACCGCGCTTACCTTTGTCTTTACCAGTCAGCACGATAATTTCGTCATCACGACGGATTTTCGCTGCCATTGCCTGCTCCTTAGAGTACTTCAGGTGCCAGAGAGATAATTTTCATGAACTTTTCATTACGAAGTTCACGAGTTACCGGCCCAAAAATACGCGTACCGATAACCTGCTCACTATTGTTGTTCAACAATACGCAAGCGTTGCTATCGAAGCGAATGACAGAACCGTCCGGGCGACGAACACCCTTCTTGGTGCGCACCACTACCGCTTTCAGGACATCACCTTTCTTGACTTTACCACGAGGAATCGCTTCCTTGATGGTGATCTTGATGATATCACCGACATGTGCGTATCGACGGTGCGAGCCACCTAGAACCTTGATACACATTACGCGACGTGCACCGGAGTTGTCGGCCACGTTCAGCATAGTCTGTTCTTGGATCATTTTAGTGCTCCGCTAAATGTCAACTACTACTGAGCCACTTTATTTTTAAAGAAGCCGTTTTAATATCCCACACTACGAGGGCGCGGCATTATAACACCACATCTTCGCGATGGACAGAAAAATAAACGGCCCTGTTATTTTTTGAGCCGTTTATTTCTTATGAGATAGCGCTCTATTATAGAACCGCTTTCTCTACAACGCGAACTAAGGTCCAAGATTTAGTCTTAGACAGTGGACGGGTTTCGCGGATTTCCACTACATCACCAATTCCACATTCATTGTTCTCGTCATGTACGTGCAACTTAGTCGTACGCTTGATGAATTTACCATACAGTGGGTGTTTCACCTTACGTTCAATAGCAACAACAATGGATTTTTCCATTTTGTCGCTAACAACACGACCTTGCAGAGTACGGATTTTATCGGTCATTACGCACCCGCCTTCTCAGTCAGTAAAGTCTTAACGCGTGCAATATTACGACGCACTTGTTTCAACAGATGAGACTGTTGCAGCTGGCCGCTTGCCGCCTGCATACTCAGATTAAACTGTTCACGTAACAGGTTCAGCAGCTCAGTGTTCAGCTCTTCAACGCTTTTTTCGCGCAGCTCTTGTGCTTTCATTACATCACCGTCTTAGTTACAAAGGTGGTTTTGATAGGCAGTTTCGCTGCCGCCAGCTTGAACGCTTCACGGGCCAGCTCTTCAGACACACCGTCCATCTCATACAGGACTTTACCAGGCTGGATCAAGGCAACCCAATACTCTACGTTACCTTTACCTTTACCCATACGCACTTCGAGTGGCTTCTCGGTGATTGGTTTGTCTGGGAACACACGGATCCAGATTTTACCTTGACGCTTAATTGCACGGGTCATAGCACGACGTGCCGCTTCGATTTGACGAGCAGTCAAACGACCACGGCCCACAGCTTTCAGACCGAAAGTGCCGAAGCTAACATCCGCACCGGCAGCCAGACCGCGGTTACGGCCTTTATGCACTTTACGGAATTTCGTACGCTTTGGTTGTAACATCAGCGACTCTCCTTACTTGCGGCCTTTACGCTGCTGCTTTTTAGGTTGAGCAGCCGGTTTTTCCGCCTGTTCAACAGCAGCCATACCACCCAGGATCTCACCTTTGAAGATCCATACCTTAACGCCGATTACACCATAAGTGGTGTGCGCTTCTGAAGTGTTATAGTCGATATCTGCACGCAGAGTGTGCAAAGGTACACGACCTTCACGATACCATTCAGTACGCGCGATTTCAGCACCGCCCAGACGGCCGCTTACTTCCACTTTGATGCCTTTAGCGCCCAGACGCATTGCGTTCTGTACAGCACGTTTCATAGCACGGCGGAACATAACACGACGTTCCAACTGTGAGCTGATGCTGTCAGCAACCAGTTTTGCGTCCAGTTCAGGTTTACGCACTTCGGCAATATTAATCTGCGCAGGAACGCCAGCGATGTCCGCTACAGCTTTGCGCAGTTTTTCTACGTCTTCACCTTTCTTACCGATTACGATGCCTGGACGAGCAGTGTGAATAGTCACACGGATGCTTTTCGCAGGACGTTCGATAACGATACGTGAAATAGATGCTTTAACCAGTTCTTTATTCAAGTACTGGCGAACTTTAAAGTCGCTGTCTAGGTTGTCAGCGAATTCTTTGGTATTCGCATACCAGGTAGAGTTCCAAGGTTTGACAATACCCAGACGAATACCATTAGGATGTACTTTCTGACCCATTGCTAGTCTCCAGAGTCTCAGCGATCGGACACAACCACAGTAATGTGGCTGGTGCGCTTCAGGATACGATCTGCACGGCCTTTGGCACGAGGCATAATGCGCTTCATGGTTGGACCTTCGTCTACGAAAATTTTCGCAACTTTCAGATCATCGATGTCAGCGCCATCGTTGTGTTCTGCGTTAGCAATAGCAGACTCAAGTACCTTCTTCACTAAACCAGCAGCTTTCTTGTTGGTATAGGTCAGAGTTTCCAGAGCTTGCGACACTTTCTTACCGCGGATCAGGTCAGCCACAAGGCGAACCTTCTGAGCAGAAGAACGAGCGTGGCGATGTTTAGCGATAGTTTCCATCTCTTCCTCCTACCTTAGCGCTTCTTAGCCTTTTTATCGGCCGCATGGCCGCGATAAGTACGGGTCGGCGCGAATTCACCCAGTTTGTGACCAACCATTTCGTCGGAAACAAAAACTGGAACATGCTGACGACCATTATGGACAGCGATGGTCAAACCGATCATGTTAGGAAAGATCGTTGAACGACGGGACCAAGTCTTAATAGGCTTTTTGTCTCCGCTTTCCACCGCTTTCTCTACCTTCTTCAGCAAGTGCAGGTCAATAAATGGACCTTTCTTGAGAGAACGTGGCATGGTTTATCCTCTAATTATTTTTTAGAACGGCGACGTACGATGTATTGATCAGTACGTTTGTTACTACGGGTCTTCTTACCTTTGGTCTGGATGCCCCATGGAGTTACAGGGTGTTTACCAAAGTTACGACCTTCACCACCACCGTGTGGATGGTCAACTGGGTTCATCGCCGTACCACGAACGGTAGGACGGATACCACGCCAGCGGCTTGCACCAGCTTTACCCAGAACGCGTAGCATGTGTTCTGCGTTACCAACTTCACCTAAAGTAGCACGGCAGTCAGCCAGTACCTTACGCATTTCACCAGAGCGCAGACGCAGGGTTACATAAGAACCATCACGTGCAACGATCTGAGCATAAGCACCTGCTGAACGAGCCAGCTGGCCACCTTTACCTGGTTTCATTTCTATGTTGTGAACAGTAGAACCAACCGGGATGTTGCGCATTGGCAGAGCATTACCAGCTTTGATTGCAGAATCTGCACCAGACTGGATTTGATCGCCAGCTTTCAGGCCTTTAGGAGCCAGAATGTAACGACGTTCGCCGTCTTTATACAGAACCAGCGCGATGTTTGCTGAACGGTTTGGATCATATTCCAGACGCTCAACAACAGCAGGGATACCGTCTTTGTTACGTTTGAAGTCAATCAGACGATAGTGCTGTTTATGGCCACCACCAATGTGACGAGTGGTAATACGACCATTGTTGTTACGACCACCAGTTTTGCTGTTTTTTTCTAACAGCGGAGCATAAGGTTTGCCCTTATGCAGCTCAGGGTTAACCACTTTAACAACGTGGCGACGGCCCGGAGACGTAGGTTTACATTTAACAATTGCCATTGTTCTTTACTCCTCCGACTTACTCAGCGCCGCCAACGAAGTCCAGGTTCTGGCCTTCTTTCAGGGTGACGTAAGCTTTTTTCCAGTCGCTACGACGACCAACACGCTGACCGTGGCGTTTAACTTTACCTTTAACCAGCAAAGTGTTCACAACCTCAACTTCGACTTCAAACAGTTTCTGCACAGCAGCTTTGATTTCTGCTTTAGTCGCGTCTTTCGCAACTTTGAGAACGATGGTGTTAGTTTTTTCCATCGCTGTAGAAGCTTTTTCAGATACGTGCGGCGCGCGCAGTACTTTCAGCAGACGTTCTTCACGGATCATGCCAGCATCTCCTCAACTTGCTTCACAGCTTCAGCAGTCATAACCACTTTGTCGAAGGCGATCAGGCTTACTGGGTCGATACCCGCAGCATCACGGACGTCAACTTTGTACAGGTTGCGAGCTGCTAAGAACAGGTTCTCATCAACTTCACCAGTGATGATCAGCACGTCTTCCAGAGCCATCTCTTTCAGTTTCTGTGCCAGCAACTTGGTTTTAGGTGCTTCAACAGAGAACTTCTCGACAACGATCAGACGATCTTGACGTACCAGTTCAGACAGGATGCTTTTCAGGGCACCGCGGTACATCTTTTTATTAACTTTTTGACTGTGGTCCTGTGGCTTCGCTGCGAAAGTTACACCACCAGAGCGCCAAATTGGGCTCTTAATTGAACCAGAACGCGCACGGCCAGTGCCTTTTTGACGCCATGGTTTTTTACCTGAACCAGAAACTTCAGCACGAGTTTTCTGAGCACGAGTACCTTGACGAGCACCAGCTGCATACGCAACAACTACTTGATGCACAAGCGCTTCATTGAAATCACGCCCGAAGGTAGTTTCGGAAACAGTCAGCGCGCTTTGCGCGTCTTTCAATACCAATTCCATTCCTATCTCCTCGACGTTACGCCTTGACAGCCGGTTTTACGATCAGGTTGCTGTTGGTTGCACCAGGTACAGCACCTTTGACCAGCAGCAGGTTGCGCTCTGCGTCAACACGTACTACATCCAGGCTTTGAACGGTTACACGCTCATTACCCAGTTGGCCTGCCATTTTCTTACCTTTGAACACCTTGCCCGGAGTCTGGTTCTGACCGATAGAACCCGGAACACGGTGAGACAGGGAGTTACCGTGCGTAGCATCCTGAGTACGGAAGTTCCAGCGTTTAACAGTACCCGCGAAACCTTTACCTTTAGATGTACCAGTAACGTCGACTTTTTTAACGTCAGCGAAAATTTCAACACTAATGCTTTGACCCACAGCGAATTCTGCATCTTCTTCAGACAGACGGAATTCACGCAGGATACGGCCAGCTTCAACGCCAGCTTTAGCGAAATGACCTGCTTCAGGTTTGTTAACGCGGCTTGCTTTTTTGCTACCAGTCGTTACCTGAATTGCACGATAACCGTCAGTCTCTTCGTTTTTAACTTGAGTTACACGGTTATTTTCGATTTCGATAACAGTTACAGGGATTGAAACGCCTTCTTCAGTGAAGATGCGAGTCATGCCCACTTTTTTACCGACTAAACCAATCATTGTTTCAACCTCTCAATCGCTCAATGACCTGATTAACCCAGGCTGATCTGCACGTCTACACCGGCAGCCAGATCCAGACGCATCAGAGCATCAACGGTTTTCTCGGTTGGCTCAACGATGTCAACCAGACGTTTGTGAGTGCGAATTTCGTACTGATCACGCGCATCTTTATTAACGTGCGGAGAAATCAGAACGGTAAAACGCTCTTTACGAGTCGGCAGCGGGATCGGACCACGAACCTGCGCACCAGTGCGCTTAGCGGTCTCTACGATTTCCGCAGTTGATTGATCGATCAAACGATGATCAAATGCTTTCAGGCGGATACGGATTCTTTGGTTCTGCATGAGACCAGAGCTCCAACTATTTTATAAACGTAAATAATTACTACTCACACCCATTTCGATTGATGGGGGAGTGTAATCGTTCAATATATAACCCCCATATCGGGAGTATTTTAATATGGCGGTAATTACCGCTCACACTGATAAAAATCAGCCTACGAAGTAGGTTAGCCCGCGCATTATACGTGAATCACTTCACAATGCAAGACAAGGATGAAATTTATTCAGATAAATAATAAAGGAAGGTAAAAATAGTCAGAAATGAACGCCCTATATGTATTTACAGGGCGTTAGCGTAATTCTATTCTTCTTCAATAATATGGGCCTGAATATAGTTTTGCATACCCATTCGTTTAATCAGTTCGAGTTGTGTTTCCAGCCAGTCTATATGATTTTCTTCATCTGCAAGAATTTCAATCATTAAGTCCCGGCTCACATAGTCGTGGATTGAATCAGCATATGCAATTGCTTCTCTCATATCCTGAGCACCACGTAATTCCAACGTTAGATCGGATTGCAACATCTCTTCGACATCCTCACCGATATTGAGTTTGCCTAAATCCTGTAAATTAGGGATACCTTCCAGAAATAAAATACGCTCAATATATCTATCTGCATGTTTCATTTCTTCAATAGATTCACGGTATTCAACATCATTCAGGCGCACTAATCCCCAGTTTTTAAACATACGGGCATGTAAAAAATACTGGTTTATGGCGACAAGTTCGTTACCAAGAAGTTTATTAAGATGGGCAATTATTTTTTTATCACCTTTCATAATCAATTCCTCCGCTTCCAGTACTTACAGTGTAGTACTAATTAAACAGAGTAATTGCAAGACAATTGTGCTTATTTTAAGCAACATTAATTATAGGGGGAAGCAAGGAGATTTCTTCATTGATTATTTCGCGGGCCTGACGTACACATTTTCCACAATCACTCCCCACAGGCACAAAGTTTTTCAGCTCTCTGATAGAACGAACATTCTGCTGTCTAACAGCATTACGTATGGCTTTATCACTTATTGCGTTGCAGAGACAGATATACATGGAACACTCTTCTAACTATTTATAATGTTATAACTAATTGTGTACTGATTAACGAACTTAATTAGGTTCAACAGCGGTTATAGCTATAAAATAAAGTATATTGTCAAATTGTAAATGTTAATCACTCTCATTTCAATTATTGTTTACGCTTTATTTCAATGAAAAATAAAGCTACTACTTTTTTCGATGGCACAAAAAAAGAGGAGCGATAGCTCCTCTTTTTTAGAATTTTTTGCTAATCAAAGATTAAGCAATAACTTTAGCAACAACACCTGCACCTACAGTACGGCCGCCTTCACGGATTGCGAAACGCAGACCTTCGTCCATTGCGATTGGAGCAATCAGGTTAACTACCATGTTGATGTTGTCACCTGGCATTACCATCTCAACGCCTTCTGGCAGTTCGATAGTACCAGTTACGTCAGTTGTACGGAAGTAGAACTGTG
>NZ_CAWNQF010000089.1:0-104173 GCF_963876465.1 Xenorhabdus sp. KK7.4
AATGTGGCGACCACGATGGAATACATTGATCTTGATATGGAAGTGACGGGCAAAGCGCTGGAGCGGGAACTGGGGTTGTATACTGATTTTGTTGATGAGCATGCCGATGAGAATGAATAAAACGGCGTAAAAAAGACAGGGCAGGTCTCAGACAGGATTGAGGTGGAGGTGTGAGTGAACTGCCCTGCATCAATATCGATGGTATGGAAAACGGCTAATATCGATCCCCTGTCCCGTAAAGTTTTTCCCTTACTTGACATCAGAATCAATTACTGAAATCATTACCTTAAACGAGAAAAGGGTAACTGTTAAAACAGCTACCCTGATATCTTGTCTTAAATGTTCTTTTCAACTAAACAGTACAAATTGAGCTGATTAGGAGTTAACATTTAATTAACGATTGAATCTTTTTTGCACTTTTGTCAGGAAATTTAACAACCTAGGACAAACCCGCATGGAAATTTGGTGCCCGGAGGCGGAATCGAACCACCGACACGGGGATTTTCAATCCCCTGCTCTACCGACTGAGCTATCCGGGCTAACGGGGACGCATTAAACAGTATTCACTCCAATCCGTCAACGACTTTTTGCGAAAAAAACATGAAAAATGGTCGTTGGCGGAATTTTTATACTAATCAAGCGCAATTATTCAGCGTTACCAGCTTTTTTTAACTTAAGGCACCCTCTTTTCGGCAATTAGCTATGGTCAGAATATCCTGAGCCAGCAGTTTTGCGGTGACCACATCTTCCATATCTTTTTTCACTAATAGTTTACTGAGGCATCCTTCAAGGATAAGTTCCATCTGTTTGGCAACTTGCTCACTATTCTCAATGCCAATTTGCTGTAATAGCCCATTTGTATATTGAAAAGAGCTTTGTTTTTGTAATGCAGCTAATTGATGGATAGGGTGATCGGTATCAGGAAAAGCACTACAGGCTGCAATAAACAGGCAACCGGGGCAGCGATTTTCCTCTACTTTTTCTTTGAGAGTATCGTAACGGACCAATAGCTTTTGTTCCGGGGACAATGTTTCATCCAGCAGGATATGACGCTGCCAGGCTTCTATTTGCTGGCTGTGGAAACGCAGGCAGTCATAAAGTAGGGCTTCGCGGTCTGGCCAGAAATGTTTTATTTGGTCGATATCAATGTTCAGGGGAGTCAATAGTGCCTCCAGTGTTACTGACAGACCCTGTTGCTCAAGTAAATTGAGTACATGATTAAGTACGTATTCACGCTGCACTGTTGCTCTCCTTTTAAATGATTTTTATTGATCTTTTATCTGTTCTGAAGCTATTGGGTATAAATGCTGTAAATGGCGATTAAAACGTTCTGCATCCATAAATCCGTTGACTCGCGAGTCGGGTATTTCCTTGCCTTGGGTGTCAAAAAACAAGATAGTCGGAAGCCCCAACACTTCCAGTTTTTTCAGCAACTCTTTCTGGTCAGGGCCATTATTTGTAACATTGGCCTGCAATATGAGAAAGTGACTTAGCTGCTTTTGGACTTGTGGATCGCGGAAAGTATATTTTTCAAATTCCTTACAAGCGACACACCACTCTGCATAGAGATCCAGCATGATCGGTTTATGGCGATTTTCAGCCAGAATCTGACTCAATTCCTGCCAGTCACTGATTTGCTGGAATTCTAAAGATGTTTTTTGTTGTTCTGTAACAGGATTGCCCCATACCCAGTCCTGTAAAGGGCGTGAGGCGATTAAAGCCAGTGCCAGTAAGATGAGCTGTAGGGTGCGTAACCAGCCGTTTTTGTGGTTTAGCGTCAATGAAAAAGCCCAGCCACAGAAGGCAACCGCTAATATGCTCCATAACCTTATTCCCCATACATCTCCCAGAACTCTTTCCAGCAAAAATATTGGCAGCGCAAGGATAATAAAGCCGAATGCTTCTTTCACATATTGCATCCACGGGCCACTGCGGGGTAAGAATTTGTGGCCGAATAAAGTCACGGCTATAAGTGGTAAACCCATTCCCAGTGCATACAGATAAAGTGTCAGGCCACCGAGCACAGCGTTACCACTTTGGGCAATGTACAGTAAAATGGCGCTGAGCGGGGCGGTTGTGCAGGGGGATGCAATCAGGCCCGCCAGCATCCCCATGACGAATACACCAAAATAGGAACCACTTTTTTGCTGATTACTCCAGTTCACCAAACGGGTCTGAACGGAAGAAGGGAGCTGGAGTGAATACATACCGAACATGGATAGTGCTAACAGAATAAACAGGACGGAAAGCCCTATCAGAATATAAGGGCTTTGTAATGCGGCCTGAAACTGTAAACCTGCTGCGGCGACAATTAACCCTAAGGCCGTATAAGTGATGGCCATTCCCTGCACATAGCTCATTGCCAGCCAGAAGATACGTTTCAGGCTTTCAGGGCGTTTCTGTCCCAGAATAATAGCGGAGATTAACGGATACATTGGCAGGATACATGGAGTAAATGCGATACCTATACCAATCAATAATGCCCATAAAGGCGAAAATGGCATTTGATCCGTTTTCAGTAACGTTTTTTCCTGCGGCTGTGATTCACTTTGAGGTGTTTTTATTTCAGCAGGTTTAGATTCTGGCTGTTTTGGTGTTTCATTAGCTGATGGTTTTATGGGCGTGGTTACGGCGTATAGTGGCACGCTGATTGTTTCTGGAGGATAACAGTAGCCTGCTTCCGCGCAGCCCTGATATGTCACCTGAAGTGTTGAATCATTTGTTGCAGCAATAATCGGGATATTGATGTGTGCTGACTGAAAATAAACCTTCGTTTTGCCAAAAAATTCATCTTCATGTGCTGTTGCTTTGGAAAAATCAATATGGCCTAAAGAAGTTTGCTGATCGGGGGTGATAACGAACTGTTTTCTATAGAGGTAATAACCGGGCTTAATATCCCAACTTAGTGTCAATTGTTCCCCTTTTTGCTGAAAATCAAACATAAATGCCTGTTCAGCGGGAAGATACCGATTCTGCCCCAATTGTCCGGGTTGCTCAAATAGCGCACTGGATTTAAGAGGGAACGCACTGATTGCACCGAACAGTAGAAACAATATGAGAATACGTTTCATCATAGGATATTTTTTTACCTGCCAGTTATAGGGAGTCAATGGGTTAAATTTACCAGAATCGGCACTACGACTAAAATGAGCACTATAACCGATGGAATCTGTGACAAAAAGCTGATTGATTAATATTAATGCAAAGAGGTGTTTTTTTCAGGGAAGAAGATAAAAGAAAGAAAATATTTCAGGGGGTTTAACCCCCCTGAAAATCAAACATAAAGCCTGAAGGCTACAGAATCATACCACCGAACAGAAAGCCGAATGAGACTGCCAGCCCAACAGCAATCGTACCCGGAATAAAGAACGGATGGTTAAAAACAAAACGTCCGATACGGGTTGTGCCGGTATCATCCATCTGTACTGCGGCAACTAAAGTTGGATAAGTTGGCAGAATGAACAGCCCGGAAACAGCAGAGAAAGAGGCAATTGCAGTCAATGGCGTGACATGCAGCGCTAATGCCATTGGCATTAATGCCTTCGCTGTTGCTGCCTGTGAATACAATAAGGCTGAACAGAAGAAGAAAATAACCGCGAGTAACCAAGGTCGAGAATGAATCAGGTTACCGGCAGTTTCCTTAATCCAGTCGAGATTGGCCTGAACAAAAGTATCACCTAACCAGGCAACACCCAGAATACAAATACAGGCACTCATGCCAGCCTTAAAAGTACTCGAATTCAGAATAGCATCTGTATTGACGGAACAAATAACCGTGGTGAGCGTCGCAACACTCAGCATAATAATCAGAATCGCGTTGGTGGTATTCATCAGTGGTTTTTCCACTAACCCGACACTCGGGCTATTGATAACCGCATAGATAACAACGCCGATAACACCCAGCAAAAATAGCAGAACAGAGAGTTTTGCCTTCGGTTTGATTTCAATCTGAGATGCACCGCGCATTTCTATCAGGCCGTCAGCCAGACGTTTCTGATAGATAGGATCATTTGCCAACTTGGAATCGAAAAGCCATGAAATGATGAATGACATTAACACGATGGCACAAAATGTGGATGGCAGCAGTATCATCAGCAAATGAATATAGCTGATACCTTGCCCTTCCATAACTGAAGCCATATAAACAACTGCCGCAGAGATAGGGGAGGCGGTGATCCCGATTTGAGCGGAGACGACAGCAGTCGAAAGTGGACGACATGGTTTGATGCCTTGCTCTTTAGCAACTTCGGCAATAACAGGCAGTGTTGCCAGTGAGATGTTCCCTGTACCTGCGAATAGAGTCAGAAAGTAAGTGACTATAGGTGCGAGGATTGTGATGTATTTTGGGTTCTTACGCAGTAATTTTTCAGTTTGCTGGACAAGGTAGTCTAACCCGCCTGCTATTTGCATTGCTGATATTGCAGCAATCACAGCCATAATAATTGAGATAACATCAAATGGAATACTGCCTGGTTTTACACCTAGAATGGCGAGGATTAAAACGCCAATTCCACCCGCAAAGCCAATTCCGATTCCCCCTAATCTTGCCCCCAGAAAAATGGCCAGCAGAACAATAACCAATTCTACGGCTAACATGTTACATACTCCTTCATTTATTTAGTTTTATGAAAATCTATGGTTAATAATTTGTGTTTGCTGCCAATTAAAAAGGCACGCTTCCGGTTGGAATAGCGTGCCTTAAAAATTAAGACGAACTCGTTATTATAATCATTTAATTAGTCATCAAAACGTTTTGCTTTGTAAGTCGGATTTTTTAGGTTCTCAACAGAGAAAATATCATCTAATTCCGCTTCTGTCAGCAGACCACGCTCCAAAACAACTTCTCGGACGCTTTTACCTGTTTCTGCACAGATTTTACCTACGATATCGCCATTATGGTGACCGATGAATGGGTTCAGGTAGGTCACGATACCAATAGAGTTAAAGACAAAGCTTTCACAGACTTCTTTGTTGGCAGTAATACCGTTAACGCACTTCTCAACCAGATTACGGCAAGCGTTGCTCAGGATAGTCATAGATTCAAACATAGCCTGACCAATAGCTGGTTCCATGACGTTCAGCTGCAACTGACCAGCTTCTGCTGCCATAGTGATACAGGTATCGTTACCGATAACTTTAAAGCAAACCTGATTAACAACTTCTGGAACAACTGGGTTTACTTTTGCTGGCATGATGGAAGAGCCTGCCTGCAATTCTGGCAGGTTGATTTCGTTCAGACCAGCACGTGGGCCGGAAGACAGCAGACGCAGGTCGTTACAGATTTTAGACATCTTAACAGCCAGACGTTTCAGGGCACTATGAACCATAACATAAGCACCACAGTCAGAAGTCGCTTCAATCAAATCTTCTGCAGGTACACAAGGCAAGCCGGTCACTTCTGCCAGCTTTTCTACAGCTAGTTTCTGATAGCCAGGTGCTGTGTTCAGACCAGTACCGATAGCGGTTGCCCCAAGGTTCACTTCCAGCAGCAGCTCGGCGGTACGAGTAATATTTTTAATTTCTTCTTTTAATAACATGGAAAAAGCGCGGAATTCCTGACCCAGAGTCATTGGTACCGCATCTTGTAATTGAGTACGACCCATCTTCAGGATATCGTCGAACTCAATACCTTTTTTGTCGAAGCCCGCTTTTAATAATTCGATTGAATCAACCAACTGCATGATTGCATTGTAAACAGCAATACGGAAACCGGTAGGATAGGCATCGTTAGTTGACTGGCTTCTGTTCAGATGATCATTGGGGTTCAGGTACTCATATTCACCTTTCTGATGCCCCATCAATTCAAGACCGATATTTGCCAGCACCTCATTCGTATTCATGTTCAGCGAGGTACCTGCGCCACCCTGAAAAACATCAACAGGGAACTGATCCATACATTTGCCTGTGTTGAGCAGTTCATCACACGCTTTGACAATGATATCTGCAACTTTGCCGGGAATGGTATGGAGTTCTTTGTTTGCCAGTGCTGCCGCTTTTTTTACCATGACCATGCCGCGAATGAATTCAGGGACATCGTTGATGGAGCGGTCACTAATATAGAAGTTTTCAATCGCACGTAGAGTGTGAATACCGTAATAGGCTTCAGCAGGGACTTCACGTTTACCTAACAGGTCTTCTTCGATACGAATGTTGTTTGACATGAGAACCTTCTTAAATTGGATACGTTTTACTGTTTGTTATATGTTTGTTGAGATAATGTTGCCGACAGCAATCGCTGTGATATTAGGTGATTACCACAAAATTGCAGGCGCGATCATATGTGGATTTGTCAGAAATGCCTTGAACCTGGATCACTTTATAGTACGATTTTACTAATGAAATGACATATGTGTGATTGAGGTCACGGTTACTCAGGTAAAAAGTCAAATGTCCTAAGTATTGAAAACCGTTATTGTTATCCCCACATATGTTATCCATACAAACTAGTCATCTATAGATGTTGCTATCAATGAGCTGGGTTATAAACGAGATTCGTGGTAATAAAAACGCTTTGGTAGTATACACAGCACCTAAAGCGGATGAGAATACCGGCTTATATCCTTCATCTTTCAGGTGCCTCATTTTGGGCTGCCTCATTTTAAGTTGCTTCAACTTAATTTGCTTTAACTTAAATTGCTCCAATTTCATTTTATTCAACTCATTTTCTTCAACTACAGGAGAACAACGTGCGCTGGTTTCCTCTTATCCTGATATGTCTGCTGATTTATATCGAATCAGTACTGTTTGTCCGCATCGCTTCTGAGGTCGGCGTCCTGTTAACGCTGTTACTGGTTGTTCTGACTTCCTGTGTTGGGGTTTCTCTGGTTCGTAATCAGGGCATAAAGAACTTTATGTCGATGCAGCAGAAAATGGCTGCTGGAGAAAGCCCTGCGGAAGAAGCAATCAAAAGTGTTTCTTTGGTCATTGCGGGTTTCCTGTTAATTATTCCCGGCTTTTTTACCGATTTTCTCGGGCTATTATTATTGTTGTCGCCTGTGCAAAAATTGCTGACAGCAAAATTACTGCCACATCTGACTTTTTACCGTCCGAATGTTCGTGGTGGATATGGTCAGGATAGTAATCATGGTCAGACATTTGAAGGAGAGTATGAGCGCAGGCAGGATGACGCATCGAATAAGATTACTCGCGATGATCAAAAAAATCATAATGAGTATGATAATGACCACAATAAGAAATAACTTCAGCTCATACTGTCTGAGATTGTCACGGGTAATAAAAAAGTGAAATATTTTTTGCTATCCCCCCTTGAAGTACTGCCTATAAGCCCCAACTTGTAGCTTCATGGTACTGGTTCTGTTGGGTTCTGGTATCAATCCTCTTACCTGATATGGACTTTATTTATAGGAGATCTATCAATGAAAATTCGTCCATTACACGACCGTGTTATCGTCAAACGTCAAGAAGTTGAATCTAAATCTGCTGGTGGAATCGTTCTGACCGGTTCAGCTGCGGGCAAATCTACCCGTGGTGAAGTTCTTGCTGTTGGCCATGGTCGCATCCTGGAAAGCGGTGATGTTAAAGCTCTGGATGTTAAAGTGGGTGATATCGTCATTTTTAATGAAGGTTACGGTGTTAAAGCAGAGAAGATCGATAACGAAGAAGTGTTGATCATGTCTGAAAGCGATATTCTGGCAATTGTTGAAGCGTAATTGAAAATCTTACGCTCAGATCTTCTTAATTGAACGAATTTAAAGGAAAGATACAATGGCAGCTAAAGACGTAAAATTTGGTAATGATGCTCGCAGCAAAATGTTGCGTGGTGTGAATGTACTGGCTGATGCAGTTAAAGTGACTCTGGGTCCTAAAGGTCGTAACGTTGTTTTGGATAAATCTTTTGGTGCACCTGTAATTACTAAAGATGGTGTTTCTGTAGCACGTGAAATCGAATTAGAAGACAAATTCGAAAACATGGGTGCACAGATGGTTAAAGAAGTTGCTTCTAAAGCTAACGATGCGGCTGGTGATGGTACAACTACTGCAACCGTTCTGGCTCAAGCAATCGTCACCGAAGGTCTGAAAGCCGTTGCTGCTGGCATGAACCCAATGGATCTGAAGCGTGGTATTGATAAAGCAGTTATCTCCGCTGTTGAAGAACTGAAAAAACTGTCCGTACCTTGCTCTGATTCCACTGCAATTGCACAGGTTGGTACAATCTCTGCAAACTCCGACGAAACTGTAGGTAAACTGATCGCAGAAGCGATGGATAAAGTCGGTAAAGAAGGTGTAATCACCGTTGAAGAAGGTACTGGTCTGGAAGACGAACTGGATGTTGTTGAAGGTATGCAGTTCGACCGTGGTTACCTGTCTCCTTATTTCATCAACAAACCAGAATCAGGTTCTGTTGAACTGGAAAACCCATACATTCTGTTGGTAGACAAAAAAGTTTCCAACATCCGTGAACTGTTGCCAGTTCTGGAAGGTGTAGCTAAAGCAAGCAAACCTCTGCTCATCATCGCTGAAGATGTTGAAGGCGAAGCACTGGCTACTCTGGTTGTGAACAACATGCGTGGTATCGTGAAAGTTGCTGCGGTTAAAGCACCAGGTTTCGGTGATCGCCGTAAAGCAATGCTGCAGGATATTGCTATCCTGACTAACGGTACTGTTATTTCTGAAGAGATTGGTCTGGAGCTGGAAAAAGCAACTCTGGAAGATCTGGGTCAGGCAAAACGTGTTGTTATCAACAAAGACACCACTACTATCATTGATGGCGTAGGCGAAGCAAGCGCGATTGAAGCGCGTGTTGGTCAAATTCGTCAGCAAATCGAAGAATCCACTTCTGACTATGACCGTGAAAAACTGCAGGAGCGCGTAGCGAAACTGGCAGGCGGTGTTGCTGTAATCAAAGTTGGTGCAGCGACTGAAGTTGAAATGAAAGAAAAACGTGCACGTGTTGACGATGCACTGCATGCAACCCGTGCAGCAGTAGAAGAAGGTGTTGTTGCTGGTGGTGGTGTGGCGCTGGTTCGCGTTGCAGGGGCTATCACAAGCCTGACTGGTGACAACGAAGATCAGAACGTGGGTATCCGTGTTGCACTGCGCGCAATGGAAGCACCAATGCGTCAGATCGTTGAGAACGCAGGTGAAGAGCCATCTGTTGTTGTGAACAACATTAAAGCAGGTCAGGGCAACCACGGTTATAACGCTGCAACTGAACAGTACGGCGACATGATCGAAATGGGTATCCTGGATCCAACCAAAGTAACTCGTTCTGCACTGCAATTCGCAGCATCTATCGCTGGTCTGATGATCACAACTGAAGCGATGATCACTGAACTGCCAAAAGATGACAAAGCTGACTTAGGCGCAGCTGGCGGCATGGGCGGTATGGGTGGAATGGGCGGCATGATGTAATGCGCTCATCCTGATGATGGGATCTCCCGTCTATTAGGGTAAAACTTTGAAGGCGAGCAGATTTTTCTGCTCGCCTTTTTACTTTCTTCTATTAATAGCATACAAAAGATTAAATTTATCATCGTAATATACACAATGGATTTCAAGATGTGTCGCGGCCAACAAAGAGGCAATTTGAAAGACGAAGTGTATGAAGTTAGCGTAATCAACGAGGGAAGACATGCGAATAAAATTTTTGCTCGGCGCATCGGTGTTGCTGTTAGCGGGATGCACGACAAATAATCAATTAACTTCAGCAGGTTCCGGTGTGCGTTTTGTGGATACTCAGCCGGGTAGTGAATGCCAGCGGTTAGGTGAAGTGACGGGAACTCAAAGTAATTGGCTTAATGGCGTCGGCAGTGAAAGCAGTTCTATGCGTGGTGCGGCTAATGATTTGCGTAATAAAGCAGCTGAAATGGGTGGGAATGTAATATATGGCGTAAATAGTCCGTCAGAGGGGCTGTTAAATAGCTTTATTCCCCTCGACAGCAAGATGGTTGGTCAAGTCTATAAATGTCCTTGAGTGTAAGTGATAAGCAGCATATTGAATTCGGGCAATGCCCAGAAAAACAGCCTGCAACATTGTGAGCCAGCTGTCTGAATTTCTGTGCACTGCCTGTTATCGCGAAAATATTAAAAAGCCTCGCTGGTTAATTATTTTTTAACCCTAAATCCAATGGAGTTTTGCTTGGTTCACCACCGATTTCTCTTGTCAGACACGGCACCAGATAGCCAGAGACTTTGGTTAATAGCTCCCGCATAATGGCTTTTGCTTCTTCATCACTGACAAGAAAGTGTGCTGCACCCTGTACTTTATCCAACACATGGATGTAGTAAGGCAAAATACCAGCATCAAATAACGAATTACTTAAATCAGCCAGTATATCAGCGTCATCATTTACGCCTCGTAACAGGACACTCTGGTTCAGCAGGGTGACTCCGGCTTGTTTCAGCCGCGCCATACTCTCCCGGAATGCCTCATCAATTTCGTTTGCATGGTTAATATGAGTGACCATAATGACCTGCAAATTGGATTGTGCCAGACGATTACATAATGAAAGCGTCACTCTGTCGGGAATAACAACGGGTAAACGGGTGTGAATACGTAGTCGTTTAATATGAGGAATAGACTCAAGTTGAGTAATCAGCCAATCCAGTTCGTGATCCTTTGCCATCAGAGGATCACCGCCAGAGAAAATGATCTCATTAAGCTCAGTATGTTGTTCAATATACTCTAGTGCTGATTGCCAGTTACTTTTATTGCCCTTGTTATCTTCATAAGGGAAATGGCGTCGGAAGCAGTAACGGCAGTTGACCGCACAACCTCCTTTAACCATTAATAACGCCCGGTTGCGATATTTATGTAACAAGCCGGGAACGACCGGATGCTGTTCATCTAATGGATCAGTGGAAAATCCGGCTGGAGTATCAAACTCTTCTCGTGCAGTTAAAACCTGTAGTAATAAGGGATCCTGCGGATCGCCCTTTTTCATTCGTGATACAAATGCTCTTGGCACACGCAAGGGAAACAGGCGTCGCGCCTCATTACCTTCTTTCAATAAGGCGTGCGTGTTCAGGGATAACAATTGCAACAACTCACTGGGATCAGTGATAACATCAGTAAGTTGTTGTAGCCAGACTTCTCTGGCAGGGTGAATATGGGTTATAATGTGTGCCATTTTTTGGCTAAGCCATTTCGTTAAAAATTAGAGGATCTCCATGGCTACTTATAGTACCAATGAATTCCGTTCAGGTCTTAAAATCATGTTAGATGGCGAGCCGTGCGCTATTCTTGACAGTGAATTTGTTAAACCGGGTAAAGGGCAGGCATTTGCCCGTGTTCGTATTCGTAAGCTGATTTCTGGCAAACTGCTAGAAAAAACTTTTAAATCAACCGATTCTGTTGAAAGTGCAGATGTTATGGATGTCAATTTGACTTACCTGTACAACGACGGTGAATTCTGGCATTTCATGAACAACGAAACTTTCGAGCAGTTAGCTGCAGATGTGAAAGCCGTTGGTGACAATGCTAAATGGCTGATCGATCAGGCAGAATGTGTTCTGACTCTGTGGGATGGCCGTCCTATCGCTGTGACTCCACCAAACTTCGTTGAGCTGGAAATTGTTGATACTGATCCAGGCCTGAAAGGTGATACCGCAGGTACTGGTGGTAAACCAGCTACTCTCAGCACTGGCGCGGTAGTAAAAGTACCTTTGTTTGTCCAGATCGGTGAAGTCATCAAAGTTGATACCCGTTCTAACGAATACGTTTCTCGCGTGAAATAATCTCGCTTTGTTATTTTAGAAAAACCGCAGCCTCTTCGTCCAGAGGTTGCGGTTTTTTTATGGTCATTTTTACGACCATTGCAGCGGTTTGGGTTGATCGTTATAATCCCTTTTCATTTCCTATCGTTATCTGGGACGACCCGGATAAACGTCATCTCATTGGGGACGGCCCCGCTTCCATTAGATATAAGGTTAAAACATGTCTTGGTTGATACTTCTCATTGCGGGTTTATTTGAAGTCGTATGGGCTGTGGGCCTGAAGTATACACAGGGTTTTTCCCGTTTAGTGCCGAGTTTGATCACTGCCAGTGCGATGACTATCAGCGTAGGGTTACTGGCTTATGCTATGAAAAGTCTTCCGGCAGGAACAGCCTATGCGATTTGGACAGGTGTTGGGGCGGTAGGTACAGCGATTTTTGGGATTATGGTATTGGGTGAGTCTGCAAATATTGCCAGAATATTAAGTCTTGGCCTGATTGTGGTTGGCATTATTGGCTTGAAACTTGCCAGCTGATTTCCTGTAATTCATTGATTAACATTAAAATAAAACCCAGCATTATGCTGGGTTTTATTTTGCTTACTTTTTTTCATAACGAGAAGGCCATATCTCTTCTGGCGTAAGTCCCAGCGCGGTTGCGATTAAACGCTCTCCTTTCGGCCAGTGGCGTTGTAGAGCATTCGCAAGTGTTGATGATGCCAGCCCCGCCGTACGTGAGACTTCTGACAATGTTGTGCCACGTTTTTTCAATTCAGCAATGATATCGGCGGAGTGCCAATCTTTATTTTCCATTTTTAATTTCTCCGGTTACCTGTCATTTTTCAATTAAAAAGAAATAATTTATCAGTAGACTATGAGTCACACATAATAACATAACTTAGATTTAAATGTGACTTATAGTCCGTGGTCGGATAAGTAACACGAATCGATACTTATCGGATGAAAACACCTAACAACATCAAATCCCTTTTCGGGCAAAGGATCAGATATCTCAGGAAAGAAGCCGGGATGTCGCAGGAGGCTTTTGCCGATAAGTGTGGTTTGGATCGAACCTACGTCAGCGGTATTGAGCGCGGTGTCAGAAATCCTACCTTAGAAATTATTTATGTGATTGCGAATGGGTTGCAGATTGAGCTGAATGAATTGTTCGATTTTAAAGCTTCTATCTCTTCCGGTTAAATAATTCGTTGTTCTGTTTCTTATATCATTCTGAAAGTGAAATTTTATCACCTTTGAGCTTATACAACTAACTCAAAGGTGATTTTGGTCTGTTTGTCAGGTAGCTTTCTCAGTGATCGGTCTCACCAATGTTTTTTAGGGCATCAATGACCAGTCGCCAAAATTTGGCCTGATCCAGTTTTACCGCAACCTGGGTATGGCAGTCCTCTGAAGGCGGAAAGCGAAAATCAGCGACAGTCATGCCTGTGGTTAAGGTTCCAGACATTTCGATATTAACAGGAACTTTTTGTGTGCTCATGACACTGGGATCAATAACATAAGCGACAGCACAAGGGTCATGAACAGGAGGGTAGTCGAAACCCCGTTGTGTCATCCGATAACTTTTTCCATAAAATTGGAGTAAATCCAACACAAACTGAGCAGGGCGTGTATTTATTTTGGCTATCTCTTCAGTAACGTCCGGTGTTGCCAGTGCCTGATGGGTGAGATCTAATCCGACCATTGTCAGCGGCCATTTTTCATTGAAAACAATATGTGCCGCTTCCGGGTCGATTAATATATTGAATTCGGCAACAGCACTTCTGTTACCTTCATGGTAACCCCCTCCCATTAATACAATTTCTTTTACTCTCTCCACAATTTGTGGTGCCTTACGCACAGCCAGAGCAATATTCGTCAAGCCTGCGGTTGGGACTAATGTGACGCTTTTGGGCGGATGTTCCATGATGATATCAATGATTAAATCTACGGCATGGCGAGCGTCTAGTTTTATTTCCGGCTCAGGCAAAATAGGGCCATCCAGTCCCGTTTCTCCATGAATGTCAGGAGCCGTTTTGATCTCCCTGACCAGCGGCCGATAGCAGCCGGCAGCAAAAGGAATATCACGGATATTAGCGATACGGGCAATGGAAAGCGCATTATGGGTAACTTTATCTAAAGTTTGGTTGCCCACAACAGTTGTCACAGCTAAGAGTTCGATATCAGGGTTGCCATGAGCAAGCAGCATAGCAATGGCATCATCATGACCAGGGTCGCAATCGAGAATAATTTTCTTGGGAGACATATTCATTCCTTTTATGGTGCCTAAAGTAAATATACTCACCAAGAATAATTCACCATCAATAAAAATTCCTCCGCTGACCATCACAAAACGACATGATAAAAAATGTAATCTTGTTAATAATTATTCTGATTATTGTGATTTAATTAACATATAAACAACAAAGGGTTTGAGCATTTTAATTGCGTGTGATTCATATATAAATGATAAGAAATCGCAGATGGCAAATTCGTGTGTTTATTAATTTATTAATGTTTTTTGATCTCGATTTATCATATCGCTTGAATAAAAAACGTTAATTGAATAAATAACATTCAGTCAATGCACAGGTATCCCTGAACATATCAGGGTATAGACTGATGCTCACGGGGTGTAATATGAATAATCAGATCGATTCATTAACATACTATGCAGCAACTAAAAAATATGATCTTCGCTTTCCAACATTGACAGAAGATCTGGATGTTGATGTCGTTATCATTGGTGGTGGGTTTTCTGGTGTAAATACAGCATTGGAGCTGGCAGAAAAAGGCATTACCAATATAGCGATTCTGGAAGGAAGAACGCTTGGATATGGAGGAACAGGGCGTAATGGCGGGCAGGTTATGGCTGGCATTGGTCATGATTTGGATCGGATTAAACGCCATGTCGGTGAGAAAGGTCTGGAGACCATATTTAAAATCAGCAATATGGGCGCAGGAATAATCCGGGAGCGGATTGCCAAATATAATATCAATGCGGATTTTTGCCCGGGTTATGGCTATTTAGGTTATAACTCCAGGCAGGATAAGACGTTGCAAGGTTGGCTGAAAGAGTTTCAGGCAGCCTGTCCTGATGATGAAATTGAGCTTTATACCGGTTCAGATGTTAAAAAAGTCATCGGTTCAGATCTGTACACCTCTGCATTGAAACATATGGGAGGTGGGCATGTTCACTCTCTGAATCTGTTGTTAGGGGAAGCTAAGGCCGTTACAGAGTACGGCGTCAAAATTTTCGAAAACAGTCAGGTTTTGAATGTTGAATATGGCCCAAGAGTTACCGTCCGTACTGCAATGGGTTCGGTACGGGCAAATAAAATGTTGTGGGCATGTAATGCGTTTCTGAATGGTCTTGAACCAACAATTTATAAAAAAACAATCAATACTTACGCATTTCAGTTAATGACAGAAGAGCTGTCAGACGAAATGATTGAAAGAGTCAGCCCTATCCACGGAGCCTATAGCGATATCAGTCCCATCATCAATTACTGGCGGGTGACTAAAGAGAACCGGCTATTGTTTGGTAGCGCAACGCAGTATCTCGAATATATCCCTTCTGATTTAAAAGCATGGAACCGGAATCGCATGCTGGATGTTTATCCCTACCTGAAAGACGTGAAGATTGAACTGGCATGGGGAGGCCCGATGTGCTGTAGCGTTAGCCTGTTCCCGCAAATAGGTTCTTTGCCACAGCATAACAATGTCTTTTACGTTCAGGGGTATTCAGGGTTTGGAGTAACACCAAGTCATATTATCTGTAAAGTGCTGGCAGAAGGTATGAGTGAGGGTTCCGATCGTTATTCTTTGCTGAGCTCTATCCCGCATATGAATGTTATTGGTAAAGAGCAACTGAGGCATGTCTATCTTTCCCTCGGAAAGAGCTGGCATCAGCTTTCAGGTTACTGGAAAGGGCGTCGTTAGTTTTACTGATTTTTGGGTTTTCACGGTTTTTTGCACAATAAATTTCTTTTTTTGCACAATAAATTCTGAAAGGTAAAAGTCATGATAAAGCCGTTATTGTTAGAGAAATCACTTCCTGAATTAATGCCGATTGGCAGTGTAACTAATCTTGGTTCTGTTGTCGTAGAAGGTGATCCACAGGCAAGTGTTGCCATGGTTCACGGGGAACCAAATGATAATCTGACCTGTGGTATTTTTGCCTGTACCAGAGGGAAATTTAAGATGGTTTATCCCTTTGATGAAATGGCAACGGTGCATGAAGGTTCTGTGAAACTGACGGATGTTAAAACCGGTGTTGTGGTCGAATATCACAAAGGTGATTCATGGTTTGCAGCCAAAGGTACGGAAGTTTTGTGGGAAATTACCAGTGAACGCTTCGTGAAACATTATATGGCGTGTATCAATTCTCAGATTTCAGGCTGACGGAGGATAACATCATGAGTGACATCACTTTGCTGGCGTCCGTTACGGCTTTTTTGCAGCGTTCTCATGGCCATTACATCAATGGGCAATCCGTTCGTGGTCAGGGAGATAAAACCTTTTCAGTCGTCAACCCCGCGTCTGATGAGATGATCGCTACCGTTAATCAGGGAAGTGAGGTCGAAGCCAATGCTGCTATGCAGGCTGCATCTGATGCTTTTCATGGTTCATGGGCTCGGACTTCACCGATGGAACGTGGAAATTGCCTGATACGGCTGGCGGATTTGCTGCAAAAACATAGCGAAGAACTTGCCCAGTTGGAAACTCTATGTTCAGGAAAAACCATTCAGTTATCACGTATGCTGGAGGTTGAAGCCTCCGCCCAATACTTGCGCTATTTTGCTGGCTGGTCGAGTAAAATAAGTGGTGAAACATTGAATGTTTCTTTGCCATCTTTTAAGGGTGAAGAATATACCGCCTTTACCCGCCGTGAACCTGTCGGCGTGGTTGTCGGGATTATTCCCTGGAATTTCTCGATTATGATTGCCATCTGGAAACTGGGGGCTGCTTTGGCCTGCGGTTGTACGATTGTTCTGAAACCAAGCGAATATACCCCGTTAACAATGCTGCGCGTGGCGGAACTGGCAAAAGAAGCCGGAATTCCTGATGGCGTGATTAATATCGTTAATGGCTCCGGAGCCGGTGTAGGAACTACGCTGTTGACTCATCCGTTGTGTTCCAAAGTATCTTTTACCGGATCAGTACCTACAGGGAAACTTATAGGTAAATCTGTTATGGAACAGGGGCAGTTCCGTGCAACGCTGGAGCTGGGTGGCAAAAACGCAGCGGCTTTCCTGTCAGATGTACCCGTCGAGAAGATGGTTGATGGAATATTGGAAGCCGGATATCTGAATCAGGGGCAAATCTGTGCAGCAGCAGAATGTTTCTATATTCCTTCTGTTCATATGGATGCGGTTTTGAAGTTACTCTCTGAACGTCTGTCAGCGATGAAAATTGGTTCTCCCCTTGATGAAACGACGGAAATGGGGCCTTTGGCAAATAAAGAGCACTATGAAAAAATTCTGTCCCTGTTTGAAAAAGCGCGTCAGGAAGGGAATGAAATTGTCTATGGCGGCCATGCACTGGAAGGGAAAGGCTTTTTTGTAATGCCCACCGTGATCCGAGCCAAAAGTGCAGATGATACGTTGATGAAAGAAGAGACATTCGGGCCGATAGGGACTTTCCTCAGTTATGATGACGAGGAGGAGCTGATTGCTATGATGAATGCAACGCCATTCGGTTTATCCGCCAGCTTATGGACGAATGATCTCAGCAAGGCGATGCGAATGATCCCGCGTATTCAGGCCGGTGTTTTGTGGGTTAACATGCATACTCATCTTGATCCTGCTCTTCCATTCGGAGGGATAAAATCATCAGGATTCGGTCGGGAGTTTGGCAAGGCATTCATCGAGTATTACACAGAACTGAAATCAGTCATGATACGGTATTGATAGTTGCAGTGTATTGATGCTTAAGAAATTTAAAGTTGCTTCGTGTCAGTCAAAACGAGGCAACTTAATCATTTATCAATGTTGAAAAATGGTTTTAGGCTGATGTTTCCAAAGTCATTGATCCAAAAAAATATTTCCATAATACTGTATAAGCATTGTCATAAATGTGTCATTTCTGTTTCACAATAATGCCATATTGGGTGTTTACTATTTGGGTAGAAGGTGTTTTTTAATTCTCCCGATCATAAGGAATCACCTATGTCCTGTAATGACCTGTCCCATCGCTCTACATTTCATAATCGTACAAAAAATATTCTTGCTATGGCTGTCGCTATATTAGCGTCAGGTGTATGTTTATCTGCGCAAGCTAAAAATAGTGCGGATAATATCATGGCAGAAAAACGTTCCGCTCATGGTGATCTTACTCAGTTTGGTGGTGCCCGTCGCCTGACTCAGGATCAAACTGATGCACTCAAAGCAGCCTTAAATAATACAAAAGCGAAGAATGTCATTTTGTTTATTGGTGATGGCATGGGGGATTCTGAAATTACGCTGGCCCGCAACTACGCGCAAGGTGCTGGTGGTTTTTTCGAGGGAATCGATGCTCTTCCTTTCACGGGGCAATATACGCACTACTCGCTGGATAAAGAAACTAAGAAACCAGATTATGTCACGGATTCCGCTGCTTCAGCTACCGCATGGGCATCAGGAGTGAAAACCTATAATGGTGCGCTGGGCATTGATGTTTTCGGCAAGCCACATCAGTCATTACTGGAATTGGCAAAGCAGAATGGAAAAGCCACAGGAAATGTGACGACAGCTGAAATTCAGGACGCAACCCCTGCCGCGTTATATGCGCATATCACCAATCGTAAATGCCGGGATCCACAGGAAACTTTAGAAAAATGCCCGACGGAAGTGTTGGATAAAGGTGGCAAAGGTTCTATCACGGAACAACTTTTGACAGCGCGTGCTGATGTCACTCTGGGAGGAGGGGCTAAATATTTTGATCAACAATCAACAGCCGGAGCTAATAAAGGAAATACCCTAAAGCAACAGGCATTAAACCAAGGCTATCAATGGGTAACGGATATAAAATCACTGGGCAATATTAAAGAAGCCAGTCAGAAAAAGCCGTTATTAGGCATATTTAGCAATGGAAATATGGATGTGATTTGGGAGGGGCCAAAAGCGGTTTATCACGGTAATCTTAATGAAGCACCGGTGAAGTGCCAGGTTAATGCAAAGCGTAGCTCTGATGAACCGACATTGGTACAGCTAACAGAGAAAGCGATTGATTTGCTCAAGACTAACAAAAATGGGTTTTTCTTGCAGGTAGAAAGTGCTTCGATTGATAAGCAAGACCATGAAGCTAACCCTTGCGCCCAAATAGGGGAAACGGTGGCACTGGATGAAGCTGTTCAGGCTGCGCTGAAATATGCCAGACAGCATGAAGATACGTTAGTTATCGTTACCGCTGATCATGCCCATTCCAGCCAGATTGTTGCTAATGATGTTAAATCACCCGGCCTGACTCGTTCATTGATTACCAAAGATGGTGCGGTTATTACGGTAAATTATGGTAACTCAGAGGAAGGTAAGCAACATCATACGGGAACGCAGTTACGTGTCGCTGCTTATGGCCCACATGCGGCTAATGTCGTTGGCTTGACTGATCAGACAGATTTGTTCTTTACCATACGTGATGCGATGGGGTTGAAACAATAAGACAAGATGTACCCGATCAATATCATCGTTCAATTCTGAATGGTTTAATAACGTATAATCAGTACGAATGATCGGATTAGGATAAATTCGATAATATAAGCTGAAATGAAGTAAAATTAGTACCTCATAAAATTGAAATAAGATCATAGATAAAGTTATCTTTTATTTTTCATGGTAAACCATTATCTACCTCTTATGGGGAGATAATGGTTTTGCCGGATTTATCTTCAGGTTAATTTCGTGTCATGGATAATATGCAGATAAAAAACTAATTATTAAATAATATAAGAACATTTAATAACAAGTTCATAAATGAACTGTTAACTAGAGTAATGGTTATAAAACATAGAAAAAGTCTCTGAATCATCAATAACAATATTATTTGACATATTTCTTATTCTTTGTTCATTATTAGGGTATCTTAATACCATTTCAGCGACAAGCCAATCTTTAAATGTCCCACTATAATGACTTGCAGACCAATATATCCTTATTGAATCCATGATGTTTGCATCAAACGGAATTCTATTTAATATATGGTGATCAATTATAGCTCGTATATTATTAGTATTTGAAGCATGAGTAACTAATGTTGCATCATTAATAAATGGCAAATATAATTTTTCGTAAGTGTTTCTTGTGATATTTACATGATGACTACCACCCATAATACGATCTAACCCCGACGCATCCGTTTTTAATTTCCATACATTACTTCCAGATGGAGATTCATCAAGCCCTAGTTTTAAAAGTGTATTGTAACTTGCCCCATACTCACCTTCTGGAATTAGAGGTCGAGCGGCATTCCAATCAATCTGAATAGTATTCATTTGATTATCAATAAGTTCAGAACCACCTAAGTTCATCAATTTCCTAAAATTACGAGTATACTCGGTTTCAGCTGTTGTCACTGCGTAGTGGCTACTGCTTCCTGCCTGAGCCGCGCCTCTGCCACTCAGCCCATGGGCAAAACTGTCGGACAGCTGCTCACCCACCTGCCGCATCCCGCGAGTCAGCCCGCCCAGCAATCCACTGCCCAGACTCAATGCCCCCAGCCCGAGCGAGGCCCAACCCAGTATGGCGGAGGCCTGCGGGTTACTCTCTTCGGTGGCCGCACTGGCAATGCCGGTCGCATCTCCCAAAAAGCCGATACCCGCTATAATCGCACCGTCTATACTCAACGAGGCACCGCCGGTCGGAATGGCCATGGCCAGCCCCGCTAACAGGCCAACCGTACCAAGCACGATGCCGAAAATACTGCTCCAGCTCATATGTCCGCTCGGATCGCTGTGGTTGACCGGATCACCCAAACAGTAAGCATACGGATTGAGGCCTCCAGCCCCGAATGGACTTAAGCTGTCCGGTGCGGTAAACCGCATCAGCACCGGGCTATAGGTGCGGTAGCCATTGCCCAGATGATAACCCCCTCCTGTCGGGTCGGCACGTTCTCCGGTATAACCGGGCAGTGCCGTGTTCTGCTCATCGGCTGCCTGCTGGCCATAGGGGGTGTAACGATAACGGGTCGGTGTGCCGCTGCCCGGTTGGTCTATCAGCAGACTGCCCTGCCCATCGGTGCCCAGTAAATGGGTCTTATCACCGGTGATTACTGCGGCCGGTGTGCCGTTCGCATGCACCAGACGGGTTGTCGTGCCGCTTTCACGCTGCACTTCTGCGACGCGAGCATTACCTTGATAGTACAGCTCCTGTGTCCCGGTATTGTCCAGCCGGTGCAGAACCAGTCGGTTTGCGGCATCATACCCGTACGTGCTGATTTTCTCTTTCAGCGTCACTGAGATCAGCCGCCCCAGCGCATCGTAGGTCAGCTGGTTCCCGCTCTCATCCTGAATCAACCGGCCGTCTGCATCGTAGGTCAGCGTGATCTTCGCCGGGTAGGCCGGGTGCGTATGGGTAATGCGGTATAACTGGCAGGGATCGGACGGGCTGTAGGTAAAGGTGGCGGTGTCGCGGCTATTATCCGCCAATGTAGTCACACAGGTCAGCATATTGCCCAACCGGTCATAGGTAAACTGCTGGCGGCGCAGGTTCATGCCATACGCATCCTGAGGGCATTCCGTGCCCGAACACTGGTAATCTGTCAGCCAGCGGCGGGCGACATCATAGGTATAACTTTCCTGACGCAACAACCCGGCCTGCTGTGAACGGGTTTCCCGGCTGGCGAGCTGACCGAGCACCGTATAGGTCTGCTTCAGGGTCAGTACGTCCGTTCCACTGTCAATCCGGCGTTCCGTTTCCCGGCCGAGGTCATCCCAGGTCAGTGTAGTGGTCAGTGATTGCGACTGGGCGTTATCGTGTACCGTCCAGCAGTTTAACCGGCTGGCAGTATCATAGGACATCGTCACGTTTATCGCGCTGTCTGTTATCATTACAGGACGGCCCTGTGTATCAAAATACCGCTGGCGGCGGGTGCCAGTCACATCCTGACAGGCCGTCAGCTGGCCGCCCGGGGAATACGTGTATTGAGTATGCCTGGCCACACCGGTATCGTTAAACGTGGTCGTTTCCTGCCGCAATAAGCCGTCGGGGGTATACTCGCACTGCTGTGATACCTGTTTTTCTGTCACCGCGTTTATCATCGCGCCGGTTTTGGCGTCATAGCTAAAGGTTTGGGTGATCCCCGCGGTGGTTCGCTGAAGCAAGGCATTTCCCAGACGGGGTTCATACTGTTGGTGAACCGTCTGTTTGAGCGGGTCAGTGACTGTCTCAGGCGCCGGATTACTACAGGTATAGGTTGCCTGATGTGTCCGACCGCCTACCGTGACCGAGGTGACCCGATGCAGGCTGTCGAACACCCGCTGACCCAGCACTTTCCCGTCCGCCACAATTTGCGTCACTAAATTATCCGTACTGAACGACGCATACCTTTTCTGCACCACGGTACCATCGCTGTACGTTATCGTCGCAACGCGATGAAAAGCGTCATAGGTGTATTGCGTTTTCTGTGCCAGTGCATCCACCGTGGCCCGCAACCTCCCCAGCCCGTCATACTCGTTCTGTTGCTGGCTGACGAATTGGCCCTGGCTGTCATACAGCGTTACCGTCAGAGGCTGATGTCGCAGATTGTAGGCCGTTTCCGTATAACCGAATGTCAGGCCATCCACCTCAGTAGTGCAGCGGGTGATCTGGGTCACCGGATTAAACACCTGCCGGCTACGCTGGCCTGTATCCGAGGTAATCAGGCTGGGTTGTCCCCAGTCATCGTAGGTGATCTGCTGGTTAAGGGAGATCGAGCACGTCTTCACGGTATCGGGCTGCGCAGGATCAGGGCCGGTCGGTAGTGTGTCATGGTGAGACTGCGTCACCACCCGCCCCCAGCTATCCCGCCCGTTCTTTGAGAGGAGGTACCAGTCTGTAGTCGCTTGTTCTTTCGCCAGAATGTCCAGTTTTTTCGCCAGAATGTCCAGTTGATAAACCTGCCCGCGCCCATCAGCCTGGCAACGGGCCTGATTTCCCCAGACATCGGTCTGCGTTGTGGTAACGACACCCGGCGCTTCAAGGGCATATGTGTACCCCTTCTCACGGGCATAATCGGTGTTGGCATTATCCTTCTGCGTCAACAAACGGCCCAGCGCATCATAGAGGTAGTGTGTCGTGCAGCCCTGCGGATTTTGTTGATAGCCGATTTTACCGCTGAGACAGGATTTTTCCTGTACGCTACTGAGCGTTAATCCGTCATGCCCGCACCATTGTGTGGTACACCGGAGCTGACCCGCGTTCAGGGCATAGACGAAGGTTTTTTGACTGTTCCACGGGGAGCTGGGTTGCGCGGAAGCGGGATCCTGCAGGCTATACACGGTTTCTACCACCGAGTCCACTCGCCCATGATGCGGATCCTCCGGCTGATCCCGGTACTCGGTCTGGCGGGTATGCAGCAAGGTCTCATCGCTGTATACTTCCTGACGGGTACACACCACCGCATGATCTGTCAGGCTATCGGGGCGTGTGGGCAGGGAAGCATAGCGGTAGATCTCCTGATGGACGGGCACATCGTCATAGCCGGTGACCGGCGGGGGAATGATTTTTTTCGATTTTAAGTAACGCACAAACCCGTGCGGATCTGCCGGGCAGTATACCGTGTTATCCTTGGTGGATGTTTCGCCTTCAGCCGGGTAGTACACCCATTCGGTTCGGGTACCGTCCGGAGCAATCTGTACGGTGGGGTTGCCTGCTGTATCAAATTCTGTCTGCGTGGTTTCCTCTCTCGTCAGCGGGGCATCGTCCGGTTGATCCGCCTGAGTGATAAACCGGACGGTAGCGGATTTTGGCAACTGAAACTGCGGGGGCTGCTGAGCAAATTCCTGCCCGATTTGAGCATAATAGTGCGTTTCATGCTGGCGCTGGCAACTGTTTTGCTGCACGTTTTCAGTAACCAGCAGGTGGTAGCTATTGTAACGCCGGATAATGTGGCGCTGTTCGCTGCCGTTGTTCCAGTACTCGGTGGAGCCGTAGAGGTAATAGGTCATCTTGCCGTAGAGGAGGTAATCTTCGTCCTCTTTC
Source organism: Xenorhabdus sp. KK7.4 (assembly GCF_963876465.1). Lineage (NCBI taxonomy): Bacteria > Pseudomonadati > Pseudomonadota > Gammaproteobacteria > Enterobacterales > Morganellaceae > Xenorhabdus > Xenorhabdus sp. KK7.4. The sequence goes on from NZ_CAWNQF010000089.1 coordinate 23,827, forward strand.
CAGCTCTCCTGATTTCCGTAACCCAGAAAATTAGATTCGGTATATTTATAGTACCTGATGACATCAGGGGAATTTTTTGTCTGTTGTGTGTATTGGGTAACATAGGGTAAAGGCGGCAGGCCGGCCTCGTCGGGAAACTGGTGACCATCCGAGTTGTAATCGACAAATTCAACGAATCCTGTCGGCGAAGCAATCCGGGTCAGAAAACCGCTGTCTGATTTATATTCCAATCCCCAGCTTAATGTCTGCTGATCGACATTATTACGAATTTGAGTGACCCGATCATTCTCAAAGATGAGGCGGATGGTATACGATTCCGTTGATTCGGGCCAGACTGTCATGTCAGTATAAATATCGGTTTGATAATCGATGTTGAGTAGCGTCTGATTATCATCTGATATCGTGGCAAGGCGGGGAAGGCCGACTATCTCGTAATTCCACGCTAGTTTCAGGGAGTGCCCCAACGGGTTGATAATGCGCATTGGTATTTTAAGATTATAGACATTCAAGGGACCACTGAGGATTTCCATCAGCCCCGATTTATGGATAACCCGGTAAACATTCTTCGTGACATCCTTTTCAAACCGCACTACATCCTGCTTATACTGCTTTAAAGAAACCGAATCATCCGTTTCATAGACTTTATACCGTTCGCCGGTAGAGAGCATCAACAGCTGGTTTTCTCTATCATAGTGTGTCAGCCCGAGCGAAAAACCCACACCAAACCCGATATTCATCGGGTTCAGCGGACTGTAGGACAGCGCCAGCGTCAGCTCCGGCCCCAGTAGGGTATTTCCAATCAGATGTGCCAGCGGCATCGTACAATTAAATAACCCGGTGCGCGGATCTACACTGCCTGTGGCGGAACTCTGGAAATTTGTCGCCTGAGAGAAAAAATTATCGCTCATAGTTATCACCTATTTTTGAGGAAAGGATATGATGGAAGCCGGAAATTTCTGCATCCATTTAGCCAGACTGATTCATTGCCATAAATATCGTGAAATTTGAATTGTGGAATTTGATCAGATTCATGATCCCAAAAATTAATCGCTGGACTTTCGAAAAAAAGTAGGCTCACGCTAATAGCATCGGTGCGTGGTGTCGTAAATATATTTTCTTGTGGAGTAGCTTCCCTTTGAATACTGGAGCGGCTCTTCTCATCATATATTTTTTTATTGTATAATTAGCACCAGCGATTCTCTGCGCGCTATATTTACCCCAAAGAAACCAAAGGTAAAGATCTCCTTTATTTTGTGTGCGATGGGTAAATCTTTGGTAATTAACTTGATTAGGATCCGTATCGTTTGTTGTATATTTAATGGGTTGTTGATGTCTCTTTACATTCATATGTACCATGGGCAGCGCTTGATTATTTTATGAATAGCATATTCTCTGAATGATAAAGAATAGGTTTATTACCTTTTAATGAAATAGGTGTGTTTTTTGATATTTCATGATAATTAATCATGTCTCGAATATTAATAATCAGCATGGCATTCTCAGTAAATATACATTAATGTTAGTTTCAATATTTAAATTACGCCAGAAAAAATAATAAAATAATTACCGTATTAATTAAATGATTTAATGTCTGTTTTTTTAAATTAAAGTATAAGTAATAACTTGTTATTATTTATGGATTTATTATGTATAAATAAATTTAATAATATTAATTTATAAAAATTGATTTTTTAGATTTCTCAGGGAATAGTGATAGTTTTGAGGAGATATAACAGATAATAGAGGGAATTTGAGTTCAGGGATGCGATGGTGAAATAGGATTAAGAAACTGGATATGTTAATAACATAGGGAGGGGAAAATAAAAGTAACAAGAGGAAAATCAGATAAATAGTAACAGTGGTGCGAAGGGGGGGACTTGAACCCCCACGTCCGTTAGGACACTAACACCTGAAGCTAGCGCGTCTACCAATTCCGCCACCCTCGCAGGTACTGTTATTTATCTGATTTGTTTAATGATAACTATCTGATTTGGTGCGAAGGGGGGGACTTGAACCCCCACGTCCGTTAGAACACTAACACCTGAAGCTAGCGCGTCTACCAATTCCGCCACCCTCGCAAATTCAGATACCATCTTTAAACAGATAGCATGGGGGCGCATTCTAGAGATTTTACGGCTGGCGTCAATCATTATTTATCGCAAGAAAGCATGACTGATGTAAAAATCGACATGTTGCTATTGCCCTTCCGGGGAGATGGGCAATAGCGGTCTTTTGTCTGTTACTTCTTGGTGGCTTGGTAAATTTTGAATTTACCTGTCTGGGCAAGGACTTCGTGACTGCCGAAAGCGCTATCCAGTAAATCAGCATAAGGCAAAAACGAGTTTGCTACGATGCGGAATTTACCACCGGATTTCAGATAATTTGGTGCCATACGTATCATGTCATCAGCGGCTGCCATACTGGTTTTCAGACCATCATGGAATGGCGGATTAGAGACTATCCAGTTGAATTTCTCTTCAATAGCAGAATAGACGTTGCTGGTGATAACATTTCCTTCCAGTTTATTGGCTTTCAATGTTGCTTTACTGGATGTTATGGCGGCTGCATTGACATCGCTGAGAGTCAGTGACAAATCGGGATTATTTTTACCCAACACTGCGGCCAGCACACCAGAGCCACAGGCAATATCCAGCAAGTTGCCGGAAATCGGTTTATCAAAAGTGGAAAGCAGAAGACGGCTGCCGACATCCAGATCATCCTGACTGAATACGCCGGGCAGTGTATTGACGATGGTATCCCCAACCTGATAGCTATGCCACCAGTTGTTCTGATCAAACTGAACCTGTTGTTCAAGCTGACCATAAAAAAGGCTGCAACGGCGGGCAGTATCGACTTTGCGGAAAGTAACAATACCTTCCATCAACTTATCAACGCTACGCACACCACTGCGGTTTTCGCCGACAATAAAAATATTTGTTCCGACAGGCAGGATTGAAAACAGGCTGCGGAGTTGGAAACGGGCTTCCTGCTTGCTTTTTGGCCAGTAATAAATCAGCGTATCGCAATCTTTGACAAACGCTTTATCAGCCGTCAGGCCAAACTGAGCATTATCACCTAATGTACGGATCAGGGATTGCCAGTGATGATATTGACTAGTGTGTACCCGTACACTTGCGGCTTCGATTTCCGTTGCCAGTGTATCCTGAAGATCGCCTGCGAAGAGCAGATGATGGGAGTGGAATTGCTCTTGATGGCGCAGGATAACTTCACTGGCCGGTGTTAATGCTGACATCTATGTATAGCTCCTTATAGGTCTTTATCCGGTCATAATTATCTTTGGGCAAAGCTGGGATGCCATGTTGTTGGCGCAGAGATAAGCCCTCTGATACTATACCGCTCATCTTTCAGGTGACAGTTTTACTGCTGATAGCCTGAAATCTACTGGGTATATATTACCTGTTATTTTTTATGGCAGATGGAATAAAACACGATGACGAAGCGTGACAGATCACTAACCCGGTTGGGTATCACCCAATGGGTTCTGCGTAACCCTGCGGCCCTGCGGGGTGAATTATCTGTCCTCATCCCTGACTCAACCCGTCTGTTGATCATTACCCATGATCACATTGACTTAAGCCATTCATTACTTGCTGATATTTTCACAGCCATGGGGATTGATGCCTCATTAGTTTATTGCATCACAACAAAAGATGTTGAGCTGCTTTCGGAATCAATCCGCTGCCCATGCTGGCTGCTGGGGGTTGATATTACCTTATCAATACAAGGGATTTCTTTGAGAAGCCCGGCATTAAATGACTTATCCCTTGATGGGGATGCAAAACGTTCTCTTTGGCAACAAATTTACCATTATGAAGAATATTTCTCTATTAACTCCCGCTGATCTTCCCGCGGCCTTCCAGATAGAACAGGCCAGCCACCCCTTTCCGTGGAGTGAGACAACATTCTACTCTAATCAGGGAGAGCGTTATCTCAATTATAAGATCGAGCTTAATAACCAGATAATTGGTTTTGCAATAACCCAGTATATTTTGGATGAAGCAACGCTATTTAATATCGCTATCCATCCGGAATATCAATCACAAGGGCATGGAAGAACGCTATTAAATTATCTGATTGACACATTACCTGAAAAACAGATAAATACGTTATGGCTTGAAGTCCGGTGTTCCAACCAGTCTGCAATTCGGTTATATGAAGATCTGGGCTTCAACGAAGTTTCCATCCGCAAAAATTATTACCCGACCGCGACAGGTAAGGAAGATGCCATTATTATGGCGTTACCGCTGTTTGGGTGAGTATGAGTGACATACCCGTATATGAACTTTTGCGATTCAGGAGAAAGGGAATGTAGATTGAATCTGATGAAGTCATGATGATTTTCTGCATCATCATCTTGCGTATCATTAGTTGTTTATAACGCCAAGTTCAGCGAAAATAAACGCTAATTCCAATTAACATACCGGATTGGATGGATTAAGGGTCTCTGATGGCACCTCAATATGGTATCGATCCGCGTACAGAATAGAAGATTTCAATAGATGTCAAATTCTCCATTTCTGCAAGAAGTTGCGAAACGGCGCACATTTGCAATAATTTCGCATCCTGATGCGGGTAAAACAACAATTACTGAAAAAGTCCTGTTATTCGGACAGGCAATTCAGAAAGCGGGAACGGTAAAAGGCCGGGGTTCCAATCAGCATGCTAAATCAGACTGGATGGAAATGGAAAAACAACGTGGTATTTCCATTACCACCTCAGTGATGCAGTTTCCTTATGGCGATTGTCTGGTTAACCTGCTGGATACGCCGGGGCATGAAGACTTCTCTGAAGATACTTACCGTACTCTGACAGCGGTTGACTGCTGTCTGATGGTTATTGATGCGGCAAAAGGTGTTGAAGATCGTACCCGTAAGCTGATGGAAGTTACCCGCCTGCGTGACACGCCAATCCTGACATTCATGAATAAGCTCGACCGTGATATTCGTGATCCGATGGAGCTGATGGATGAAGTCGAAAATGAGCTGAAGATCGCTTGTTGTCCGATCACATGGCCTATCGGTTGTGGTAAGTCTTTCAAAGGGGTTTACCATCTCTATCAGGATGAAATTTATCTGTATCAATCCGGTCAGGGGCATACTATTCAGGAAGTCCGGGTTATTAAAGGCCTGGATAATCCTGAACTGGATACTGCTGTCGGAGAAGAGTTGGCCGAGCAGTTGCGTGAAGAGCTGGAGTTAGTTAAAGGCGCATCACATGAATTTGATCTGGATGCCTTTTTGCAGGGTGAACTGACGCCGGTATTCTTTGGTACTGCGTTAGGTAACTTTGGTGTCGATCATATGCTGGATGGTCTGGTTAAGTGGGCCCCAACGCCAATGCCGCGTCAGACTGATGCGCGCGAAGTGACAGCACAAGAAGAAAAATTCTCCGGATTTGTGTTCAAAATTCAGGCCAATATGGACCCGAAACACCGCGACCGTGTAGCATTTTTGCGTATTGTTTCCGGTAAATATGAAAAAGGCATGAAACTGCGTCAGGTTCGTATCAAAAAAGATGTGGTTATCTCAGATGCACTGACTTTCATGGCTGGTGATCGTTCTCATGTTGAAGATGCGTATCCGGGCGATATTATTGGTCTGCATAACCACGGTACTATCCAGATTGGTGATACTTTCACTCAGGGTGAAGAGCTGAAATTTACCGGTATTCCTAACTTTGCTCCTGAATTGTTCCGCCGCATTCGTCTGCGTGATCCTCTGAAACAGAAACAATTGCTGAAAGGTCTGGTTCAGTTGTCGGAAGAGGGAGCTGTGCAGGTATTCCGTCCATTAACCAATAATGATTTGATTGTTGGTGCCGTGGGTGTGCTTCAGTTTGATGTTGTTGTTGCCCGGCTGAAGAGTGAATATAACGTAGAAGCACTCTATGAGCCTGTCAATGTTTCTACCGCTCGTTGGGTAGAATGTAGCGATGTCAAAAAGCTGGAAGAGTTCAAACGTAAGAATGAACAAAATTTGGCCTTTGATGGTGGTGATAACCTGAGCTACATTGCTCCAACCATGGTTAATTTAAACCTGACCAGCGAACGCTATCCTGAGGTAGTTTTCCGTAAAACACGGGAACATTGATATTTTTTATGGGCCAACACCTCGTTGGCCTTTTTTATTTTTCCTACCATAATTAATACTTTCTGTTTTATTTAAAAGCATCATTTCTAGGTATAAGAAAATATACGTGAGTTATTGTAAAGCTCATACCATTTGCTTAATTTATTGATATATCATCCTTTGACATTCTGACTCAGATAAAAGGAAGGTAGTAGGATGAAAAATTTAAAGTTCACAAACTCATTCCTGGCTGTTGTTTTAGGCTCGGTACTAATAGGTGGTAACGCACTGGCAGCAGGAACATCTTCAACTTATCTGTCAGAAGGTAAAGCACAGGAAAATACAGACCAGAAAATTAATGATTCAAGAAATCATAGCGGGAAAAAAAGCGAGAATTCCCTTAAAAAAGCAGATAATAATTCTGACGATAGTGCTATTACTGCCCGAATAAAAGAAAGTTTTCTGGAAGATACCGGGCTTAATAGTCACGATAATAATATTTCAGTGAAAACAGAAAAAGGCGTAGTTTATCTTTCTGGTTTTGTCAAACATGAAGAGCTGGCAAAACGAGCTATCAGGCTTGCTCATAAAGTGGAAGGCGTTCAGGCCGTAAACAGCACCGTGTCCACTAAAAAATAATCTATTTTTTGTTGAGAGTGACTGATAATAAGTCACTCTACCGGCTTATTCCCCAAATAAAACTTAATCTAATTAAGCGATTATCTCTTCAAGAATATAAAGGATAAGATCTATTCAGATTATTGGTAATAACTTGCCTGTTGGTGAATTAATCTCCATTATTTAAGACAGGCTTTACGGATGCTTTGCTCAAATGATAAATCACTTGAGTGAGGAATTGTTTGCATAACATTATTACTAATTACTGAAAGATGATCATAATTCAAATGACACCTTGGAACAGACATTGACTTTGTAGGGGGAAATGTGGGGAAACATATTCCAATTACGTTGGGTAATATAGAGCCTTTAGCTTATACATCGCGGATAAAACCGGGAAAAATTGCACTTGTCTGTGAAGGCGGTGGGCAGCGTGGGATTTTTACCGCAGGTGTGTTAGATGAATTTCTCCGGTTAGATTTTAATCCGTTCGAATTATTTCTTGGTACCTCGGCTGGTGCTCAGAACCTTTCTGCTTATATCTGCGGTCAAAAAGGCTATGCCCGCAAGGTGATCAACAAGTACACAACCAATCCGACTTTCTTCAACCCATTGCGCTTTGTCCGGGGTGGGCATCTTATCGATTTGGATTGGTATATTGATATGATCTCTGAACAAATTCCCTTAAACATTCCTATTGCGATGGACCATTTTGATGATGGTCGTGAGTTTTATATGTGTACCTGCCGTGCTGATAATTTCGAAGCCAGTTATTTTCAACCTAATGAAAGTAACTGGATGGAAATTATCAAGGCTTCCAGCGCGATCCCCGGATTTTATCGCAATGGTGTAACGCTCGATGGTATCGTTTATCAGGATGGTGGCATTAGTGATGCGATTCCGGTTGAAGAGGCATATCGTCGGGGGGCTGATACTATTGTCGTGGTCAGGACAGTGCCTTCACAGCTTTATTATACGTCACAGTGGTTCAAGCGAGTGGAACGCTGGCTGGAAACCAGCAGTCAGCAAAAAATGCTCAGAATGTTGAAGCTGCACGCTACAAGTTACTTCCGGACACAACGGTTTATTGAAAATCCACCGGATGACGTACAAATCTTCGAAATTAGGCCACCCGCACCGTTGGCAACTATGGCTCTGGGGAGTAAAACGAAAGCATTGAATACAGATTATCATCTGGGTAGGCGTTGTGGGCGGTACTTTTTGGCGACTATCGGACATACTTTTGTCGGTGGTAAGTTTGGGCCGCAAAAACGTAAAAGTTATGGTGTTTCCCGCAGCGGCTTAAACCACGATGGAACTAACCGTAATTGTTTTCGTCGCAATAGTTTTCTGTGTAGTGAGCATACCCCCGCAATAGATACTTCGGCAAGAATAGCGGAGGAAACCGGCGTGAATGACAGCGAACAGATGCCACTGACTGGTACGGCTATGATCAATAACGATTATGACGAACAATAATGATGACGAAAAATATGCACAATGGATTTCAAGATGCCTCGCGGTGGCAAGAGAGTAACAAATTCGTCGGGAACGAATTTGCCCAGCCAAAGGCTGGCCTCCGGTGAGAGGCAGGAGCCTCTCAGTAATCCCCGTGAGCATAGATAACCGTATGTTTATAAAAACGGTGACTGGGGTGAACGAGCGCAGCCAACAAAGAGGCAACTTGAAAGAAGAAGTGTATGATATGGATAAATAGATGTTTATTGACACACATTGCCATTTTGATTTCCCTCCTTTTTCGGGTGACGAAGCCGTAAGTTTAGAGCGAGCCAGACAAGCAGGCGTTGAAAAAATTATTGTGCCGACTGTCAGTCAGGTATATTTCCAGAGGGTTGCTGATTTGGCGGCTAAGTATCAGGCAATCTATGCCGCGTTTGGATTGCATCCTTTATATATTAATGAACATCATGATACAGATCTGGATTGTCTGGAGCAGAAACTAAAAGAGAAACTCCCCCATTGTGTAGCCGTGGGTGAAATTGGGCTTGATCTGTACATGGCAGAACCCCAGTTTGAGCGGCAGAAAAACGTTCTGGCAGTTCAGCTTAAGCTGGCCAAAAAATATGAATTGCCTGTTCTGCTCCATTCCCGCAAAAGCCACGATCAACTGGCGGCAATGTTGCGAAAGCATCATGTTCCACGCACCGGCGTTATTCATGGCTTTGCTGGTAGCTTATCTCAGGCGCAGGCCTTTGTACGTCTGGGTTTTTACATTGGCGTCGGGGGAACGATTACGTATGAAAGAGCGAAAAAGACGCGTGATACGATAGCTCGCTTACCTCTTTCCTCTTTAGTATTGGAAACGGATGCCCCTGATATGCCATTAGCTGGTTTTCAGGGGCAGCCAAACCGACCCGAAAGAATCGCGCAGATTTTTTCTGTATTGTGTGAATTACGTCCTGAATCTCCGGATGAAATTTCCCGCCAAATTTATCAAAATAGCATGGCATTATTTGCGATCAGCTAATTTATCTCAGTGGAAATAGTCTACTTTTGGTTGAGCAAAATAGGCTATTCTGGTTGAAATAAACATTAATAATATTTAACTGGCATTATCTTCTCATTTCTTCCTTTTTTACCGCAAAATTATCTAAACCCTGATAAATTGAATGGTTATATGTGATATAAGTCTCATTTCCTGTTTTTATATTACTTTTTGCTGCATTAATTTGTGATGTCAGTTGCTTGTTCTTTTTTACTACTGGGTATAATCGCCTCCACACACAGTGTCAGTAGGAACTCACAATATAACTGACATATTTTTAATTCATTCAGTGAACAGGGATTCTTCCAATGCAACTCATTATGAGCCTGATAGGGATGGTAGTGCTGATTTTTATCGCAGTACTTTTCTCGAGTAATTATAAAGCTATTAAAATCCGCACTGTCCTTGGTGCCTTCTTGATTCAGGTTATTGTTGGTGCATTTGTACTTTATGTACCAGCAGGTAAAGACATTCTGGGTGGAATGTCAAAAGGTGTTTCCAATGTAATTGGATATGGTCAGCAGGGAATGGATTTCATTTTTGGCGGGCTGGTATCCAACAAAATGTTTGAGCTGTTCGGCGGCGGCGGTTTTGTCTTTGCCCTGCGCGTTCTGCCAGTCATCGTTTTCTTCTCTTCTCTGATTGCCGTTTTGTATTACATTGGTGTTATGCAGCTAATCATCAAAATTTTGGGTGGCGGCCTGCAAAAAGTATTGGGAACATCACGTACTGAATCCCTGTCAGCAACAGCGAATATCTTCGTTGGCCAGACTGAAGCGCCTCTGGTTGTTCGTCCTTATATTGCGAGCATGACACAATCCGAACTATTTGCTGTGATGTGTGGTGGTCTGGCATCGGTAGCCGGTTCTGTACTGGCGGGTTATGCATCAATGGGTGTTCCACTGGAATATCTGATTGCAGCGTCATTCATGGCAGCGCCGGGTGGCCTGCTGTTTGCGAAACTGATGGTACCGGAAACTGAAACCACTCACGATAATGTTGATGCTATGTCTCTGGTATCAGCAGAAGATCGCCCTGCAAATATTATTGATGCGGCGGCATCTGGTGCAGCATCCGGTATGCAGCTGGCTCTGAATGTGGGTGCAATGCTGTTGGCATTTATTGCTCTGATTGCTTTACTGAATGGTATTCTGGGTGGCATTGGTGGCTGGTTCAATTACCCACAATTATCTCTGGAACTGCTGTTAGGCTGGGTATTCTCACCAATCGCTTACCTGATTGGTGTACCGTGGAATGAAGCAACAGTTGCTGGTTCTTTCATCGGACAGAAACTGGTCGTTAATGAATTCGTTGCATTTATGAACTTTGGTGAATACCTGAAACCGGATGATGTTGTCCGCGCAGCGGGACTTCAGGTTCTTTCTGAACATACGAAAGCAATTATTTCTTTCGCACTGTGTGGCTTTGCTAACCTTTCTTCTGTTGCTATCTTGCTGGGCGGTTTAGGCGGTATGGCACCAAGCCGTCGTGGTGACATTGCCCGTTTTGGTCTGAAAGCAGTATTGGCTGGTTCACTCTCTAACCTGATGAGTGCCACAATTGCAGGGTTCTTCCTCTCTCTGGCATAATTAGGAAGTCTAACCAGAAAACACAGACTAAATTGAATGCAGGTGAGTTAATCTTACCTGCATTTTATTTTTTCCGGGCTTAATCAATGTGATTTTAATCACGATAAAATGATAATAATTGCAATTTTCATTTGATTAGTGTGATTCTGAGCATGAATTATTACATACTTACATGTTCAAATAATGATGAATCAAGATTTCATTGATTAAGCTAATACCTGCCGGGCAAGACAAGCTGAAAAAATCAAACTAAAGAAAAAGGTGCGGAGAGAAGGAACTCTGTTGTTGCTGCGAGATAGGGCATTGCAACATCTTCAAGGAACCAAGTCCGCTCACCAACATATGAATACATTAATAATTCGAAACAGTTAGCGATTATACACAATGAATTTCAAGATGCATCGCGGCGGAAAGGGAGTAAATCCCCAGGAGCATAGATAACTATGTGACTGGGGTGAGCGAGCGCAGCCAACAAAGAGGCAACTTGAAAGACGAAGTGTATAAATGTTCGGAAGAATATGTGAACTGATTCAGTTACGATAAAAATACCGTTGGAGAGTTTTATGACCGATTTAACCGCAGCTGCTCAGCGTGCGCTGAGCTTGATGGATTTAACTACACTCAATGATGATGATACTGATGAGAAAGTGACAGAACTTTGCCATCAGGCAAACAGTCCGGCAGGGCATACTGCGGCCATCTGTATCTATCCGCGTTTTATTCCCCTCGCTCGTAAGGTATTACGTGAACAGGGAACACCGGATATCCGGATCGCTACTGTTACAAACTTCCCTCATGGCAATGATGATATTGATATCGCGCTGGCAGAAACCCGTGCAGCAATTGCTTATGGTGCAGATGAAGTGGATGTGGTTTTCCCTTATCGCGCATTGATGGCGGGTAACGAACAAATTGGTTTTGATCTGGTTAAAGCCTGTAAAGATGCCTGTGCTGAATCAGGTGTCTGGCTGAAAGTCATTATTGAAACCGGAGAGCTGAAAGACGCTGCGCTGATCCGTAAAGCCTCTGAAATCTCGATTAAAGCGGGTGCTGATTTTATTAAGACATCAACCGGGAAAGTGCCGGTTAATGCGACACTGGAAAGTGCAGAGATCATGCTGAGTGTCATCCGTGATATGGACGTGGGAGAGGCTGTCGGGTTTAAACCGGCGGGGGGCGTTCGCACAGCAGAAGAAGCAGCACAATATCTGGCACTGGCAGGCCGGATCATGGGCGACAAATGGGCAGACTCCCGCCACTTCCGTTTTGGCGCTTCCAGTCTGCTGGGTAGCTTATTGACGGCGCTGGGTCATCAGGGTCAAAAACAAAACAGTAATTATTAACAATAGCGATTATTGAGAGCAGTAGTTATTGGGAATAGAAGTTATTGAATGCAGTAGTTATGAAAACAGTCGTTTAAGATCAATAACAATGCCTTGAATGTTCGTTAAGATAGAGCTGATTCATGACTACTGTTCTTCTCAGACAATGATAATGGGAGGTAGCTTTGTTTTTGGCACAGGAAATTATCCGCAAAAAACGAGATGGTTTTTCACTGAGCGAAGAAGAAATCCGCTTCTTTATTAACGCTGTGCGTGATAATACGGTATCAGAAGGGCAAATTGCTGCTCTGGCGATGGCCATTTATTTCCGGGATATGACGATGGAAGAGCGTATTGCCTTAACATTGGCGGTACGTGATTCTGGTACAGTCCTTGACTGGAAAAAGCTGAATCTGCCCGGCCCGGTCGTGGATAAACACTCGACGGGTGGGGTAGGTGATGTGACATCCCTGATGCTGGGACCGATGGTTGCAGCATGTGGAGGTTATGTTCCGATGATCTCAGGGCGTGGATTAGGTCATACCGGAGGGACGCTGGATAAATTAGAATCCATCCCCGGTTTTGATATTTTCCCCGATGATCACCGATTCCGTGACATTATCCGGGATGTTGGTGTTGCAATTATCGGTCAGACTAAATCACTGGCACCCGCGGATAAACGTTTTTATGCAACACGTGATATTACTGCTACTGTTGATTCTATTCCGCTGATTACCGCTTCTATTCTGGGCAAAAAACTGGCTGAAGGATTAGACGCTTTAGTTATGGATGTGAAAGTCGGTTCTGGCGCATTTATGCCGACTTATGAGCAGTCAGAACAGCTGGCGGAATCGATTGTTGCGGTGGCTAATGGTGCTGGTTGTAAAACAACGGCGCTGTTGACAGATATGAACCAGGTATTAGCATCCAGTGCCGGTAATGCGCTGGAAGTGCGTGAAGCGGTGCAGTTTCTGACAGGAGAATACCGCAATCCCCGGTTATTTGAAGTGACGATGGCATTATCTGCTGAAATGTTGGTATCGGGTAAACTGGCAGAAGATCGTGATGCTGCATATCGTCAATTACAGGCAGTACTCGATAATGGTAAGGCTGCGGAAATATTCGGGCGTATGGTGGCAGCCCAGAAAGGGCCTGCTGATTTTATTGAAAACTATGACCGTTATTTACCGACAGCTTCTTTCAGCAGACCTGTATTTGCTGAAAATAATATAATTAAAAAACAAAGCATTGTAACAGAAATGGATACCCGTGCATTGGGGATGGCAGTCGTTGCATTAGGCGGTGGTCGCCGCAAAGCGACTGATCCGATTAATTACAGTGTGGGGCTGAGTGATATTATTGCGCTTGGCTCAGAAGTAAACACAGATACTCCTCTGATGGTGATTCATGCCAATAATGAAGATGACTGGCATATGGCGGCAGAGGCTGTGCGTGCATCGCTTGTTTTTCAACAGGCACATACTTCGGCAACAGAAGTGGATGCCGGAATGAAAGTCGCCACCCAGATGGTTTATCGTCGTATTGGTGGATAATTCAACAGAAGTATTGAATAGATTTTAACAGCTGGCAGTTCCCGCATTGATAGCGTGAATTGACACAGGAGAAAATTATGAAACGTACATTCATCATGGTCTTGGATTCCTTTGGTATCGGTGCGAGTGCAGATGCAGAAAGATTTGGTGACAAAGGGTCTAACACTTTAGGGCATATTGCAGAACAGTGCGCTCGTGGTGAAGCTGATATCGGTCGTCAGGGATTGTTGAAGTTACCGAATCTGAGCCGTTTGGGACTGGGAAAAGCAACGGAAGAATCCAGTGGAACCTTCCCGGTTGGTTTGGATAAAGATGCCGAAATTATCGGTGCCTATGGTTATGCGAGTGAACTTTCTTCTGGTAAAGACACACCATCAGGTCATTGGGAAATTGCCGGTGTTCCGGTTTTATTCGACTGGGGTTATTTTCACGAATTAGAAAACAGCTTCCCACAGGAATTATTGGATAAACTGGTTGAACGTGCCAACCTGCCGGGTTATCTGGGTAACTGCCACTCTTCCGGTACTGTTATTCTGGATAAGCTGGGAGAAGAGCACATGAAAACGGGTAAACCGATTTTCTATACCTCAGCGGATTCCGTTTTCCAGATTGCTTGTCATGAAGAAACATTCGGTCTGGATAAACTATATGAATTATGTGAAATCGCCCGTGAAGAGCTCACTGATGGCGGTTATAACATCGGCCGTGTAATTGCCCGTCCGTTTGTCGGCGATAAAGCAGGTAACTTCCAGCGCACCGGTAATCGCCATGATTTGGCTGTTGAGCCGCCAGCGCCAACTGTACTGAAAAAACTGGTTGATGAGAAACAGGGTGAAGTGGTTTCCATTGGTAAAATTGCTGATATTTACGCGAATGTCGGTATCACTAAAAAAGTGAAAGCGACGGGAATTGATGCGCTGTTTGATGCTTCATTGGTAGAGATGGAGCAGGCCGGTGACAATACGATTGTATTCACCAACTTTGTTGATTTTGACTCATCTTACGGTCATCGCCGTGATGTAGCCGGTTATGCTGCTGCGCTGGAACTGTTTGATCGCCGTTTGCCGGAAATGCTGAAGATGGTGAAAGAAGATGACATTCTGATCCTGACGGCTGACCACGGTTGTGATCCAACCTGGCCGGGTACGGATCATACCCGTGAGCATATACCTGTACTGGTTTATGGGCCAAAGGTAAAACCGGGCTCATTAGGGCATCGTGAAACCTTTGCTGACATTGGTCAGACAGTGGCGAAATATTTCGACCTGACACCAATGGATTACGGCAAAGTGATGTTCTGATTTTCCGGGGGAGCCGTTGGCTTCCCCGATCGCTAATATTTTTTTACTACCCATACCCTATGGATTTTGAGCGGCATCGCGGCGGCAAGTGAGTGAATCTCCGGAGCATAGGTAGCTATGTGACCGGGAGGAGCGAGCACAGCCACCAAAAAGGCAGCCCGAAAGACAACGGGTATAATAAAAACAAGGAATAGATTTATGGCCACCCCACATATTAATGCTGAGATGGGCGATTTTGCTGATGTTGTTTTAATGCCAGGCGATCCACTGCGTGCAAAATACATTGCAGAAACTTTTCTGGAAGATGTGCGTCAGGTTAACGATGTGCGCGGTATGCTCGGCTTCACTGGTACTTATAAAGGCCGTCGCATTTCAGTTATGGGGCACGGTATGGGCATTCCATCCTGTTCCATTTATGCCAAAGAATTGATTACCGAATTTGGTGTCAAAAAGATTATCCGTATTGGCTCCTGTGGTGCCGTAAGCGAAGATGTTAAAATTCGTGACGTAGTGATTGGTATGGGTGCTTGTACTGACTCTAAAGTCAACCGTCTGCGTTTTAAAGATCATGATTTTGCAGCAATCGCTGACTTTGATTTGATCCGTAATGCGGTTGATGCAGCTAAAGCGAAAAATATCAATGCGCGCGTTGGTAACATTTTCTCCGCGGATCTGTTCTATACTCCAGACCCACAAATGTTCGATGTCATGGAAAAATACGGCATTTTGGGCGTTGAAATGGAAGCGGCTGGCATTTACGGTGTTGCGGCTGAATTTGGTGCAAAAGCACTGGCAATTTGTACTGTTTCTGACCATATTCGTACAGGTGAACAGACTACTGCTGAAGAGCGTCAGACTACTTTCAATGACATGATTGAAATCGCTCTTGAATCTATTTTGTTAGGTGACAATTAAAAATAATGTAATTTAATTACTTTATTAAAATAAAAGCCCTTCTCTATAATGAGAAGGGCTTTTTTATTATCCAGTATAATATGTTTTTTAGATGGTTTTATTAAGAATTAATCTCATTTATTTGTTTGTCTGTTTTCATTTTATCAATCGCTGATTTTATTATGAAAATAATAAATGAATATTTTTAACAAAAAACACCCATTCAACTAAAGTAATAATTTAATATTATAATTAGCGTGTTAATTTTCTAAAATAGATGAATATTTTGCTTATATTTTGTCTTCTCCTTTTGTTTTGATATTAAAATCTGATTTTTATCATTATCTTAGTTTAATTGAGTATTTTTTTATTTTAAAAAAGACAAAATCGCTCAATAAAGACGCGCAAACTAAGATTCTAAACTATTCGTCTTTGTGAGATGCAATTCAGGAAAATAATCTAAATTTACATGTTTATCAGTAAAATATATTGCTGTCTATGCGTGGTTTTTGGTAAAAACTCATATCCGATACGCAGTTAGGGATCATTGCCAGTTTTATCCGCTGAAATTTGACTTAGGGTGCTTTGTATAGAATCATAATATCGATTTCATTTAGTTGAACAGTTAAGCAGTCTGTCAAAAAACTAAATAGCAATTATCCTAAGAGCCAGAAATTAATTTCTGGGTTTAGGACATTCCCTGAATATAAATCCCTACTTTTTAATTAAAAGGTATAAATTCGATTATGAAACTGAATAAATTGGCAATGGTTTTAGGTCTTGGTGTCGCTTTAACTGCAGGCGCTGCAAATGCAGGTGGAAGTGATGACAACATGAATGATCGTGGTTTTGTTCACTTCAAAGGTTCTATTATTAATCCGACTTGTTCAATTAAAAACTCTCATATTGATGTTGATTTTGGCGAAGTTCGGACTTCTAAGTTTAAGTCCAACAAAGATGGTCAATCCGAACGTATACCTTTTGATATTATTTTAGACAAATGTTCTGATATCACAGGAAAGAAAATTTCCACAACGTTCACAGGCGATACGGTTGATGCTAATGGCGATCTTTTAGCTATTAAAGGTAAAGCTAAAGGTGTAGGCATCCAAATTGGCGACTTAAATGACGGTGAGAACGGAAGACTGATTCGTTTCGGCACTCCTACAACTGGTGTAGATGCAGTTGATAACCGCCTGCGTTTCGATGCAAACCTGAAAGTTATTCCTGGTCAGACTGTAACAACAGGTGACTTCTATGCATTCGCATACTTTACTATGAACTACCTGTAATAGTGAAAACTAAAGGCTAGTTTTTAATTGCTGAATGTCAGGAAGCCCATGTCATTTTGATTTTTTATTTGGGTTTCCTGGCATAACTATTGAGCCTATTTCAAACATGCACTGTGTTTAATAACGGTGTTTAAAACTGATAAGAAAGCGATTTAAGTGGCTTGAGAATTGAACAGCTTCTTTAGAGTTAATTGAAGTTGATGTTTTCTCAGTTACCTATATTCGGAAAATCACACATTCTGCCATACATACGGATTTGGCACTATCAGGCAGTAATTAAATTCAAATTGAATTATTAACGATTCATTGCTTAGAGGATGTTATGGCTTGGTTTATAGCTTCTATGAATCATGATTTTTCGTCTGTTAATAAAGAAACACGCAGTAATAGAAAAAGAATATTTAATAAAAACCACGTGCTTAATAAACAAAGAATAGCTAATAAAATAAATACAAAACCTCTGACGCCCGGTATTAAGCTACTTTCTGCCCTGATACTATTTTCTCTGTCCGGTATCCAGTTTGCTTATTCTAAGCCCATTGAATTCAATACTGATGCGCTGGATATTAATGAACGCTCCAATATTGATTTGGAGAAGTTTTCCCGTGCAGGTTATATCATGCCGGGGAACTATATGATGGCAGTTCGGGTGAATCAGTCTGAATTGCAGGATATGTATCCTATTGACTTTCTCGTGCCGGATAATGATCCGAAAGGCAGTGAAGCCTGTATTTCCCCCGAATTAGTGAAAAGAATCGGCCTGCAATCAAAATGGGCCGATAAATTAGTCTGGCAGAATAATGAAAAATGCCTTGATCTGAATAGCCTGCCGGGGACCTTGGTTAAAGGGGATTTAGCCACTTATACCCTGTATTTAGTTGTTCCTAAAATCTATCTGGAATATGAATCACCGAATTGGGACCCTCCTTCCCGCTGGGATGAAGGTGTACCCGGATTGTTATTTGATTACAACCTTTATGCACAGGCAACTAAACCAGATCATGGTAATGCTCGCCAGCAAATCAGCGCAAATGGTACGACAGGTATTAATGCCGGCGCGTGGCGCTTCCGTGCAAACTGGCAGAGCAGATACGATCACACTAATACCGGGAAGAACGGTTCGGATGATACAAATCGCTCCAGTTCCAGAAAACGCAGTTGGGACTGGACCCGTTACTACGCGTATCGCGCACTTCCCACTATGGAAGCTAAGCTGACACTGGGAGAGAGTTACCTTAATTCCAATATTTTCGATAGCTTCCGTTATACCGGGATTAGTCTGGTAACAGATGAAAATATGCTACCGCCTAATTTACGCGGCTATGCCGCTGAGGTTACAGGTGTAGCGAGAACTAATGCCAAAGTCACTATCAGCCAGATGGGAAGGGTGCTGTATGAAACTCAGGTTTCCGCAGGCCCATTCCGTATTCAGGATCTCAGTGATGCCGTAGCAGGGACACTGGATGTTAGAATTGAAGAGCAGGATGGTGGAGTCCAGCAATTTCAGGTCAATACGGCAACCGTTCCTTTCCTAACGCGCCCCGGACGTGTGCAGTACAAATTTATTGGCGGACAATCCACGAATGAAAAGCATCGTCGTGAAGGGCCGGCTTTTGGTTTGGGAGAATTTTCCTGGGGGATCAATAACGGCTGGTCATTGTATGGCGGGCTTTTGGCTGCGGGTGACTATGACGCCTTATCGCTGGGGATAGGACGTGATTTGCTGATGTTTGGGGCATTAGCGTTTGATGTAACAGGTTCAAGAGCAAAATTGCCGGGTGAGAACAAAACGTTGACGGGGGGATCTTATCGCCTCAGTTACTCGAAGCGTTTTGAAGAATACAACAGTCAGCTGACATTTGCCGGATATCGCTTCTCTGAACGTGATTTCATGAGCATGGGGCAATATATTGACCGTCGTTACCGTTCCCGAAATATATCCACTGATAGTGGAAAAGAACTATATACCGTTAATTTAAATAAACAATTTAATGAATTAGGGTTCAGCACCACTTTCAGCTATAGCCACCAGACCTACTGGAATAAGCCAACGAATAACCGCTATGACCTCTCTTTATCCAAACATCTGGATATAGCACGTTATAAAGGTATCTACGTCAATTTATCCGCTTATCGTAACAATTTTGACAATAAAAAAGATGATGGTCTGTATCTGAGTCTTTCCATTCCCTGGGGAGAAACAGGCACTGTCAGCTATAACGGATTAGTCAATCGTCAGGGTAATGGTCATACCGTCGGTTATTTCAATCGAATTGATGATCGTAATAACTATCGCATTTCAACAGGTGTGAATACTCGTGGAAGGCCAACAGTAGACGGTTATTACACCCATTATGGTGATGAAGCATTGGTGACCGCCAGCGCCAGCCATCAATCCGATAGTAATACTAGCGCGACTCTGGGTTTACAGGGTGGGATCACTGCAACGGGTAAAGGAGTCGCTTTACACCGTACAAATATAGCTGGTGCAACCCGCCTGATGGTAGATACCGAAGGTGTTCGGAATGTGCCAGTCCAGACATACGGCTCTTCAATTCATTCCAATTACTTTGGCAAAGCTGTACTGGCTGATGTGAACAGCTATCACCGTAATACCGCAAATATTGACTTGGATAAATTGCCAGATGACGTGGAAGCAATGCGTTCGGTTCAGCTGGCGACATTAACCGAAGGTGCCATTGGATATCGTAAATTCCAGGTGATATCCGGGATTAAAGCCATGACAGTGATCCGTTTGCCTAATGGTTCGTTCCCGCCTTTTGGTGCATCTGTTATGAACGCCAGCCAACGGGAAATTGGCATGGTGAGTGATGATGGCTATGCCTATCTGAGTGGAATGAAAAAGGGTGAGAAATTGCAGATTCATTGGGATGGACATGCTCAGTGTGAGGTGACTGTACCAGATGATATCTCATCAGAGTATTCAACCGCATTTTTGCTGCCTTGCCAGTTTTTAAATGTAAATGATAAGTAAAAAGTAATAAAAAAAACCACAGAATAGGTTTTTTATGAAGTATTACATTAATTTTTAATGCGGTAATGCCGATATTAATTGATCGCAGTAATACAAATATACGTTTTTAAAGCATGAGCTAATGACACTATGAAACTGAAAAAAATTCTAATGATAGCTGCCGTGACGGTAACAAGTTTAATGTCAGTGCATCAGGCAACGGCGGCGATAGCATTAGATCGTACCCGGGCTATTTTTAATGGGAATGAAAAATCTGTCAGCTTGAATATTGAGAATCAACACCCTGATTTGCCTTATTTAGCACAGGCATGGATTGAAGATGAGCAGGGAAATAAAATCAACAGCCCACTTGTTGTTGTTCCGCCTGTTCAGCGTATTGAAGCCGGGATGAAGAGTCAGATTAAGATTCAGACTCTACCCGCGATAGCGCAATTACCTCTGGATAGAGAAAGCCTGTTCTATTTCAACGTCCGTGAAATTCCACCACGCAGTGAAAAATCAAATGTTCTGCAACTCGCGATACAGACGAAAATTAAATTGTTCTACCGCCCGGAAGCAGTTATCGCACGTCGTGTGGATCTGGAAAATCCGTGGCAGGAAAAACTGACCTTAACCCGTCAGGGAAACCAGTATGTGCTGAATAACCCAACGCCATATTACGTCACGATTGCAGAAGGCCAGAGTCAAGTTAAAGGCAAGCCGGTCGAGGGCTTTAAGCCATTCATGCTGGCACCTAAAAGCAGTGAAACACTGGGCGGAACAGCCAGCGCTTTCGGTAGTAGCCCTATCTTGACTTATGTCAATGACTATGGCGGACACCCGCAGTTAGCTTTTAGTTGTAGTGGCAATAACTGTACGGTGACAAAGATTCTCGATGAAGAGGGCTGATTAGATTTGGTGAATCACAAAACAGACTTCACCCAATCATAATGAATTTTAGGATAAAGAATAATGAATTCGTTAAATATAAAGTTCTCTGACTGTGCGCGGAAATTATTAGTACTGCCGGCCTTATTCCTGTTGGGAATGAGCAGCCTGCAAGGTGCTTATGCGCAAGATAACCTTCGTCAAAATGTCAGAATTACGATGACTGTACTGGCGCCTTCCTGTGTGATTAAACCGGAAGATAAAGCGATGGAAGTGGATTTTGGCAGCATTACCAGCCGGGATCTTTATTTATATCAGCGCACACCAAGCCAGCCATTCCGTCTGCATTTGGAAGAGTGTGACCCTAAAGTCGCGCAGAAAGTGAATATCAAATTTGTCGGGCAAGAGAGCAAAGAGCAGCCGGGATTATTGGCGTTCAGTCACGGCAGCAATGCTTCTGGTGCGGCTATTGGTATGGAAAAACTGGATGGTACACCACTTCCTTTTAATAAAACGGCTCAGTTCTCACTTGCTGGCACGAACAGTAGTCATGTCATTCCGTTTCAGGCCTATGTCAAAGCCGATCCTAACGCACTTTTGCAAAACAAAATTGGTGTCGGAGAGTTCAATGCGATGGCAACTTTTGAGCTTAGTTATGAATAGCTACGCCAGCCTTTTGAGTGGCTTCCATGATATTCGGGCCAGGCTTGGGGCTATTTAGGGAAATAAATTATGCGTCATATTACAAAATCATTAATGAAGTTTTCTGCATCATTATTTTTCTTAACTGCTTCATATTCTTATGGTGGAGCTTATGTTATGCCCGTGAATACCACTACATCGGGTAAACAAACCATTACGACAATGGAGCTGATTGAATGGACGGAAGAAGAGGGAATTGAGAACCCTTGTTATAACAAGCCGCAATGTTATGTTGGCCCGGATGTCCAGTATAACAATGGTAAACAGCCGGGTATGTATGGCTCTTGTATTGATGCAAAGGTCTGTTTGACTGACGCCCATAAATACCGGACAACCGCAGATGTCATGCGGGCTTATAAAAGTCAGCTTGGAATTCCTAAACGGGTCACATTCCCGATTATTACTGCGAATGCACAGTGTGTCGGTTTGTTTTATACCAACCAGATATCATCAGGTTATGGTACAGCACAAAAATTTCCTAATTCAACCTGCAATAAATTACCGCCTGCAAACCAGAGTTGTGAACTTATTGTTCCCGTTGAAATTGCTTATGGTGAATTAAAAGCCTCAGAAGTTAATAACGCAACCCGTTCTATTAATGGCCAGTTTAGCTGTGCACTTTATAGCAACAAAATAATGTTGCAGGTTAAGTCTATTAATAACGAACCCAAAGTTTATCTCGATGCTAATAAACAAATTTATTCAGCATTACAGATTGATGGAAAGAATGCAGCAGATGGAGTGAATGTCACTGCTGAGGGAAAATATATACCTTCCACTTTCACTCTGACTTCAACACTGCACACATTAATACAACCGAAAGCCGGTAAATATGAAGGTACAGCAGTTGTCTTACTAACCTATTTATAATGAGGATAAAGATACTATGCGAGTCAGTATGCTGGTAGGTAAACGGATCCAAATGAAGCGAAAAGAGCTTGGGATAACAGCAGCAGAGCTGGCGGACAGAATCGGCGTCAGTCACCAGCAGTTATCACGTTATGAACGGGGAACGAATCGAATTAGTCTGGAACATTTGGTTGTTGTCTCTATTACTCTGAAAACACCTGCAAGCTGGTTTCTGGAAGATTGTTTTATTAAACCCGCTCCTCAAATGAAAAACCAACATACCTGTGTGGCTGAAACAATATTAGATTTATATTGAATAAAAAGTATTAATTAGAAAGACAGTTATTAATTTTTATAAAAGCCATCTCAAAAAAGGATGGCTTTTTCTTTATTAGAACACTCATAGATAGACTGAATCTTCAGGCTATGTAGATATGAATTCCATTAGCCCGTTACAAAAAATTAATTGATTATTGTATTTTGAAAACAAAATTAATTTTATTTATCGTCATTTTGTTGTTCAATTGTAATTAAATGTGTGGCTTTCAAGCTATATATAAAATCACAGAGAATAGTGTATAGCCATATCTTGTAGTATTACTGTTGTAAGCAGTAACCATGAGGACATTCTCACTCAATCCTAATCAGCATATCTAAAGATATGAGAATCTGGTTTATACAAATACCTTTGGTTCTGGATTAGCTGATAGAAGTATCTTTTAGCTACGAATTGATGATGGATATAGGTAGATTGCTACAAATAGGGTAAAAAATGACAGGACAAAATATACTAACTATCTTATTGCCTATATTTTTAATTAGTATGGTGATAGAAGCACTGGTGTTGAATCAATTCCGACGACGTTCTCAATTGAATATCATAGAGAGTTTGGTGAATCTTTCATTAGGCGCAACTAATTTAGTAGCCGGAGTGCTTTTCACGGGCTTACATTTATCGATCTATTATTATGTGCAACAACATTGGGCGTTGATACCCCCATTACCAAATACTTTCCTACAGATACTGGCGACTTTCATATTCTACGATTTTTTCTACTATCTTAATCACTGGGCTCACCACCGTTGTAACCTACTATGGGCTAATCATCTTGTGCACCATAGTGGACAGCACTTTAATCTTAGCACTGCTGTGCGCTTAGGCTTTTTCGGAAATTTTACGGTATGGGTGTTTTTTCTCCCCATGGCATTTCTGGGCATCAAATTGGAACATTACCTTCTGGCTATCGCTGCACAGTTGGTCTACCAGTTCTTTATACACACAACGTTCATTCGCGAATTGGGATTTCTAGAAAAGATTTTTGTCACACCTTCTCAGCATCGGGTACATCATGCCAGTAATTCGCTCTATATAGACAAAAATTTCGGCTGCTTTTTAGTTATTTGGGACAGAATATTTGGAACCTATCAACGAGAGTTATCAGAAGAGCCAATACGTTATGGCATCACCACACCAATAGCCCAGCCTCATTCGCTGGGATATCTGAATAGCTTCATGTATTTGTCATGTTTGCGGCAGGCAATAAACCAGCCCAACCTGAAATCTGTTTTGAGAGTATTATTTGGTTCACCTAAGTATCTGAATTTTAAAGATGAAATTATCGCTTCAATAAATCCAAATCCAGCAATGCCTACTACATTGTTAATGCTGATATCTCCAACATTCATTAGCTTCTATATCATTTTCAATGCAGATCAACTTAATACTATTGACGTATGGCTAGTACCGTTGATCTTCTTGTTAACCAATTGCCTGTACTCCAGCCGTATTGAGCACAATCATTTATCGTTAGTCACTTTGTTCATAAAGGCTTTAGAAGGGATATTCATCGTTTATTTGCTAATAAATTATTCCAATTTACAGCCGTTACTTTGGGTAAGTCTGGCTATCAATATTGGAACACTTATCTTCATTGTTACTTTTTATCCGTATGCAAGGAAAAAACATCATGAATAAATCGCGCCTTACTGATCCCCAAATAGACAATCATCATCGTGATATCACGCGATCCAACGATTATCTACAAAACATGGCTGAGCGTTACGATAATTTTGTTTCAGATGGCAAAATGGATATGATTGGCAGAGTATTTCATAGAATACCTTGCAAATATGTTTCTGTTAGCTACAACCCTGTCAGCGCTGATAGCACACATATACGTGAAGTTCTGCATTTAGGTTCCTATAACTATTCTGGACTCAATGGTCATCAAAAGATTATCGAATCCAGTATCAATGCAACTCATCAATACGGAACTACATCCAGTGGTGTACGCCTTCTCAATGGTACTAGTGACCTACATCTTGAAATGGAACAACGGTTGGCTAAATTCCTTGGCGTGGAAGAAGTCATTACTTTCAGCTCTGGATTTTCGGCGAATCTCGCAGCCCTTTCCACGCTATGTCGTGAAGGTGACATAGTTTTCAGTGATATGCTTAACCATCAATCTATCGTTGATGGTCTGAAACTAAGTGGTGCAACGACTCGGATTTATCAGCATGCTTCTCTGAAAAGTCTTGAGAACAAGCTTAGCCAAACTTCATTTCAAGCACGTAAATTTATTGTCACTGACGGTGTGTTCAGTATGGATGGTGATTTGGCACCCTTGCCCGGGATTGTCGACTTAGCACGAAAATATAATGCGTTCGTCATTGTTGATGATGCTCATGGTACTGGGCATATTGGTCCGAACGGTCGGGGAAGTTGTGCTTATTTTGGAATAACGGATCAGGTTGATGTTATCACCGGTAGTTTGAGTAAAGGCTTGCCTGGCGTTGGTGGATTTATTGCTACAAACAAGAAAACAGGAAATATTATCCGTATTGCTGCAAATCCTTACGTTTACTCTGCTTCGTTACCTCCCGCTGTACTCGCTTCAATCATCAGCGCCATCGACATTCTTGAGAGTTCACCTCAGTTGACTCTGGAGTTACAAACCAAGGCTGAGTATTTCCGTCAAAAATTACGCGATGCAGGATTTAATATATTGAACAGCGAAACGGCCATTGTGCCATTGATTACGGGTTATGAACATTGTTGTTTCGCTATGGCCCGTATGCTTCATGAGAAAGGCATATACGTTAATCCTGTGACTTATCCTGCTGTAAGTAAGACACGGGCACGCATTCGGATTAATTTGAGCGCAAACCTGAACAACGAGGAGTTGGATTATAGCATTCGTACTTTCATCCAAATTGGTCAAAAGCTGGCTTTAATATAACCTTATATGGGATTTGCAGTTATGGAAATAAGCTGTAAGTGGGTAGAAAGTGTCAGTCATTTTTCTCGGGAGGACTGGGAACACTGCTATGATCCAGAAAATGTGATTACTTCATATTCACTGCAACTCGCATTAGAACGTTCTGAACTTGTCGAAAGTTTTTACTATCTTAGCCTTTATCGTAACGAAAAACTGACAGCTATAATTAGTTGCTTCAGTATGTGTTATTCCCTAACTGATCTTGCCTCTCCGAAATGGCAGGATTGGGTTGCAACCTTGCGCAAGATATTTCCCAGCTTTTTGAAACCAAGGATTTTTGTCGTCGGTAGTCCGATTGCAACTTGCAGTCACATGCTAGGCATTTCTCTACCACCGGATCATCCCGATTACCCCCGATTGTTACAAGCTATGGAACTGGAGATTGATAGGAAAGTATCTGAACTACAAATTAAATTGCAGTGTATCAAAGAGTTTGACGGATATGTTCATCAATGCTTGCAGCAAGTTTTACAGAGCAAATTTGTCGTCTGCCGCAGCCCTGACACGACTTATGTTTATACTGATCAAGTTGGAGGCTTAGAATATATCAATAATATGCTAAAACGTTATCGGAATGTATTGAGAAGACGCAAGCGGAAGTTTGATGCTACTGGCCTACGTTGGATTATGGTTGATGACTTTAGTGCTTACGTTGACAAACTTAGTAGCTTATATCGTAATGTATTGCAACGTAGTCATACCAAGTTTGAATGTTTAACACCTGAATTTTTCCATGCTGTTAATGAGGAACTTGGCGATCAAGCACAAGTATTGTTGTGTCTGGATGATGATTGTATTGTCGCTTTCGAATTATTCCTCAAGGGCAAAAACCTACACCCGTTATACTTAGGTATTGACTACAGCTACCGCGATGCCAGTGCACTCTATTTCAATTGTTTATATCGAGTTATTGAAGAAGCTCAAAATCAACAATATCCATATATTGAACTTGGCCAGACAAGCTACGATGCGAAATTTAGTGTAGGTGCCATATCATCCAGGCTGTACTTTTATATAAAACATTCTAACGCCTTGTATAATTTCCTTTTATCTCGGTTCAGAAAACTGATATTTCCTGCCCCAAAAATCCCAGAACAGCGAAAAGTGTTCAAACTGAATGAAGATTACATTGATGCCCTAAAATCTTCAGGAGCACTAAAACATGTTGATTGATGAATTTCGTATCCATAAGTTTCATATTGAAGTTTATAATTCTATCGAAGATATTGATGCCTATATATGGAATGAAACCTTGTCTCAAGGGCATCCATTTAAAACGCATAGCTTTATGAGCGTCTGTGAACAAACGCTTCCTCATCGTGAATATCGATATTTCCAAGTCTTCGATTCCGATTTGAGGCATTCCTTTCAGGGTTTGTTCTTTGCTACACAAGAATCCATTGATCTGATTTCTGATTCTCACTCTGCATTACGATCGAGATTACAGCGATTTTTTCCGAAGTTTGGTTGCATTACCGCAGCCATGCTTGGCAGTTATGAAACCAGTGGCTGCCATTGGTGGTTTTTTCATGAAATTATTCCTCAGCAACGTATCGACATAATCAATCATTCTTTAGCTTTAAGTTTTCCCCGTGCTTTTGTCAGGATCATTCGTGATGTGGAGCATAAAGAGACGGATTATGCTGCATTACATTCACAGTTGTTAGCACAGGGCTTCAATCCGGCAATGAATTACCCTTTGGCGTTTGTCCAGCTACAAGGCAGATCATGGGAACAGCATAGCCAAAATTTGAAAGCCAATTGCCGTAAGGTGCTTAGCCGCATAAAGTCACAGTTTCGCCAATCAGGATGGCGTATTGTTCACTATCATGAGCAGCCTATAGCGCTTGAGGCGTTTTATGAGCAATACCTCAATACTCATCACCGGGCAAGTGAATATAAGCGTGAGGCGTTACCTTTGAGCTTTTTTGAGCAGATACAAAAAAAATGCCAAGTCGTAGTATCCGTACTTTATGATAAACAGGATCAAGTACGCTCATTTATTTTTAGTGGTATAAGTGAAAGCATTATTAATCCTTTTGTTTTTGGCCGTAATTATCAAGAAGAAAGTGAAGTAAATTCCTACTATATTTTGCATATGGATCTGATCCAGAGATTCAGTCATTTTCAGACTAAAATCATCGACCTTGGAATTACCAATTACTTCGTTAAACAAAATCTCGGTGCATGCTTAATACGTAATGATATTTATATGAAGTTTAGGAATCCTCTGTTTAATGCATTATTTGGTCGTATTCTTGCCAAAAAATTTGATGTTACTCAACCAAAGGAACGACGTGTTTTCAAAAATGACGATAAACATTAATTCTGATACTCACGAAAAATGTCCATGGCAAACACGAGTTGATTATTTATCTCAAAAAGTACTCGTGTTACAGAAACGTCTGAAGTACATGGAATTAAGTCGGTTCATCATATTTATTAGTCTGATCGTATTAGTTTATTATTTATGGCAACAACCAGAGTTGTTATTTTATTCATGGCTATTGGTAACTGGTGGTATATTGTTATTTGTTGGCTTAGTCTTCTTGCATCATCACATACAGGAACAATTACAGAACCACCTCACTCTGGTTACACTAAATACAGAAAGTTTAGAGCGCATTCATCGAAATTTCCCAGCGCTGGCACCTTGCCCGATACATGTTGCTGATCATTTCAGTGAACAGGATCGTGCTCTCAACTTATATGGAACAGCCTCTTTAGGGCAACTGCTATTTAATCTGTCGACAAGTCTCGGTGATTCCAAGCTTGCCGTATGGATAACGCGCGGGTGTCCTATATCGCAACTGTCACAGCATCAACAAGCTATTAAAGAACTGGCACCACAATTAGACTTACGTCAGAAACTGTACGCTTGCGCGAGAAAGCCAGATCGTACAGGGGGAGGATATTATCTGGAGAAATTTCATGACTGGGCGACAAGCACAACTTTCCCTTATATCACTGTCAGGCTAAAACGAGTGGGGCAAATGCTAACCCTACTTTCATTAGTTTGTATTACTTGTGCTGTAATTCGCTTTGCTCCTGGCTGGATTGTTATCCCGCCTGTGGCTATGAATATCGTATTTCTTATGTTACGGGGGGATCAATTTAAGCAAGCACTTAACCGTGTTGACCTTCAATCTAATGCCCTGAATAGTCTTTCGAAGATAGTCAGAAATATTAATTCTGGTGAGTATCACGCACAGACTTTACGCAATATTAGTGAATTACTACAAAACCCTTCTGAACGACCAGAGCTGGCATTACGTAAACTGTCAACCATCATCCATTATTCACACTTACGCTTTAATGCCTTACCGTATCTTGTCCTACAATGCACGTTACTCTGGGATTTTCATATCACCCTGAATCTTCAGGGCTGGCATAAGCAGTATGCACAGCATGTCCCCCGTTGGCTGGAAGCTATCTCATTATTTGAGGCACTAAGTGCCATGGCAAATCTGAGCCATGAAAATCAATGTTGGCACTTTCCAACAATGAGCGACGAGCGCAAACTTCATGCAAAGCAAGCCATTCACCCTCTATTACCTGCACAGCAGGCAATTGCTAACGATATCTTACTTATTCCCGGCCAAGTGACCATTATTACGGGTTCTAATATGTCGGGGAAAACCACTTATATGCGTACACTTGGTCTTAACCTGAAACTTGCCATGGCAGGCGGGCCTGTAGCCTGTTCTGAACTGATATTTCATCCTTGTGAATTATTTACCATATTCTCAGCCGCTGATTCTCTACATCAAGGGTTGTCATATTTTATGAGCGAGGTTTTGCAGATTAAAGAATTAATAACAAGGGTCAAACAAAGCGGGTTACAACCCATCTATCTATTAGATGAACTTCTAAAGGGAACAAATGAACGGGAGCGTAATATGGCAATCATTGCCATATTAAAAAAACTTTGTGCTCAACAGGCTATGGGAATGATAACCACCCACAGTACCATATTAGCGACTGATTCGGATTTACAGCCTCTCTCGCGTAATATTTATTTTGAAGAAACTATCGATGATAAATCACCAGATAAAATATTCTTCAGTTATCGCCTCAAGGAAGGAATATCACATCAGACAAATGCCATTAAACTATTCCGTATGCTTGGTGTGGATCTGACATGAATAAATTACATAGCGCAAATCTTCAACACTGCCCAGCTACTCCAGATTATGCTTCTCAGGTAATCAATCTGTTGGGCAATATATCTAGTGATACCCTGAATTTTATTTATGGAGCTGAGGAGTTACGTTCCCGATATCTAATAAAAGAGTTTTGTGGTGAAAAAGGTTATTTTGGTTACTCCCAACATCGTTTGATGTTATCTGATGATCGATGTATTGGGGTGATTGCAGCCTATGATCGTAGTGAAATTAATCGGTTAAATTGGGGAACATTGAGTTCTGTTTTTTCATTTTATTCTTTCCCCCAAGCCATCAAGTGCTTGTATAGATTGCTTGCTTCCACATCAGCTACGCCCAAGCCGGAAGGTAATTCCTGTTTTCTCTATAATCTTTCTGTCGATCCGGAATTTTCCCGTCAAGGTATTGGTTCCCAACTATTGGAACAGGAAATTCTCCGGGCTCGTGACCGAAAATACAAAATGATTGAGCTGGACGTTGCTACTACTAACCAGCGAGCGATCAGTTTCTATCGACACCATGGTTTTTTAGTAAAACAACAGATTGATAATCCGCGTATTCTTAACGGTTTTTGCTTCAATAGTCACTTAAGGATGTTTCTCGAACTACAATAATTAATTGTGTTTTAACTGATGTCATGTCAGTAGTGAGTATTCGGCTTGAAGATAAGTACAATTTCTGGATTTAAGATATCACCAGATAAAAAAAACAGCTCCCTTACTGATTGGATAACCAACTTTGGGGGAGCTGTTTTTTATTCGCTTAAATTACTTGGTAATTTTTGCGTGCATTTCCTGTACGGAAATGACCTGTTCAGTCGGGTCAGCACTGAGCGCCATGGTGGTTGCGAAACCGCCATTCAGGGTTGTGTCATAATGCACTTTATATTGCAGTGCGCTGCGACGAAGCAGTTTAGAATCTTCAATCGCCTGACGGCCTGCGGTGGTATTGACGATGTAGTCATATTCACCGTTTTTGATTCTGTCCTGAATGTGCGGGCGACCTTCATGCACTTTGTTTACCAGACGTGGGTTGATTCCTGCTTCACCCAAGACAACCGCAGTACCATGAGTTGCATCCAGTTCAAAGCCCTGCTTAACTAACTGAGCTGCCAAATCAACAACACGCTCTTTATCGCCTTCACGTACCGACAGCAGTGCGCGGCCTTTTTTACCCATGATGGAGTTACTGCCCAGCATTGCTTTGGAGAAAGCTTCAGCAAAGGTACGGCCAACACCCATGACTTCACCGGTAGAGCGCATTTCTGGCCCCAGAATCGGGTCAACTCCCGGGAATTTATTGAATGGCAATACGACTTCTTTCACGGAGTAATAAGGTGGGATGATTTCCTTAGTTACACCCTGTGATTGCAAGGATTGCCCAGCCATTACGCGTGCAGCGACTTTCGCCAGTGGCATACCCGTTGCTTTAGAAACGAATGGTACAGTACGTGCTGCACGAGGGTTCACTTCGATCAGATAAACTTCGTTGTTTTTCACAGCAAACTGAACGTTCATCAAACCACGGACACGTAATTCAAAGGCCAGTTTCTCAACCTGATTACGCATCACATCCTGAATTTTCTTGCTCAGGGTATAGGCAGGCAAGGAGCAGGCAGAGTCACCAGAGTGAACACCCGCCTGTTCAATATGTTCCATGATACCGCCGATCAGGACGCGTTCGCCGTCACAGATAGCATCCACATCAACTTCAACAGCATCATCAAGGAAGCGATCCAGCAGAACCGGCGCATCGTTAGAAACACTGACTGCGGTTTGGAAATAACGACGCAGGTCAGTTTCATCGTATACGATTTCCATTGCCCGGCCACCCAGTACATAGGAAGGGCGAACCACCAGCGGATAACCGAGGTTGTTACCTTTTTCAATCGCCTGTTCGATGGTTGTCACAGTGGCATTTGCCGGCTGTTTCAGGCCAAGACGGTTTACCGCTTGCTGGAAACGTTCACGGTCTTCTGCACGGTCAATGGCATCCGGGCTGGTACCGATAATTGGCACACCAGCTGCTTCCAGTTCACGTGCCAGTTTCAGCGGAGTCTGGCCGCCGTACTGTACGATCACGCCTTTTGGCTGTTCAACGCGGACAATTTCCAGTACGTCTTCCAGTGTTACCGGCTCAAAATAAAGGCGGTCGGAGGTGTCGTAATCTGTTGAAACTGTTTCAGGGTTACAGTTAACCATGATGGTTTCGTAACCGTCTTCGCGCAGCGCCAGAGCAGCGTGTACGCAGCAATAATCGAATTCAATGCCTTGCCCGATACGGTTAGGGCCACCACCCAATACCATGATTTTTGGCTTATCATTATTTGGGTTAGCTTCGCACTCATCTTCATAAGTGGAGTACATGTAGGCTGTATCGGTTGAAAACTCAGCCGCACAGGTATCTACACGCTTGTAAACTGGATACAGGCCATAATCATGGCGCAGTTTACGGATCTCTTTTTCGGATACGCCAGCCAGTTTTGCCAGACGCGCATCCGCAAAACCTTTACGTTTCAACTGACGCAGGAAGCCGGAAGTCAGGCCGTTGATACCTTGCTCTGCAACCATATCTTCCAGACGAACCAGCTCTTCAATCTGTACCAGGAACCAGCGGTCAATGTTGGTCAGGTTGAAGATACCATCAACGGACATACCCGCGCGGAAGGCATCGGCAACGAACCAGATACGCTCAGCGCCAGCATCTTTCAGTTCGCTACGGATTTTGGTCAGTGATTGTACATCATCCAGATTAACTTTCGGGTCAAAACCTGTTGCGCCGACTTCCAGACCACGCAATGCTTTTTGCAGAGACTCCTGGAAAGTGCGGCCAATCGCCATGACTTCACCAACGGACTTCATCTGAGTGGTCAGGCGGTCATTACTACCGGCAAATTTTTCGAAGTTGAAACGAGGGATCTTAGTGACGACATAGTCAATCGATGGTTCGAAAGAAGCAGGAGTCAGTCCACCGGTGATATCATTCATCAGCTCGTCAAGGGTGTAACCAACCGCCAGTTTTGCAGCGATTTTTGCAATAGGGAAGCCAGTGGCTTTGGAAGCCAGAGCGGATGAACGGGAGACTCGCGGGTTCATCTCAATGACAATCAGTCGGCCATTTTTAGGGTTTACTGCAAACTGTACGTTTGAACCACCGGTCTCTACACCAATTTCACGCAGTACTGCCATCGAGGCATTACGCATGATTTGATATTCTTTATCCGTCAGAGTCTGGGCTGGCGCGACAGTGATGGAGTCACCGGTATGGATACCCATCGCGTCAAAGTTTTCAATGGAGCAGACGATGATGCAGTTGTCACTTTTGTCACGAACAACTTCCATTTCATACTCTTTCCAACCAATCAGCGATTCATCGATCAGCAGTTCATTCGTTGGAGAAAGGTCCAGACCGCGTTCGCAGATTTCTTCAAATTCTTCGCGGTTATAAGCGATACCACCGCCTGTTCCACCCATGGTGAAAGAAGGGCGGATGATACAAGGGAAGCCTACGTCTTCAGCGACTGCCAGTGCTTCTTCCATAGTATGAGCGATGCCGGAACGTGCGGTATCCAGACCGATTTTCTTCATCGCTTTGTCAAAACGCTGACGATCTTCTGCTTTATCAATGGCATCAGCGGTTGCACCAATCATGGTGACACCGAATTCCTGCAATACACCCTGACGTTCCAGTTCCAGTGCGCAGTTGAGTGCTGTTTGCCCGCCCATTGTTGGCAGGACGGCATCCGGACGTTCTTTCTCAATGATTTTGCGTACGACTTCCCAGTGAATCGGCTCGATGTAAGTAGCATCAGCCATTTCCGGGTCGGTCATGATGGTTGCCGGGTTGGAGTTCACCAGTATGACACGGTAACCTTCTTCTCTCAGCGCTTTACAGGCCTGAGCACCTGAATAGTCAAATTCACATGCCTGACCGATAACAATCGGACCTGCACCCAAGATCAGGATACTTTTAATATCAGTACGTTTTGCCATTTTCCTTTTTCTCCTGATTATTTGGTGTTCTGAGCGTTTTGCTGACGATGCTGTTCAATCAATTCAATAAAGTGGTCGAACAGAGAAGCGGCTTCATGCGGGCCAGGGCTGGCTTCAGGGTGACCCTGAAAACTGAAAGCAGGTTTGTCAGTACGGTGAATACCTTGCAGTGTGCCGTCAAAGAGTGATTTATGGGTTACGCGCAGGTTTGCTGGTAATGAATTTTCATCAACGGCAAATCCGTGATTTTGTGCGGTAATCATAACGACATTGCGATCTAAATCTTTAACAGGATGGTTGCCACCGTGGTGACCAAACTTCATTTTGACCGTTTTTGCGCCACTTGCCAGAGCCAGTAACTGATGCCCCAGACAGATACCAAATACCGGGATTTCAGTATTCAGGAAGGTTTTAATTGCTTCGATGGCATAGTCACAAGGTTCTGGGTCACCGGGACCATTGGACAGGAAGATCCCATCTGGTGCCATTTTCAGTACTTCATCCGCAGGCGTCTGGGCTGGTACGACAGTCACGCGGCAGCCACGATCCACCAGCATACGCAGGATATTACGTTTTACACCAAAATCATAAGCGACAATGTGGTATGGCAATTCTTGTTCTTTACGGGCTTCCGGCAACCCTTCTGTCAGTGTCCAGCTCCCCTGTAACCACTGATAAGACTGTGCCGTGGTGACTTCTTTCGCCAAATCCATACCTTTCAGGCCGGGAAATGCTTTTGCTTTTTCCAGTGCAACTTGAACATCCGCTTCATTACCCGCAATGATACAGCCGTTTTGCGCACCTTTTTCGCGCAACAGTCGGGTCAGTTTACGTGTATCAATATCAGCAATCGCAACAATGTTATGATTTTTCAGATAATCAGACAGATTGTTTTCACTACGGTAGTTGCTGGTGATAAGCGGTAAATCGCGGATTACTAAGCCTTGTGCCTGAATGGCGGGAGATTCTTCATCAGCACTATTAATGCCGACATTTCCAATATGAGGATAGGTGAGAGTAACAATTTGGCGGGAATAGGAAGGGTCGGTAAGTATTTCTTGATATCCGGTCATTGAGGTATTGAAGACCACTTCACCAACCGCCACACCTTCTGCACCTATGGCGCGACCGTGAAATTGGGTCCCATCTTCTAGAACCAATATAGCTGACTTAATCAAAACGCCCTCCGGGAATGAATAACAAATCGCACTCAATGCATATTAATTCGGAATTAATCCTTTAAATCAATGCCAATCATGTTCTTTGTCGAAATTTTGGCAAATTGCGCGCATTCTAATGATGAGAACGGGGCTTGTCTACAAAAAATCCCTTTTTTATTGGTTTTTTTGCGAGGCTCAATCCAACATTGTTGAAATATGCCTGAAAATTATAAGTAAAGTGCGATTATATGCTCGATTAATGTGAAATTAAATTTTAAAACTGAAAAAAACGTGTGATTTTCAGTACCTATGGGAGAAAAGATGATAAAAATGACAATTTATGGTGTAAAAGTATGAGTAATTGACGATGAATATTATATTCGCTATTTAAATATGTAATTACGCATTCATTGAAAAATAGTAGCGTAATTACATAATGTTATGAATTCAATAAATCATAAATTTTCGAGATTAAGGACATCTTTCATGCCATAAAGGCCACTATTTTTATTGGTTATCCAGATTGCGGCTTTAACAGCGCCATTTGCGAAAGTCATCCGGCTTGAGGCTTTATGGGTTATCTCGATTCGCTCCCCAATATCAGCAAAAATAGCGGTATGTTCTCCGACAATATCACCGGCTCTTATGGTGGCAAAACCAATACTTTTCGGGTCTCGTTCGCCCGTATGGCCTTCGCGGGCATAGACTGCACATGTTTTCAGGTCACGGCCTAAGGTGTGAGCAATGGATTCCCCCATCGCTAGCGCGGTTCCTGATGGCGCATCCACTTTATGGCGATGGTGAGCTTCAATAATTTCAATGTCTGTGTGCTCGCCCACTATTGTTGCCGCTTTCTCCAACAGTTTCAGGACAAGGTTAACACCAACACTGAAATTCGCGGCAAAAACAATCGGGATATCACGGGAAGCATCATGAATAGCCTGTTTACCTGCGTCATCAAACCCGGTTGTACCAATGATCACCGCTTTGCGGTGTTGGTGACAAATGGCGAGATAGGTTAGTGTGCCTTCCGGGAGGGTAAAGTCGATCAAAACGTCAAAGTCATTAATAACAGAGTGGAGGTTATCATGGATAGTAATACCGTTCGTACCAATACCAGCCAATTCTCCGGCATCCGCTCCTACTAATGAAGAACCTGAGCGCACCAGAGCAGCCCCCAGTGTAACGCCATCCGCCTGCTGAACGGCCTGAATGAGATTACGCCCCATACGGCCACTGGCCCCTACGATAGCAATGCGAATATCTGTATCAGCCATAAGGCCCCCGCTATAGTGAATATCAATTTTTAATTGAGGTGATAAAGTAAATTGCCTACAGCTTAACTGGCAATAGCGGGCGGTGCCAGACTTAGAGGGATGCCATTAGGAAAACAGAGATCAGACGGGCAGTTATAAAAAATGCTAAAGATGGACTACTCCCCGGCCTCAGGTAATTCGTAATGACAATGATGAGGTTCTTTGGCGACTTTTTTATCTTGGATATTCTCCTGTCGGAGTCTTTCAGCAAGGAACTCTATAAATACACTAAGCTTCGGGGATAAATACCGCGTTGGCGGATAAAGCACCCATAATTCACCGGTATAATTGGCCTTAAAGTTCCAGTCAGGCAGAACCTGAACCAGCCGTCCCTG
Source organism: Xenorhabdus sp. KK7.4 (assembly GCF_963876465.1). NCBI lineage: Bacteria > Pseudomonadati > Pseudomonadota > Gammaproteobacteria > Enterobacterales > Morganellaceae > Xenorhabdus > Xenorhabdus sp. KK7.4. Next base: position 60,648 of record NZ_CAWNQF010000089.1, read on the forward strand.
CTGTAAAGCATGTCTGGCGGTAAAATAAGGTAAGCTACTAATACCGATGTGCTTCAGTGCCGCATCAAGCCTTACACCGGTATGATTGGCAGCGTATCGCCCCTGAATATTGACAGTGACAGTTTTGCTACCCTGACTGAACTTCCAGCGTGAATCTCCCGGTTCTTCTCCAAGGTAGATACAGCTATGGGTTTTCAGATCATGGGGATGTTGTGGTATCCCGTGTTCTGCAAGGTATTCCGGCGTGGCACATAACATATGCCAAATCTTGAGTAACCGCCGTCCCATCAGACCCGGAGGGGGCTGATCTGTGATCCGTATGGCGAGATCGACTTCATCATCTATTAAATCCACATACCTGTCATCAAGCAGCAAACTGACATCGACTTTAGGGTAACGGGTAAGAAAAGCCGGTATATGAGGATGAACGACAAAACGCCCTACAGCTTTAGGCACACTTACCCGGATTATACCTTGAGGCTCACCGCTAAAGTTGCCTGATGCAGACATTATTGCCTGAGCTGAATTCATCATGTCCAGACAATGCTCATAAACCTGTTGTCCACTCTCGCTTAAACGAAGTTTACGTGTTGTTCTCTGTAGCAGACGGGTTCCGAGCGCTTTTTCCAGTCTGGCTACAGAGCGACTAATAGCAGAAGGCGTAGCTGCTAACTGACGAGCAGTTTCAGAAAAACTTCCTGTCTCAACCACTTTGGCGAAAATAGCCATTTCCCGCATCAGGGCTATCGTGTTATTTGTGCTCATAGATCAAAAGTTATTTGGTTTTTGGATGGATTATCGCCACTGAGTTTATTTAATACAATCGGGATATTCTGTTTATATAAAGAGTATTAAATATGCTTTCTAACTATCTACATGAATTTTTAGGGCTTGCGCTGATCCATTTTCTGGCTGTTGTTGCTCCGGGGCCGGATTTTGCCGTGACTATCAGACAAAGCATACGCTTTGGCCGTTGGGTGGGTATTTTTACTGCTATCGGTATTGGTGTGGGGATATCAGTCCACGTGATTTATACATTGGTTGGTATTGGTGCGTTAATCCATTCAACATATTGGCTGATGACAGCCGCAAAAATAATCGGTGGTCTATATATTTGCTATCTGGGAATTCAATTTATCAGAAGTAAACCGGAAAAGGCTGATTTTGCCCTTTCCTATGAAGCGCCAGAGCAGCAGCAAACTCTTTACAGGGCTTTCTTTATCGGGTTTATGACAAATGCGACCAACCCTAAAGCAACGCTATTTTTTCTGGCTGTATTTACAACCGTGGTAAGCACTACGACGCCGCTATCTGTACAGGTTTTTTATGGTGTATGGATGTGTATGGTGAATGCAGCATGGTTTATTCTGGTCAGCTGGCTTTTTTCTAATTCAGTGATCAGATTGAAATTTATTCAGATGGGATACTGGTTTGAGCGTGTAATTGGTGTAATTCTGATTGGCTTTGCAGTTCGACTTGTTTTTGTTTCAGTCTGATATACTCAATAGGTTGTAAGGTATACGGCTTTTTGTCGGAGTTTTACATTTTCCAACGAAAAAGCCGGATTTAACTTGCTGTTTTTAAATGAGCCGAACGTTAATGAACTTCTTTTATATCAACCCGCAATTCTTTCGGGACTTCAAAGACAATATTTTCTTCACGTCCATGCAGTTCATTAACTGTTTTTGCTCCCAGAGTTTTCAAACGCTCAATGACCTGCTGCACCAGAATATCCGGGGCAGAGGCGCCGGCAGTGACGCCAATAGCGCTGATATTATCAACCCATTCCTCTTTAATATCTTCGGCAGAATCAATTAAATAAGCGGGTTTTCCCATACGTTGTGCCAGTTCAGCCAAACGGTTGGAGTTTGATGAATTTTTGGAGCCTACCACCAGAACAACATCGGCATCGGTTGCCAGATCACGCACCGCTTCCTGACGGTTAGTTGTGGCATAACAGATATCGTCCTTACGTGGGCCAATAATATTCGGGAATCGGGTATTAAGTGCATCAATAACGTCAGAGGTATCATCTACAGAAAGCGTAGTCTGTGTCATGAAACACAGGTTATTTTCATCCTTAACCTGCAATTTCCACACATCTTCCGGTGATTCCACCAGATACATACCGCCTTCAGGGTTGTTATACTGCCCCATTGTGCCTTCTACTTCCGGGTGGCCGGCATGCCCGATCAGAATGGCTTCTTTGCCTTTACGACTCGCCCGGGCAACTTCCATATGTACTTTTGTCACCAGAGGACAGGTGGCATCAAACAACATGGTCAGATTACGGGAGCGGGCTTCTGTACGGATAGCCTGCGAAACGCCATGTGCGGAGAAAATCAGAATTGCACCATCAGGTACATCTGAAATTTCCTCAATAAAAATAGCGCCCCGCGCCCTGAGATTGTCAACCACATAACGGTTGTGAACGACTTCATGACGAACATAAATCGGAGCGCCATAGAGTTCTAATGCACGCTCAACAATGCTGATGGCACGATCAACACCAGCACAAAAACCACGAGGGTTAGCCAGCAATATTTGCATGGTTTTCCTCCAACTGAGGGTCTATTTCCAACACTTCAATTTCGAAAGTGATGTTTTGATCAGCCAGCGGATGGTTAAAGTCAACAGTGATGGAACCTTCCGCGACTTCTTTGATAAATCCAGGCATTTCACTGCCGTTCATCGCCGTAAATAGCATGATAGTGCCAGCTTCAGGAATACCTGAATCCGCAAAATCACGAGGCGTGAAGTATTGTACTAAATCAGGATTATGTTTGCCGAAAACAGTTTCGCCTGCCAGTGTAAATTGATGTTTATCGCCAGTTTTCAGGCCAAGAAGCTGTTGTTCCAGTGGCTCAGAGAGGCTGCCATCACCTAAACGGAATAATGCGGGTTTACCTTGACTGTGAGTCGAGTCTGCTGTTGAGCCATCATCCAGCTTTAGGGTGAAATGTAATAAAACAGCACTGTGCGCCTGCACCTGCATTGACATATCGCTCAAACCTTTTAATAAAAAACGATTGCAGTTATACCCGTCGTCTTTTCAAGTTGCCTTTTCGCTGTTGGCTGCTTTACTCACTTGCCACTGTGATGCAACCTGAAATCCACTGGGTATTGATGGAATGACCAGCCCCGGTTTTATTACCGAGGCTGGTTTCTTATTGTTTTTTTAGTGACTATTTTTCGATGACTGTTCTTTCGATGAGGCTTTTTTATCACCCGGGCTGGTAAAACTCTCAATGATGATGAGTGCTGCCCCGATGCAAATTGCAGAGTCTGCAATATTAAAGGTAGGCCAGTGCCATTCCCCGACATAAAAATCGATGAAATCGACAACAAAGCCGTGTACCAGCCTATCGAACAGATTTCCCAGTGCCCCACCAATCACCAAAGCATAAGCAATGTTGCTCAGTTTCTGCTTGGCACTGGAACGATACATCATAACCAGCAATGTGATACAGATGGCAATTGCAATCAATGCAAAGAACCAACGCTGCCAGCCGCCTTTATCAGCCAGAAAACTAAAGGCTGCCCCAAAGTTCTGTGCATAAGCCAGATTAAAATAGGGTATAAGTGGTATAGATTCATACAGGCTGAAGTTCTGCAATATTAATTGCTTACTGCCCAGATCCAATATCAATACCACAACAACTAACCAAAGCCAGCGGAGGCCAGTGGAACAAATGGGTTTCTTCATCAGGCAAATTTACGCTCTTCACCGTTACCGGCAACGTTAGTCACACAGCGGCCACAAAGTTCTGCGTGTTCCGCCACCAATCCCAAGTCTTTAGCATAGTGCCAACAACGTGGGCATTTTTCACCATCTGCTTTACGGAAGGCAATTTTAAGACCCTGAAGTTCGCTCTGTTGTGCATCATCACTGGCAGTGGTGTACGCAGCAACTTCTGCCTGTGAAGTTAACAGCACAAAACGTAGCTCATCTGACAGTTTGTTGAGTGTTCCGGCCAGTGCTTCATCAGCATACAGTGTTACTGAAGCTTCCAGTGAACTGCGGATGTGTTTATCAGCACGAGCCTGTTCCAGTACTTTGTTCACTTCACTACGAATTTCGAGCAGCTCAGCCCAGAAAGTATCGTTCATATCTTCACTATCTGCCAGACCGAACAGGCCATCGTACCACTCTTCGGTCAGAACAAACTGTGCACGTTTACCCGGCAGTTCATTCCAGATTTCATCAGCAGTGAAGGAAAGGATCGGAGCCATCCAGCGAACCAATGCTTCTGCGATATGATACAGAGCGCTCTGGCAGCTACGACGTGCAACACTGTCGCTTTTTGCGGTGTATTGACGATCTTTGATGATATCCAGATAGAATGAACCCATTTCTACAGAGCAGAACTGCATCAGACGCTGAACAACAGCATGGAAATCGTATTCATCGTAGTGTTTGAGGATATCAGCCTGTGCCGCCTGCGCACGACCTACCGCCCAGCGATCCAGAGTCACCATGTCTTCTGCTTTCACCATATGCTGCTCAGGATCGAAACCGTTCAGGTTTGCCAGCAGGAAGCGCGCAGTATTACGGATACGGCGGTAAGCATCAGCAGAACGCTTCAGGATTTCATCAGAAACTGCGATTTCGCCGGAGTAATCAGTTGAAGCTACCCACAGACGCAGAATATCTGCACCCAGCTTGTTCATCACATCCTGTGGGCTAACGGTGTTACCGATGGACTTGGACATCTTACGTCCGTGTTCATCCACGGTGAAACCGTGAGTCAGAACCTGACGGTAAGGTGCTTTGCCTTTAATAGCGGTAGAAATCATCAGCGAGGACATGAACCAGCCACGGTGCTGATCTGAGCCTTCCAGATAAATATCAGCGGAATGGCCATTGAATTCAGGACGGGCATCGACAACGGAAGAACAGGTACTTCCTGAGTCAAACCAAACATCCAGTGTATCCTGAGCTTTCATGTAATCTGCCGCTTCATCACCCAGCAGCTCTGACATGTCCAGATCCCACCATGCCTGAATGCCATCCACTTCAACGCGTTTAGCAACTTCTTCGATCAGCTCTGGTGTACGAGGATGCAGTTCCTGTGTTTCTTTATGCAGGAACAGAGACATTGGTACACCCCATGTACGCTGACGGGAGATACACCAATCCGGGCGGTTTTCGACCATGGATTCGATGCGTGCTTGTCCCCAACCCGGGATCCACTCAACGCCTTTGATTTCTTTCAGTGATTGTTCACGCAGGCCTTTCTGATCCATGCTGATAAACCATTGTGGCGTTGCACGGAAGATGATTGGCTTTTTGTGACGCCAGCAGCAAGGGTAGCTATGCTGGATTTTTGCCAGGCTAAGTAATGCGCCTTTTTCTTGCAGTAGCTCAACGATGATATCGTTCGCCTTGAATACAAACTGACCATCCAGTGATGGGTAGGTTCCGGAGATGTAGCAGCCATTCGGGCCGACCGGGTTCGCGATTTCAAGACCATATTTCAGGCTGATAGTATAGTCATCCGGGCCATGACCACCGGCAGTATGTACGGCACCTGTACCCGCATCCAGTGTGACGTGATCACCCAGAATTGCAGGAGATTCAAAGCCCATGAATGGATGGTTGAAACGCATCAATTCTAAATCAGAGCCTGTGCAATCGGTCATCACTTCCCATGAAGTGATACCTGCACGCTGCATAACGGATTCGACTAATTCTGCTGCCAGAATCAGACATTCATCGTTAACTTTAACCAATTGATAGGTGATTTCTGCACCCAGTGCAATTGCACGGTTAGCAGGCAGTGTCCACGGTGTGGTTGTCCAGATTACCAGAGAAACCGGCAGATTCTGTGGTTGTACGCCAAATTTGGTATAGACGGCATCTGCATCAACGGCAGTGAAACGGACATCAATGGAAGGAGAAGTTTTATCGTAGTATTCAACTTCAGCTTCAGCAAGGGAAGAACCACAGTCAGTACACCAGTGAACCGGTTTAACACCTTTCAGCAAATGACCATTGCCGATGATACGACCCAGAGCACGGATGATGTCTGCTTCAGTTTTGAAGTCCATGGTCAGGTAAGGTTTATCCCAGTCACCCAGAACACCCAGACGTTTGAAACCCGCTTTTTGTGTTTCGACCTGAGTCATTGCATATTTGCGGCACTCAGCCCTGAATTCTGCGGCGGAAAATTTTTCCCCCGGCTTACCAATAATCTGCTCAACCTTGAGCTCAATTGGTAAACCGTGGCAGTCCCAACCCGGAATATAAGGCGAATCGTAGCCTGATAATCCTTTGGACTTAACAACAATATCTTTGAGAATTTTATTAACTGAGTGACCAATATGAATATCGCCGTTTGCATATGGAGGACCATCATGCAAAATAAAGCTCTTCTTGCCGGATTTTGCTTTCCTGATGGCCTGATACAAACCTTCTTTGTACCAACGTTTCAACATATCTGGTTCGCGCTTGGCTAAATCCCCGCGCATAGGAAACCCTGTTTCCGGTAAATTTAGGGTGTCTTTGTAGTCACTCATTATAGATTCTCAGTTCCAATTTTCCGCTATACCCCTCAAGTGGGGTTCAAGTAGATGATTAGGATCGCTGCAAAAAGTATTCTCTCGCAGAGACCACATCATTTGCGATTTGCTGTTTAAGTGCATCAAGCGAAGCAAATCGCTGTTCATCACGCAATTTTTTGCGCAATACCACATCAATATGACGCCCGTACAGATCCATTTGGGTATCAATCAGGTGTACTTCAAGTTGCTGGCCCTGACCAGAAACGGTAGGGCGATTTCCGATATTGGCAACACCCGGCAAAGGAGTATCACCTAAACCGTAAACTTCAACAGCATAAACGCCCTTCACGGGAGCAACCAGCCGCTTCAGAGGTAAGTTTGCCGTGGGAAAGCCAATAGTCCTTCCCAGACGATTACCGTGAACGACCCGGCCACTTATGCTGTAAGGATGCCCCAGTAATGTTTCAGCCAATGTTAGATCATCATGTTGCAATGATTGCCGAATGGCGGTACTGCTGATCCGCAGACCACTGTCACAAAAGCTGTCTGTACTGGCAACATCAAAGCCGTATTGTTTACCTGCCTGCTGTAGATAGTGAAAATCGCCAAGACGGTTTTTACCGAAACGGAAATCATCACCAACCGCCAGAAACTTAACACCCAGTTTTTCCACGAGCAACCGGGAAACAAATGCTTCCGGTGAATTGGCAGCAAAATTTCTGTCGAATTTCACACATAACAAGTAATCAACACCATACTGGGATAAATATTTTATTTTATCCCGTAGCCGTGTCAGGCGGGCTGGTGCTTTATCAGCGACAAATACTTCCAGTGGCTGCGGTTCGAAAATCATCACCATTGTCGGTAACCCGAGACGCAGCCCTTCTTGCTTCAAATGTTTCAATAAAGCCTGATGCCCGCGATGGACACCATCAAAATTACCAATCGTCAGCACGCAACCATGGTGACGCGCCCGGATATTGTGTATACCGCGAATTAGCTCCATAGCTGGCTCAATACCGTGAAAATTGCCGGATTATACCTTGTACAGCGCACAAGGTTAACCCACGATCACAAAGGGTTTTAATTAATAACCTGATTCATACAATAAAAACAGGTTAGATGCCCGAAAAATATTTAATTTATCGCATTTCTCAGTGATTCATTGAGTTTTTTATTGTGAAAGGCTGTATTCCCTTTCAGTAAGCTGATAAAATCCTGCCCCATCACAACGTAACCAGCGTCGCCGTACAACGACGCTTATTTGCACAAATCCATTGACAAAAGAAGGCTGAACAGGCATATTCCTCGGCCTTTGAATTGTCCTCGATAGAATATATTTGGGAGTTGGACCTTGGCTAATATCAAATCAGCTAAGAAACGCGCCGTACAGTCTGAGAAACGCCGTCAGCATAACGCAAGCCGTCGTTCTATGGTGCGTACTTTTATCAAGAAAGTATACGCGGCAATCGCTGCTGGCGATAAAGAAGCTGCACAGAACGCATTCAATGACATGCAACCAATTGTTGATCGTCACGCCTGTAAAGGTCTGATCCACAAAAACAAAGCAGCACGTCATAAATCTGCTCTGGCAGCGCAAATTAAAGCAATGTAATTCGTTGTTTTAATTATGCTGAAAAAACCGGCTTTTGCCGGTTTTTTTGTATATACCCGATGATGCTGGCTCTCGTATTATTTCTCTAATCTGTTTTTCAACGGAACATTGAATAAATCAGAGAAATCTTTGTTACATACGCGCTGAACAGCCGGGTGCTGGATCATTCTTTCAGCAAAGATAACATAATATTCTTCCTGTACTGATTCCAGTCGGCCTATCTCAATAATATCGCTGTCAGCAAAAGTATCATTGGCATAGAAAGATGGAGCGATAAAAATAGCATTATGGTACATACCAAACGCTTTCATTAACGCTGCGTCGTCAAACTCTCCCAATACCTCAACCTCAAGGTTTTTATTGCGTATCCATGTCAGCAGTTTTCTGCCCAGCATTGAACGACGGCCGGGGATCAATAAACGACGCTCTTCCAGACATTCCGGAAAAGGTTTTTCCGGGATCGGTTCGCGGCAGTAAAAACTGATGCTGCACTCTCCCAGCTTGACAGAAAACAGGCCTTCCTGTTGAGTGGAATCAACCGGGCAATCAGATAAAATCATGTCCAGTTTATGTTGACTGAGCTGTTCAAGCAGCATTTCATGGGTTGATTCAAAGCAACGCAGATGGATTTTCTCATGTTCCACTACCGCGGTTTCTAATACCTTACTGACCAGACGTTTGGACAGGGCATCTGCGACCCCGACATCAAACAGCAGGTTTGATTCTCTGCTGTAGGTGACGATGTCCAGCATTTCCTGGCTGAGCATAAACATCTTATCAGCATAGCGGAAAATGAGTTGTCCCAGCTCTGACGGAACTAATCCTCTTCCCTGACGCTTAAACAGTTTTCCACCCATGCGTTCTTCCAGCGCCTTAATCTGGCCGGTAATAGTCTGTGGTGTCAGGTATAGAGCTTCAGCAGCCCCGACAACAGAACCTTCTTTACAAACATGCCAAAAGTAGTAAAGGTGGTTAAAGTTTAAATGTGAAACCCGCATATATTTATCCTTGTGTATACCTCATATCTGTACAACAGCCGTGACCTTACGTTTCAGGCTGCCAGATTATGATGCTCTCCTGTTTTCTTCTAATATGAATATTCACGGTACAGCAGGTGAGACGTTATACCGTGAATATTAAGAGGATGAATTAATTTGGAATTGTCTCGATTATGCGCCTAAATTAGTCTATTCGACGGCATTTGGCTATATTTTTTTCTTCGCTAAAACCTTCTTTGGCAGGAGTTTATTGAGCAAACCATAGCCAATAAAAGCAGCGGTGGTCGAGCCAATCAATATCCCTAAACGTGAGTAGGTACTGAAGTCTTCACTAAGACCTTCAAATGCCAGACCGGAAATAAAAATAGACATTGTAAAGCCGATTCCACACAGGACAGAGACTGCAAAGATTTGCTGCATTCCAATTCCTGCCGGTAATTTGGCAATACCCAACTTCACTGAGAGCCAGCTAATCAGGAAAATGCCTAACGGTTTTCCGATAAACAGGCCAAGAGCAACACCGACAGGTAACATGCCGCTTAAACCTTCCAGAGAGACTCCTTGTAGTGAAATCCCGGCATTGGCAAAAGCAAAGAGTGGCAGGATTAGATATGCTACCCACGGATGTAAACCATGCTCAAGTGCTTCGGAAGGTGAGTGACCATTTTTACAGCGCAGAGGGATCAGAAAACCGACAATCACTCCCGCTAACGTGGCATGAACACCTGATTTAAGGATACAAACCCACAGAATTACTCCAACCACCAAATAAGCGGATGTTTTGGCAACACCACGCCAGTTCATCCATACAAGCAGCCCTATCATTGTCGCAGCCAGCCCCAGAGCAACCATTGAAACGCTTTTGGTGTAGAACAGGGCAATAATAATAATGACCCCTAAATCATCAATAATTGCCAGAGCGAGCAAAAATACTTTTAGCGCTGTAGGTACGCGATTCCCTAAGAGAGCCATCACACCAAGAGCAAATGCAATATCGGTGGCGGCGGGAATAGCCCAACCCTGACGGGTGATTTCATCATTGCCGTTAAAGAGTAGATAAATTAATGCTGGGGCAAGCATACCTCCGAGGGCTGCAATGGCAGGAAAAATGGCTTTATCACGGCTGGCTAAAGAACCTTCCATGAGTTCTCGCTTAACTTCCAGACCAACAATCAGGAAGAAAACGGCCATCAATCCATCATTTATCCATAGTAATAATGGTTTATTGATTTCCAGTGCAGCAAACTGAACCGCAACGGGCAAGTTAAGAAACTGATGATAGATAGTCTGCAATGGCGTATTTGCCATCATCAGCGCAATAATGGCAGCAATAATGAGGAGTATCCCTCCCGCTGCTTCTAATTTTAAGAATTGACGAATAATTGCAGTCATAAATTAATAACCTATAAGATGAATTAGGTTGTCGACACTATTGTTGTAGAGACAATAGTTACCTGAATATTGGGTATAAATATTATTTTTATAAATAATGTGGCTATAAATATCGTGATTATGGCTAATGAAGTTATAAATACTACATTAACTTTGGTTTCGGAAAAAGTAGATTATTTATGCGATATAATTCGGTATATTCGATTTAATGTGTTTTTAACATTGTGTTTTCCGAGGATTACTCGAGAGAAATTAAGTTTGACTAACTTGGGGATTTATGGAGGATGACTTATTAACTTAATAAAAACTAATCAATAACAATAAAAAGACAAAGGTAAATGCGATTATGGAAACACTAGTATTATTTGCCGTGCTTGGAGCTGCCTTATTACATGCCAGCTGGAATGCAGTGATAAAAGTGGGTGCTGATCGATTTTTGGGAATTGCACTTATCGCGTTTTTTTCCGGGTTAATCTCAACTTTGGGGTTATTCTGGGTTGGATTACCGACAATCAGCTCCCTGCCGTGGTTAATATTATCTTGTGTACTGCAAATTGGTTATTGCCTGTTTTTAAGCCGTTCTTATGAAATGGGAGATTTAAACCAGATCTATCCCATAGCCAGAGGATGTGCGCCGCTTATTACCGCTTTGCTAAGTTGGGTTATTTTACAGGAGACGTTACCACCTTTAGCGATGCTGGGTGTTGGTTTAATTATTGTTGGTGTCATTTTTATTGCATTTCCTTATGGGAAGAAATCTCTCCGACTGGATCGCAGGGCATTGATTGCAGCGATTACAACTTCTGTTTTTACTGCCTGTTACACATTGGTTGATGGCGTGGGTGCTCGTGCCAGTGATAATGCCCTGACTTATATTCTGTGGCTGTTTGCTGTCTATGGCTGGGTAATGGGCGGGCTGATGTATGTCAAATATAGAAACACTGTCAGACAAAGTATTCGCCAATATTGGAAACCGGGGCTTCTTGGTGGATTCATGCAGTTGGTCAGTTATGGTATTGCCATTTGGGCAATGAGTCATGTTCCCATTGTACTGGTCGCTGCATTACGCGAAACCAGCATATTCTTTGCCATGCTATTATCGGTTTTCATCTTACGGGAACCGTTTAGCAAAATGCGATTGCTGGCTTGTGTTGTAATTGTCAGTGGGGTTGTCGGAATGAAATTAGGGTAGGGGATGATTCCAATTTGTCGGGGACATTTATCGTCTTCTAAGTTATTTTTTGCTGGCTAAGAGCATTCGCTCCAGTCACACAGTTGTCTTATCTATGTGACTGGGGAACTAAAACCAGCTTTTGGCTGAGTAAATTCGTTCTGACGAATAAACTAAATTACTTAGTCAAATCATCAAAAAACTTTTTCACGCCATCAAGGAAGCTTTTGGAGCGTGGGCTATTGGTTTCCCCGCTTTTTCCGCCAAAAGACTCGCCCAGCTGACGCATCAGCTCTTTCTGTTCTTCGTTCAGTTTAACCGGAGTTTCCACGACAACACGGCACAGTAAATCGCCCTGTGCACCGCCACGAACGGATTTAACGCCTTTGCCTTTCATGCGGAACAATTTGCCAGTCTGAGTTTCCGCCGGGATTTTCAGGCTAACGCGGCCATCAAGAGTCGGTACTTCAATTTCGCCACCCAGTGCTGCAGTTGCAAAATTGATTGGCACTTCACAATAAAGGTTGCTGCCATCACGTTCGAAGATGTGGTGCGCTTTAACCTGAACCTGAACGTACAAATCACCTGCCGGAGCGCCGTGTTCGCCAGCTTCACCCTCACCACTTAAACGAATGCGGTCACCGGTATCGACACCTGCCGGGATTTTAACGGACAGTGTTTTGTATTTTTCAACGCGACCGTGACCGTGGCATTTGTTACATGGTTCTTTGATGATTTTTCCACGGCCATGACATTGAGGACATGGCTGCTGAACCGTAAAGAAGCCCTGACGCATATGTACCTGACCCGCACCCTGACAGGTCGAACAGGTTTCCGGACTGGTACCTGCTTTTGCACCACTGCCATGACAACTTTCACAGGATTCCAGAGTTGGGATGCGGATCTCTTTGGTCACACCACGGACAGCTTCTTCCAGTGTCAAGTCCATGCTGTAGCGCAGGTCAGAACCACGGCTTGGACGCTGTTGACGACGGCCACCACCGAAAATATCTCCGAAAACGTCACCAAAGATATCGCTAAAGTCAGCGCCACCACCGAAGCCGCCAGCACCTCCACCCATACCACCCTGTTCAAAGGCGGCATGACCATATTGGTCATAAGCTGCGCGCTTCTGAGAGTCAGTCAGGATCTCATATGCTTCTTTAATTTCTTTAAATTTGGCTTCAGCTTCTTTATCACCCTGATTACGGTCAGGATGGAATTTCATAGCCAGTCGCTTATAGGCTTTTTTGATCTCTTTTTCATCAGCGGTCTTGGAAACACCCAAAACCTCATAGTAGTCTTTTTTTGCCATCGTATTGTTTACCCCTAACACGCACAAACGGGCGTAGAGTGTTACCTCAACGCCCGTGCTAGTTAACAAGTAACAGGCGTCCTGTTACTTTGCCCGCTAAGGGCTATTATTTTTTGTCTTTAACTTCTTCGAATTCAGCGTCTACAGCGTCGTCATCTTTCTTCGCGGCATTGCCTGCATCTGCATCAGCTGCGCCTGCCTGAGCCTGCTGCTGTGCAATTTCCAGAAGTTTCTTAGATGCTTCAACCAGAGCCTGAATTTTCGCTTCGATTTCAGCTTTATCTTCGCCTTTCGCCGCAGTTTCCAGTTCAGCAACAGCTTTCTCGATAGCGGTTTTTTCGTCAGCAGTCAGTTTGTCGCCAGCTTCTTCAACTTGCTTACGAGTGCCGTGAACCAGTTGGTCTGCCTGATTGCGAGTCTGAACCAGCTCTTCGAACTTACGGTCAGCTTCTGCGTTAGCTTCTGCATCACGTACCATTTGCTGGATTTCTTCTTCATTCAGACCAGAAGATGCTTTAATGGTGATGTTCTGCTCACGACCAGAGTTTTTGTCTTTCGCAGAAACGTGCAGGATACCATCGGCATCGATGTCGAAAGTCACTTCGATCTGAGGCATACCACGAGGTGCTGGCTGAATGCCGTCCAGGTTGAACTGACCCAGAGATTTGTTATCGCCGGAACGCTTACGCTCACCCTGCAATACGTGGATAGTTACCGCAGACTGGTTGTCTTCTGCTGTAGAGAATACTTGGCTGTGCTTAGTTGGGATAGTGGTGTTCTTCGTAATCAGAGACGTCATCACGCCACCCATGGTTTCGATACCCAGAGACAGTGGAGTTACGTCCAGCAGCAGAACGTCTTTCACGTCACCTGCCAGTACACCGCCCTGAACTGCCGCACCCATTGCAACTGCTTCATCAGGGTTAACGTCTTTACGTGGTTCTTTACCGAAGAAGTCTGCAACAGCTTTCTGAACCATTGGCATACGAGTCTGACCACCAACCAGAATGACATCCTGAATGTCAGATACAGACAGGCCAGCATCATTCAGTGCAACTTTCAGTGGCTCGATAGAACGTTTCACCAGATCTTCAACCAGAGATTCCAGTTTTGCACGGGTTACTTTAACGTTCATGTGCTTAGGACCGGTTGCGTCTGCAGTGATGTATGGCAGATTCACGTCAGTCTGCTGAGCGGAAGACAGCTCGATTTTCGCTTTTTCTGCTGCTTCTTTCAGGCGCTGCATAGCCAGTGGGTCGTTACGCAGATCGATACCTTGTTCTTTCTTAAACTCATCAACCAGATAGTTGATCATACGGCTGTCGAAGTCTTCACCACCCAAGTGAGTATCACCGTTGGTTGCCAGAACTTCATACGTTTTTTCGCCGTCAACTTCGTCGATTTCGATGATAGAGATATCGAAAGTACCGCCACCCAAGTCGTAAACTGCGATAGTACGGTTACCAACTTCTTTATCCAGACCATAAGCCAGAGCTGCTGCAGTTGGTTCATTAATGATACGTTTAACTTCCAGACCTGCGATACGGCCCGCATCTTTAGTTGCCTGACGCTGTGCATCGTTGAAATAAGCAGGAACAGTGATAACTGCTTCTGTTACTGGCTCACCCAGATAGTCTTCTGCGGTTTTCTTCATTTTTTTCAGGACTTCAGCAGAAACCTGAGGTGGTGCCATTTTCTGGCCTTTTACTTCCAGCCATGCGTCACCGTTGTCTGCGTTGGTGATTTTGTATGGCATGATAGCAACGTCACGCTGTACTTCTTCGTCCTGAAAACGACGGCCAATCAAACGCTTGATGGCAAACAGGGTGTTTTGCGGGTTAGTAACAGCCTGACGTTTAGCTGGTTGACCAACCAGAGTTTCACCATCCTGAGTATATGCGATGATTGAAGGGGTTGTACGATCACCTTCGCTGTTTTCAAGCACACGTGCTGTTGTGCCGTCCATAATTGCTACACAAGAGTTGGTAGTTCCCAAGTCGATACCAATGATTTTACCCATCTAAACGCCTCCACAAAGAATTCATATATTCGGTCAAGTTACTACGCTATATGAGGATGAATGTTTTCTTTTCAATGGCACTGTCTGCCAGAAATTCCTCATTGTATGTTTTCAGCCGTTACTGAAGTGTCAGTAGTAACTGTAGTTGAGACTTAGATGGGGTCATTCATCTCAGCATCAAGGGGGAGATTGAAAAAAAATTGAGATTTAATAAAAAAATTTTTCTGGGGGCATTGTGTAGTTGATGCCATCACATTATGATCCGCCGCCTTTTATGGTTTTCTGGCATAGAAAAGTGCCATGAAAATCTTTTTTAATATTTTGTTTTATTTGAATTTATAGGGAAAATATGAGTTCTAATCAGTTGGCGAACCCAGGCCCATTGGGTTTGATGGGTTTTGGCATGACAACCATTTTATTGAATCTGCATAATGCAGGTTTTTTCCCATTAACGTCTGTTATTTTAAGTATGGGAATTTTTTATGGTGGTTTGGCTCAGGTGCTGGCGGGCATCATTGAGTACAAAAAAGGAAATACATTCGGTGCAACCGCATTTACTTCTTACGGAATGTTCTGGCTGAGTCTGATTGGTGTGCTGTTCCTGCCAAAAATGGGTTTGGCAGAAGCAACCAGTCCTGAGTTCCTCGGCGTTTATCTTGCACTGTGGGGTATTTTTACGCTGTTTATGTTCTTTGGCACTCTGAAAGCTAACCGCACTTTGCAGTTCATTTTCGGTAGTCTGACTGTACTGTTCGCTCTGCTGGCGATTGGTAACATCACTGGTAACGCCAGCCTTCTGACTTTTGCTGGTTTTGAAGGTGTGATTTGTGGTGCAAGTGCTGTCTATCTGGCAATGGCTGAAGTTCTGAATGAACAGTATGGCCGTACCATTCTGCCAATTGGTGAGAAAAAACACGCCTGATATCAGATATAATTAGCTGACTGGCAAAAAGGAACAGGATGAGTCGTTTTACTCATCCTGTTTTTTTATTCGGTTATGAATAAAAACTATGGTAAATACCGGGTTTTATAATTACTTCTATTTTAATTTCTATATTTATATTGAATTCTATTTAATTAATTACAAAGCCATTATATCCCATCCTGGAAAGATATGAGTTAATAAAAAACTTTAGTG
Organism: Xenorhabdus sp. KK7.4; assembly: GCF_963876465.1. Classification (NCBI taxonomy): domain Bacteria; kingdom Pseudomonadati; phylum Pseudomonadota; class Gammaproteobacteria; order Enterobacterales; family Morganellaceae; genus Xenorhabdus; species Xenorhabdus sp. KK7.4. The sequence continues at coordinate 76,801 of NZ_CAWNQF010000089.1, forward strand.
TTAATTGTTACATGTGCTACTGATTTATATTAAAAGCCTCATGGATAGACTCAAGGAACAGTAGGGTTATTAATTTTTATTAAATCACAAACAATAAAAATGTTTATTGGGGATAATTAAAAATAAAGTTAAGACTTTATTTATTTATTGTGAAGACATATCCCATAAAGCACGGAATCATCAGGGTGAGAAACATTGAGAAAGGATGATTGTCACTATTTTAATAAATTAAACGAGGAATTTAATTCTTATATATGTTCTAATTCCAACCTCATATAATATTTTGATCTAGCTTATACTTTTCAATTTGAAAATTGTTTGATGAATTTTTCATGTGCTATCTTCATCTGCGTGGATTAACAATTAAATATGACGGGCGAATAGTTAATGAATATAAATATACAAGAAAATAATATTAGTATACTCGCTGGCAATTCACGTGTTTATCTTGATAAAGAGGATAAAATAGTTGTCGAAGCACAACTAAAAGCCTTTGAAGCAGCGCTTGTATTAGCAAAAAAAATCCAAGAGAAATGTGGTCAATTACCAAAAATATCTATAGCCTTCGATCACCGTGGAATATTTCGTTTACAATTCTTGGCAGATAATCTATCTAACTCTCAAAAAAGAAACCCTCGTTTGAGCCAACTCCACACCTCGATTGTAAACGTTTTTTTACCCATAGCTGAAAAGCATCAAATATCACTTGGTGAAATACGAGTTATTCACGAAGATTCCGCTAGACAACACTTAGTTCACATCCTTGCCTCTGAAGAAATCCCCGAAATACTCAAGCAACGTATGGTTTCCAAAAGCACATCAGATTCCAAACCATCAATGTCTGATGTTTCTTATGAAGAGCCAACTCAAAAACTCACCTGCGCAGCTATTACAAAAGAATATTTTGAAAAAGCAGCAGGTAATAATACAGATACTCTTTTGGAAGTATTCTTTGAAGATTGTGTGTGGTCTAGAGCACTAGCATATGCTCGCGGACTTCAACTTAGCCATATGTTAGGTGTTTCCAGTGCTATTCGTCTTAATCTCGTTAGTGAAACTGGTGATGTGAGTCAGGGTGATATAACACTTGCCTAATTATTTTAAATAATATAATTCCATCTTCACATTACAAAGTAGAACATTATGCAAACTCTATCCAAATTAATATATCTAGATAATAATGCTACAACTGCATTAGATCCCGAAGTGCTTCAATCTATGATGCCTTATCTTACTCATGAATATGGCAATGCATCTAGTATTAGCCATGCTTTTGGCTGGAAAGCCAGAGAAGCAGTTGAGCATGCCAGAAAATTAATTTCATCATCAATCAATGCGGTAAGCCCATCGGATATTATATTTACGTCTGGCTCAACCGAGTCGATTAATCTTGCCATCACAACTCTTCAGCATAAAAATAAAAAAGGGCATGTCATCACATCAATGATTGAGCACAAGGCTGTTCTTGATTGTTGCGCTAAACTTGAATCAATGGGAATAGATGTCACTTATGTGCAACCGCAAAGTGACGGTGTTGTATCCCCTGCCTCAATATATAGCGCATTGAGAGATGATACTTATCTGGTTTCTATTATGTCGGCAAATAATGAAATTGGTTCATTGCAAAAAATTGAGGAAATAGGCGCTATTTGTAAAGAGCAGGATATAATTTTTCATACTGATGCTACACAGGCGCTTGGTAAAATAGAGTTTGATGTACAACGTCTGAATATTAGTCTGGCCTCATTTTCTGCACATAAAATATATGGCCCGAAAGGTATTGGAGCACTTTATATCAACTCGCGTGATAAAAATATTGTTTTATCTCCCCTCATTGTTGGTGGCGGACATGAACGGGGTCTGCGCTCTGGGACTCTTAATGTCCCAGGGATAGTAGGGTTTGGTCGTGCAGTTGAGTTGTCTGTTAAAAACTTACCAGGCGAATCACAGAGATTAGGTCACCTGAGAAATATACTGCGACAATATCTTATTGAAAATGTGGATGGTATTCGGATAAATGGTCATCTAACCGCATGCCTGCCGGGGTTACTTAATGTATCGTTTGAAGGAATAGATGCAGACTCGCTGTTGCTTGAGCTTTCTGATATTGCACTGTCCTCAGGGTCTGCATGCACGTCTGCAAACAGAGATTCGTCACATGTGCTAAAGGCTATAGGTGTTAGTAATGAGCATGCTCAAGCCAGTGTACGTTTCGGGTTGGGAAGATTTAACAATGAAGAAGAAATAGACTATGTTTGCCATAAGTTGAAAGAAGCAATAAATAAACTGAGGTCTATGGTTCCAAGAGCATTCAGTTCTTAGCGATATAGGATTTGATTTATGCGAACGACATCAGCACTTTTTCTCCTCTTCGGCACGACTTTTACTGCGGGTGGATATGGAGCGACTTTCTTAATTTCTGAATTTTTTCGGTCACAAGGAGGGAGTGATATTGACGCAGGAATGACACTGAGTGTGGCTTTAATCGGCACTTTGATTGGTGTTCCTTTAGTTGGATGGTTTGCCGGGAGGCTGGAAGCATCGCGTTTCGCAGCCTTAGCAGCTTTATCAGTGTCATGTGGTTATTTTTTTCTCAGCAGTTCCGCGGGTGATCTGAGTTACATGCCACGTATAGGCGCGTTTTTGATTGGCCTTGGTTGGGGTATGTTCTATATCAGCGGGCCAATGGCGTTGTCTGAACGTATTTCTGATGCAGATAGAGGATACTGGTTTACGCGTTTCAGTGCATTCCAGATGGCAGGAATTTGTGGCAGCCCCATTTTACTCTATATCGTTGTTGAACAGGTAAAAATACCTATCCTGATAGCTTTTCTTCTGGTTGGTATTGTTGCTATTTTTGCATCGCTATTTTTCATGGTATTTGGGTTTAGAGAACCTCAGGCTCAACGGGAATTATCATTAAGACCCTGGATAAAGAATATATCGAAGATTGCGACTACTAGTGCAATCCGTCCGATTATTATGGTAGGACTGGGAGGCTGCGTGTTTTCTGGCATGATGTCGTTCCAGAGTTCAATAGTGGAAGGAACAGATTCAAGAGCCAGCACATTTTTTGCTGTTCATGTAGTGACTGTGGTTATATCTCGGCTTCTGCTGGCTCGCTATTTATCAACTGTACCTCGTATTCCACTTGTTATCACACTTATGTCATTTTTAGTTCTGGGTATTTTATTTTTGTTCGGTATACCTGTTCATTCAGCCTTTCAGATTGTAGCCGCTATTTTAACGGGGCTGGGGTATGGATTGGTATATCCTGTTATCCAAACTTGGGCGATAAATGAATCTGCTCTTGAGAATCGCCACGCAGCTCTTACTTGGTTCGTTGTCTCCTACTTTGTAGGGATATTCGGTTTTCCAATAATAGGTGGTTGGATATTAGTTGAAGCAGGCAAATCCTTATTTATCACTACGCTCGCTGTGATAGCCATTCTTGAGCTTGTTATAGCGTTACCAAGGCAACAATCGGGTGGGGTTGTCCTAGAGAAATAAAAGGTTCTGTTGGATTCAATCATAACCACCCATATAGCGGGTGGTTATGGTTATCTCTTGCTTTATATTGCCTGATTACCTGATATTGTTTTTCTACTCAGATAAAGCCCTAATAACACGCCTATCCCAGACAGCATCAGCATATAGTATGCGGGAGCTAATTGCGTATACTGCATTAACAGAGTGATGATAATCGGTGTGAGCCCGCCAAAAATGGCATAGGCCAGATTGTATGAAAAAGAAATACCGCTGAAGCGGACTTTCGGTGGATAACTGTGAACCATAATAAAAGGTACAGCACCGATAACTCCCACAGAGAACCCTACGATTGCATAAGCACTGTATAGCCTGATGGGGTCATGGCTGATATTGTGATAGAAGAACCAAGCGGCTGCGCCCAGTATTAAGCTGCCTGCCAATAAAACTTTGCTGGCACCCCATTTATCGCAGAAATGTCCGACTAATACGCAGCTAATAAAAAGTGACACAATTGCCAGACTGTTGGCTTTCAGCGTCATGGATTGTTCAAGATGGAAAACTGTCTGCATATAGGTAGGAGTCATCAGAATGACGACGACAATACCCGCAGAAAGAAGCCAGGTCAGCAACATGGAAACAGTAATAGCTCGTTTATGATTCTGAATGACGGATTTCAGGGGTAAACCATCTGATAATGCCTTACGTGCCTGCATTTCTTTAAATATTGGCGTTTCATGTAGCCAGCGACGCAGGTACATGGCACATAGACCAAAAAGACCACCAAGGAAGAAAGGCAGACGCCATGCCCAGTCTAAAACTTCCTGTTTACTGTAAACCGAAGTAATTGCTGTTGCGACCAGAGAGCCAAGTAAAATACCGAGAGTTAATCCCGCCGTTAATATTCCGCAGGCAAAACCGATATGTTTACGGGGAACATGCTCTGCCACGAATACCCATGCACCGGGAACTTCACCACCGATTGCCGCTCCTTGCATAATTCGCATAACTAACAGAAGTAGTGGGGCGATGATGCCAATTGTAGTGTAGGTCGGTAACATGCCGATAATTAATGTAGGTAAAGCCATTAGCAGGATACTGAGAGAAAACATTTTTTTGCGCCCGGCCAGATCACCAAAATGCGCCATGATGATCCCGCCTAAAGGCCGTGCCAGATAACCGGCGGCAAAAATCCCAAAAGTCTGGAGTTGTCGGAGCCATTCAGGAATGTCTGCAGGGAAAAACAGTTCCCCCAGTACGACAGCAAAAAAAACAAAGATAATAAAGTCATAAAACTCTAATGCACCGCCTAAAGCTGCCAGAGAAAGAGTTTTATAATCCTGTTTGTTTAGAGAACGATTGTGATGTTGTGACATAAGGTACCGATTTATAGTTATAAAATATTTTTCATATGAGTTTATATACTTTATGGATCTCAATATGTAGTTAAGGAAACTACATATTGAAAAACAGCAGGTATACTGATGATTCTATCAGACTCTAATAAAGCTAAAAACAAATCTAATTTAATATTAAAAGGTATTTAATCTGTAGTTTTTATAAGGTGGGGTAACATTATAATATTATAGATGTTAATCTTCGGCTTTAGGTAAAAGACAAGTCATCAGACAAAATTACATTTTTACCTTACAGATAGCGCGCTCTATTTTTTCTTTTTATTTCAACTTGATGTGGGAGTAAATCGTTAATCATTGCTTCATAATAATTCTTGAAAACATCAACAGCCTGATTGATTATCCGATGATGTAAAACACCCTTTATGCAATAAATATCTAATTCTATTGGAATAGCAGAAAGACATTACCATCTATGAAATAGATCTCCTTTAATTTTTATCTGGTTCAATCACAATGATCCATAAACATAGTATTGAATATATGAATCTACGCCTTGCTTCCTATAAAACAAAACAATGTATTAGGTTTACGATAAGCATTATCTATTTATAATAATATGATTTATTTTATTATTCTGATTTTGCACACAGCGCAGAACCGTTATCGTGCCATTGCGCTGTGTTTTGAGAATAGAAAACCATAAGAGATAGGCCTGTTACAGGCCTATAATAACCTAAGAGATACTTTCAACATCCATCCCGGCATCTTTCCAGCCGGAAAACCCTTTTTTAAAGTGGCGGGCACGAATGCCTTTGGCGCGTAATAATTCAAGGGCATTATCAGAAAGAACGCAGTAGGGGCCGCGGCAGTAAGCGATAAGATTTGAGTTGGAAGTCAGTTCATCTAATCGGCTCTCCAGTTCATCAATCGGTATATTGATGGCATTCGGTAAATGCCCCTGATTGAACTCTTCTTTCGGCCTGACATCCAATAATATGGTGCTCTTTTCCTTGATTCGATCCAACAATTCATCCCATGAAATAGCTTCCTGATTATCCATATCATCAATCAATCTGCGCATTTCTGCCCGATTAAACTCAGCATATTTCTGGATAGTGGTAATGATATCCATCACCGGACCATCCCCCAGACGATAAAACACATGTTTACCGACTTTACGGGATTGCAGGATCCCTGAACGTTTTAAATGTTGCAGATGCTGGGATGTGTTAGCAATAGACAGACCGGAAAGCTCTGACAGGCATTCGACGGATTGCTCAGAATTCATCAGGCACTCAAGTAATGTCAGGCGATGGACATTTCCCAGTACTTTGGCTATTTCGGCAATCTCAACAAGAATTTGTTTATCAAACATTGACATCTGGTTCCCAATATCATGATATTCAATAGATTCATTGAATATCATGATATCAAAGTTTTTCCGATGGTTCGAGCACTAGGCAAAGTAATGACTAATACGGCTCGTCTTTCAAGTTGCCTCTTTGTTGGCTGTGCTCGCTCACCCCAGCCACCGATTTTATAAATATATGGCTATCTATGTTCCCAGAGATGAGCTCCCTTGACGCCGCGATGCAGTTTGCTCTTAACGAGAATGAGTTATCTGGAATATCGCGATCATCGTCACATTTTTATGACGAGAAATTTGAGTGATTTACAAAAGAAACTAGGCTTTAAAATTGAATTATCACTATTTTAAACATTTACGCAGATATACTTGTTGTTCTTTAAGTTGAAGTTATTGTCAGTTGCTTCACTTGAAGATCTTTAGGGTATAACTCCTGACAATGATTTCCTGAACTGTTGTGTTGGAAGGGTTGTCAGGTTTTTTTTCGCTTGAATAAAGTGTACTACTTTGTATTCCATTCAATATACCCGCCCTCTTTCAAGTTGTCTTTTTGTGGCTGCATTCTACTCATTCTGGTTATAATTACATAAATATAGTTTATGTATACTTTTAGATTGTTAAAGAGGCTTCTACCTTTCATCGAGCAGTGGCTACCGCGATACATCTTGAAATCCATGGGTATAGAAAAATAACACGCTATGGAAGAATGGGGAAAAAATAGTATGAAATACCAGCTATTAGCTCAGGAAATTATTGCGGATGTTGGTGGTCAAGGGAACATTATCAGTCTCATCCATTGTGCAACCCGGCTACGATTTAAATTACGGGATAGTGCTCTGGCTAACATTGATAAGTTAAAAGCTCAGTCAGGTATTATCACGGTTATCGAAAGCGGAGGTCAGTTTCAGGTAGTTATCGGGAATCAGGTCGGTGATGTTTATCAGGCTGTTCAGCAAGAACTGACTTCTGCTGAGCAAACATCAGATACCGCTGAGCCTCCGAACTTCGCTAATAATAAAAAAGACAGCCTTTTTAATCAGTTTATTGATGTTGTATCCGGTATTTTCACCCCATTTTTAGGTGTTATGGCAGCGGCGGGTATTTTGAAGGGGTTGCTTGCGGTTGCTGTTACTCTGAAATGGATGTCTCTTGATAGCGGGACTTATCACGTCTGGTATGCTGCCAGCGACTCTTTGTTCTACTTTTTTCCGCTATTGCTCGGTTATACAGCCGGTAAGAAATTCGGCGGCAATCCTTTTATTACGATGGCCATCGGGGGAGCATTGGTTCATCCGATGATTATCTCCGCCTTTAAGGCATCAACAAGTGCGGGAAGCACTACCGAGTATTTCATAGGGATCCCGCTCTCATTCCTGAACTACAGTGCATCGGTAATCCCCATTATTTTTGCTTCCTGGGTTAGCTGTAAAGTAGAGAGAAAGCTGAATGATCACATCCCTGCCACGATTAAGGGATTCGTCACTCCTCTTATTTGTCTCATATTGATTGTTCCACTGGTGTTTCTGGTTATCGGGCCAATGGCTACATGGCTGAGTCAATTGCTGGCTGGTGGTTATCAGGCGGTATATGGGGTAGCTCCTGCACTGGCTGGGGCGATTATGGGCGCAGTCTGGCAGGTTTTTGTGATTTTCGGCCTTCATTGGGGATTCGTTCCTCTTGCTATCAATAATTTGGCGGTTCTCGGGCACGATACATTAACACCTCTGTTGCTGCCCGCAGTGATAGGGCAAACAGGGGCGGCCTTTGGGGTATTTTTGCGTACGCGGGATGCGAAATTAAAAATGCTGGCGGGTTCTGCTGCGACTTCCGGTATGTTCGGTATTACTGAACCTGCGGTTTATGGTGTGACTTTGCCTTACCGACGGCCATTTATTTTTGGCTGTGTTGCGGGGGCAATTGGTGGTTCGGTGGTGGGGTATTACCAAGGCGCAATTTACTCAGCGGGGCTGGTGAATATTTTTACCTTCACTCAGATGATCCCACCAACAGGCATCAATAACACGGTGTGGGGAGCGATGATTGGCACAGCGCTGGCCTTTATCATTTCTACTGTACTGACATGGCTATTCGGGCTTCCGGTCTCTTCTAATTCTTTGCACAGGCCTTCTATAAAAGAAAGTTAACAGTGAAAAGTATCATTAAAACCCTATTGATCAATTAGTTTGTAACCCGAGAGGATATTTGTATGAAACAGTTTCCGACACATTTTCTGTGGGGAGGGGCCATTGCTGCCAATCAGGTTGAAGGCGCTTATTTAGCTGACGGAAAGGGCCTTTCTACTTCGGATGTCCAGCCACAGGGAATTATGGGGCCGGTTATTGAGCGAGAGTCTGAGAGTACACAATATCTTAAAGATATCGCTATCGATTTTTACCATCGTTATCCCGAAGATATCGCTCTGTTTGCAGAAATGGGGTTCACTTGTTTGCGGACTTCCATCGCATGGAGCCGGATTTTTCCTCAGGGCGATGAAATGCAGGCCAATGAAGCGGGTCTGGCATTTTATGACAGGTTATTTGATGAAATGGAGAAATACGGGATTCAGCCAGTCATTACGTTATCCCATTATGAAATGCCGTGGGCGTTGGTTAAAAAACACGGTGGATGGGGAAATCGTAAATTAATTGATTTCTTTGAGCGTTATGCGCGCACAGTTCTTACTCGTTATCAGAAAAAAGTGAAATTGTGGCTGACATTCAATGAAATCAATATGTCACTGCATGAGCCACTAACTGGCGTCGGGTTACCGAAAAACAGCACACAGTCAGAAATCTATCAGGCCATTCATCATCAATTGGTTGCCAGTGCCCGCGCGGTAAAACTTTGCCATGAAATTATCCCTGATGCCCGTATCGGCAATATGTTACTGGGTGGGCTGATGTATCCACTGACTTGTAAACCGGATGATGTGCTGGCTACTCTCCGGCAAAATCAGAAATGGCTGTTTTTTGGTGATGTTCAGGCTCGTGGGACATATCCGGGTTATATGCTGCGTTATTTCCGGGAACATGGTATTGAAGTCACGATAACTGAACAGGATAAGCTTGAGATGCAAAATACGGTGGATTTTATCTCATTCAGTTATTACATGAGTGGGTGTACTTCCGGCAATGAAGCGGACTATCAGAAAAAGCAGGGCAATATTCTGAATATGATCCCGAATCCCCATCTGGCCAGTTCAGAATGGGGATGGCAGATAGACCCTGTCGGATTGCGAACATTACTGAATTTATTATGGGATCGTTACCAGAAGCCGCTGTTTATTGTTGAGAATGGACTGGGAGCCAAAGATACCGTAGAAGCCGATGGCACAATTCAGGATGATTACCGGATTAGCTATCTTAATGACCATCTTGTGCAGGTTAGGAAAGCCATTGAAGATGGAGTGGATGTCATGGGTTACACCAGCTGGGGAGCCATTGATTTGGTTAGTGCCTCAAAAGGGGAGATTTCCAAGCGTTACGGGTATATCTATGTTGATCAGAATGAGCAGGGAACCGGAACGCTGGAACGCCGTCGTAAGAAAAGTTTCTATTGGTATAAACAGGTTATTGAAACGGGCGGTGGTAGCCTGATTTGAGCCAGCTCAGCTTCTCAAAGGTTCTGATGTATTCAGAACCTTTTTAAAATCTAATTTCTGCTGATTGAACAATAACAAGTTGAACAATAACAACAGTCAGCCAGCATTAAGATCTTAACGGCGGGCACTTTTAGGCCTGAAGGCTGAGACAATGCTTTCATCAGTTTCGATATAGGGGCCATCTAACAACTGAATGCAATAAGGTACACTGGCAAAAATTCCGGGTACTAAGACTTTTCCGCTATCATCTTTCAGCCCTTCCAGCGTTTCTGCTATAGCTTTAGGCTGCCCGGGTAAGTTAAGAATTAATGCCTGATTGCGGATCACGCCTACCTGACGGGATAAAATTGCGGTGGGTACAAATTGAAGGCTGATTTGGCGCATCTGCTCACCAAATCCGGGCATTTCACGATCAGCAACTGCCAGAGTTGCATCCGGGGTAACATCACGACGAGCAGGGCCTGTTCCACCTGTTGTCAGAACTAAATGGCAGCCCAATTCATCAACTAATTCGCACAGAGTTTGCTCAATCAGGATTTGCTCATCAGGGATCAGGCGGGCTTCTATACTGAAAGGCGTCGTTACCGTTTTTCCCAACCATTCTTCTAATGCAGGTAGACCTTTGTCCTGATAAATACCATTGGAAGCACGATCAGAAACAGACACGAGGCCAATGCGTAATACATTCATGCGAACCTCAATTAACAGCAAATGATAAAAATAGTGAAAGTGAAAAAGGCGACACGGTTATTATGTCGCCTTTAAGGAAGAAAAAATATACCCTTCGTCTTTCAAGCTACCTCTTTGTTGGCTACGCTCGTTCACCCCAGTCACATAGTTCTCTATGTTCCCGGGGATTCTCTCCCTTGCCGCCGCGATGCAACTCGAAATCCAATGGGTATAGCGTGCCGCGCAGGACTATAGCAAGTCAGCGATCATGCTCTCAAGTTTACCCTGATCGATAGCAAACTTACGGATACCTTCCGCTAGTTTTTCGGTTGCCATCGCATCCTGATGATGTTCCCAATAGAATTCAGCTTCAGTCATTGCCGCAGGACGTGGCTTGATTTCACCTTCATAGCTGAGTTTGTGCTCAACTTCGCCCGCTGTTTCAGACAGCTCTTTCAGCAATGCTGGAGAGATAGTCAGACGGTCACAGCCAGCCAGTTCCAGAATTTCACCGGAGTTACGGAAACTTGCACCCATAACAACGGTGTTATAGCCGTGTTCTTTGTAGTACTGGTAAATTTCAGAAACAGAAATCACACCCGGATCTTCGTTTGGTGCGAATTCTTTCTTATCACTGTTTGCTTTGTACCAGTCCAGAATACGGCCAACGAATGGAGAAATCAGGAAAACACCAGCTTCTGCACAAGCACGAGCCTGAGCAAAAGAGAACAGCAGAGTCAGGTTACAGTTGATACCTTCTTTTTCCAGTTGCTCCGCAGCGCGGATACCCTGCCATGTGGAAGCCAGTTTGATCAGAATACGGTCATTGCTGATACCCGCTTCGTTGTACAGTTTGATCAGGCGTTTTGCTTTTGCGACACTGGCTTCGGTGTCATAAGAGAGGCGGGCATCAACTTCAGTGGAAATACGGCCGGGGATCAGTTTCAGAATTTCCAGACCGATGTTAACCGCCAATTTATCGCCGGCATCAATGATCTGTTGTTCACGGGAATCGCTCTGAGCACGTGCCCATTCAATGGCGTCATCAATCAGTTGGCGATATTCTGGGATCTGGGCAGCGTTCAAAATCAGAGAAGGGTTAGTTGTTGCATCTTGCGGCTGATACAGTTTCATTGCCGCGATATCCCCGGTATCTGCTACAACTGTTGTCAGTTTACGCAGGGAAGTCAGTTTATCGGTCATGTTTAATATCTCATCGTTATACGTAAAATCTTTGGCATTGTTGCCTCGCCATCCTGTGATAATAACATGGTCAGGCTCGGCTCGTAAGCTAGGAAAATCCTATCGTTGTTATTCCCCTTTTTCCGGTTATTTTTGCTAAATTGGAGAGGAAAAGCCTCGATTATTGAGAATAACCATTCAAAAATTCGGAACAAAATCATGCTTATTACTATTTCACCGGCCAAAACACTTGATTATGAAAGTCCGCTTGCTACAAAAAAGTATAGCCAACCTGCATTACTGGAGGAGTCAAAACAGTTAATTGATGTCTGCTGTACGTTAACGCCGGCACAAATCAGCAGTTTGATGGGGATCAGTGACAAACTGGCGGGGCTGAATGCCGCACGTTTTGGTGAATGGCAGCCGGATTTTACACCGGAAAATGCCCGTCAGGCGATCTTGGCTTTTAAAGGTGATGTTTATACCGGGATGCAGGCAGAAACGTTCTCAGACGCTGATTTTGATTTTGCCCAGACTCATTTAAGAATGTTATCCGGATTATATGGGGTTTTGCGTCCGCTTGACCTGATGCAGCCTTACCGTCTGGAAATGGGAATCAAACTGGAAAATCCCCGTGGTAAGGATTTGTATAAATTCTGGGGAGATCGCATCACGGAAAACCTGAATGCAGCACTGGAACAACAGGGGGATGATGTTCTGGTCAATCTGGCATCTGACGAGTATTTCAAATCCGTCAATACGAAAAAGCTGGCAGCCCGGATTATTAAGCCGGTATTTCTGGATGAAAAGAATGGCAAATACAAAGTTATCAGCTTCTATGCGAAAAAAGCCCGCGGCCTGATGAGCCGGTTTATCATTCAGAACCAATTAACTGATCCTGCACGGCTGGTGGAGTTTAATCTGGAAGGATATGCGTTTGATGAATCCTTATCTAAAGAAAATGAACTGGTGTTTAAACGCCCTGAGCAGCATTGATAACCCGTAGCATTGATAGCCAGTAAGCATTAATAAATAGTGTCACTCCACAATAATGAGTGGAGTGACAAATGCTAGGTTATTTCGAGGCTTTTGCCATCAGAAATTCGCGTAATGTAGCAAAATCAGCAGGCAGGAGGTGGGATAACAACTCCATATCTGCACGTTCTGCTAATTCTTGTGGCAATGGTAATGTCTGACCGAGTGTCTCTTCGACACTTTCCTTGAATTTTGCCGGATGTGCAGTTCCCAGGAATAAACCATATTCACCATCCTGTAACTGATCACGCAGAACGCGATAAGCAACCGCAGCATGTGGCTCAGAAATATAGCCTTTTGCTGCAAGCTCTCGCATGGTGTCCTGCGTGGTTTTGTCATCGACAACGCCATTGCCCAGTTCGCTGAGTGCCCAGTTTTTACGGTTGAACAGTTCTTCAATGCGTGGCCAGTTATTAGGCTGGCTGACATCCATTGCGTTGGAAAGGGTGGCAACGGTTTGATTCGGAAGCCATTTTCCTTCTGCCAGATAGCGGGGAACGGTGTCGTTAACGTTAGTCGCTGCGATAAAACGCTTCACCGGTAATCCCATTGATTTTGCCAGCAGGCCCGCGGTCAGGTTGCCGAAATTGCCACTTGGAACTGAAATTACCAGTTGGTCACGTTTTCCTGCCGGAATTTGTGCCACGGCTTCAAAGTAATAGCAAATCTGCGCCAAAAGACGGCTGATATTAATCGAGTTTGCAGAATTGAGATGCAGTGCCTGTTTCAGTTTTTCATCATCAAATGACTGTTTAACCAATGCCTGACAGGCGTCAAAGTCACTTTGAATCGCGACAGTATGGATGTTGCCACCCAATGTGCAGAACAGTTTTTCCTGTAGCGGGCTGATTTTTCCTTCTGGATAGAGGATCACAACCTGCACGTTACTCAGACCATAAAAGGCATGAGCAACCGCTGCCCCGGTATCACCGGAAGTTGCGGTCAGAATAGTGACCGGTTGCTCACCTGCGATCTGAGTCAGGATCTGGGCCATAAAACGTCCGCCAAAGTCTTTAAAAGCCAGTGTCGGGCCGTGATAAAGCTCAAGTGAAGCGATGTCATCTTCGACAGTCGATACAGGGGCAGGGAAAGCAAACGCATTCTTAACACGTTCAGCCAGTTGGTCAGCCGGGATTTCGTCACCAATAAAAGCTGAAAGTATCCGCTGGCTACGGCTGACAAAATCCAGTTTTAATAATTCATCAATTTCGGCACGACTGAATTCAGGTAAATCCTGTGGGAAAAATAATCCCTGCTGTTTTCCTAATCCTTGTTTAACAGCCTGTGAAAAGCTGACCTGCTCGTGATTGTCTTTTAAATTATATAATTTCATTATTATCCTACCTGTTACCCTATCTGTCGTGCGCCTGCGAGATCCAGACGGCAAATATGAACAAAACCTTCGTCATTTTGTACGTAATGTTGTTGCAGCCATTGAGCGACTTCTTCAGCTATTGCCATTTCATTGCAAATTGCAAACAGTGTCGGGCCAGAGCCGGAAATACTGCATGCCAGCGCACCCCGTTTTTTTACTCCTTCACGAGCGTTAGCAAAACCGGGTAAAAGCTGTGTGCGATAAGGTTCGCCGACAATATCTTTCATTAAGTTGGCGGCTAAACGGGATTGCCGGGTATGGCAGGCATGAATAAATCCGGCAAAATAACGGCCATGATTAATGATATCACTGCGCGAATAGTGGGCAGGCAAAATGGCGCGGGCTTCTGATGTAGAAACTTTGATGCCGGGGTAGGCCATCACCCACAACCAGTCCTCAAAAGCGGGAATGGATTGGCAAACCGCATCTCCCTGCGGCATGACTTCCTGTGCCATAATAAGTTGCAGGCCGCCAAGATAACAGGGAGCGACATTGTCATAGTGTACGCCGCCGGAAATTCGGCCTTCCAGTTCTCCCATCATCTCCAGTAACTGGTCGCGACCAAAAGGATGGCCGGCATATTCATTTAAGGCGACCAGTGCAGCAACGACCGAACAGGCACTGGAACCCAGCCCGGAGCCTATCGGCATATTTTTTTCCAGCGTCATGGCGACGGGCAGTTCTTTACCTAAACGCTGGCAAAAGAGTTGCCAACATTGGTAAACAATATTGTGTTTGGGATTTCCGGGCAGTTTGCTGACAAATTTCCCTTCATTACTTAACGTAAACTTCTCTGCGGCTTTGACTGAAACACAATCGCCAAGCAGTGAGCCATCAACCGGAGAAACCGCTGCACCGAGCACATCAAACCCAACCCCAACGTTTCCGATAGAGGCAGGTGCATAAACCCTGACCATCATTAAACTCCCAATTTCCATGACAAAGTGCGTAATATATCAGCAAAAACACCCGCTGCCGTGACATCATTTCCGGCGCCGTAACCGCGTAGTACCAGCGGGATAGGTTGATAATAACGGGTATAGAAAGCCAGTGCGTTTTCACCATTTTTAACTTTATACAGCGGATCATTACCATCAACAGCAGCGATTTTAACCATACAGCGGCCCTGTTCAATAATACCGACATAGCGCAGCACTTTTCCTTGCTCTGCGGCATCTGCAACCCGGCGGATAAATTCCTGATCCAACTGTGGCAGACGTTGCAGGAAGTCAGTGACATCACCATTGGAATCAAATGAGGCAGGTAAAACCGGCTCGACGTGAATATCCTCTAATTCCAGTTCATAACCGGATTCACGGGCCAGAATTAAGAGCTTACGCGCAACATCCATGCCAGAGAGATCGTCACGAGGATCAGGTTCAGTGAAGCCTTTTTCTTTTGCCAGCAGGGTTGCTTGCGAAAGTGTCATCCCTTCATCCAGCATACCGAAGATATAAGACAGAGAACCTGACAGGATCCCGTTGAACTGAACCAGTTCATCACCGGCATTCAGCAAATTCTGTAGATTTTCGATAACCGGTAAGCCTGCGCCTACGTTGGTGTCATACAGGAATTTACGTTTTGAGTTTTCTGCCGCACGACGGATCTCACGATAGTAGGCCATGGAAAGCGTATTGGCTTTTTTATTTGGCGTAACAACGTTGAAGCCATCACTCAGGAAGCTGGAATACTGCTCAGCGATAGACTGATTAGATGTACAATCAACGATAACCGGATTCAGGAGATGGTACTCTTTTTCGAGCCGGATTAAACGGCTCAGGCTGAAAGGTTCGCTGGCTTCTGACAAAGCCTGCTGCCAGTTATCCAGACTGATGCCCTGCATATCGGTTAACATCGCCCGTGAGTTGGCAATTCCGCATACGCGCAGATCAATGTGTTTTTGCTTCAGCCATGACTGCTGGCGGCGGATTTGTTCGATTAATGCACTTCCGACACCGCCTACGCCGACAACAAAGACTTCAACCACCTGAGCGGTATTGAACAGCATTTGATGACAGAGCCGCACTGCGGTTGTTGCGTTATCATTGTCAATCACTGCGGAGATGGAACGCTCTGATGAGCCTTGCGCGAGAGCAATGATATTGATATTGGCGCGGGTCAGTGCTGAGAAGAAACGGGCAGAGATGCCACGCTGTGTACGCATTCCGTCACCCACGACAGAAATAATGGCGAGATTATCGATAACATCAATAGGATCAAGCGCACCATCTTTTAACTCCAGATAAAACTCTTCGGTCAGCGCTCTCTGTGCTCTGTTCAGCTCTTTTTGCGGTACACAGAAACTGATGCTGTATTCTGATGAGGACTGAGTGATCAGGACAACGGAAATGCCTGAACGGGACATCACAGCAAAGACTCTTGCTGCCATACCTACCATGCCTTTCATGCCGGGACCTGAAACGTTAATCATCGCCATATGATTCAGGTTAGTGATCCCTTTAATAAGCATGCTGTCATCTTTTTGCCCGTTCCCGATAAAGGTACCCGGCGCATCAGGATTGACAGTGTTTTTAATCAGGCAGGGGATCTGGAACTGGGCGATAGGGGCAATAGTCCGGGGATGAAGCACCTTTGCACCGAAATAGGAAAGTTCCATTGCTTCCTGATATGACAGGCTTTTCAACAGACGGGCATCGGCAACAGATCGTGGGTCACAGGTATAAACGCCATCTACGTCAGTCCAGATTTCACAGCAATCGGCGCGTAAACAGGCGGCCAGTACGGCGGCTGAGTAATCAGAACCATTACGTCCGAGAACGACGAGCTCACCATTATCATTACCTGCCGTAAAACCGGCCATCAGAATAATATGGTCAGAAGGTATATTCAGGGCTGCAATACGTTTGGAGGATTCGTGAATATCAACTGTGGATTCGAGGTAATGCCCATGAGCAAGCAGGTTTTTAACCGGATCGATCACAGAAACTTTATGTCCGCGGGCTTGTAGTACGGCAGCCATAATAGCAATGGATAATTTTTCGCCACAGCAAATCAGGGAGGCATTAATGCTATCCGGGCACTGTTTTAACAGAGAAATACCATGCAGTGTTTGTTTCAGGTGCGCAAACTCACGCTCCATGAGCGTTTTCAGGTTTTCATAATCGAAATTTGGCTGATGCTCTTTTAACCCCGACAGTAAATCAGTAAATATTTGGATAGTATCGCTGATGTTGGAAACAATATCCTGCCCTGCAACCGTTTTAGCGACCATTGCCACTAAATGGTTCGTGATTTTTGCGGGGGCAGAAAGGACTAGAGCAACCTGCCCAAGGGGTAGCTCACTTTCAGCGATATCTGCCACACTCAGTACGCGTTGGTAGTTTGCGACTGAAGTGCCTCCAAATTTAAGTACACGCATTGGTATTTCTCTCCTGACTTACTGTTAAAAAAGGGTCAAAAAAAAGCCCGTATCTTGTTGGATACGGGCTTTTTACTATTTTATTTTATGCGTCAGCCCGCACCGTAACCTGTAGTTCCGGTGGTAATCGTGGTGATTGTGTTTGCAGTGATTACTTTTGAGGTAATTGTATTTTTCGGGCTGATGTCTCGCATGGTTTCCTGTCTGTCTTTTTATTCTGTTCGACCCCTATTGGTTAAAGGAAACTGTGGTCGAAGTCAAATAATTTTTACAATTACAGCGGAGAAAAACGCCATTTTATGTGTTGTAATCGTTCAAAGTATCTTTAACTGATTTGGTCATTATCCGGCTTCAAATATTTTTACTAGCATTTAATTTTATAAAAAACATATTTTGTAATTATTTCGTCTTTATGATAAAACACGCTGATTTTAACATTTGAGTGTTGTGTGATCTCTTTAGAGGTTGGAGATAACGACACTTTTAATTAACATAAAATCACCAAAAATATAACAGTATTGTTAATTTAAAATTAACAATTACAAATAATGTTAACGTGCTACAATTGATTTTGATATGTATCAACAAAAGTTGGTTTTTTTAGAGGGCAAATGCATTACTAGCTGTTATATTGCTGTTAATAGACTAATATAGCTCCTGTTCTGATTGGGTTTTTTAGGTATGTACCCTCAGGGAAAAGTAACAGGTGCTTTTAGCGTAAAACATATCAACAACATTTATTTTTTAGACATGAGCCGCGTTTTCTGTGATTCAGAACGAGAACAGAATATTTTCTATTAATAATAACGGCTTATGTCATATAGGTTCTATTTTTTTAGCGATTTTAGGTAGCAACTATGCAAACCCCGCACATTTTGATTGTTGAAGACGAAATTGTCACACGCAATACCCTGAAAAGCATTTTTGAAGCTGAAGGGTATGTTGTTTATGAAGCCACTGATGGCTCAGAAATGCACAATATTTTGTCAGATAACGATATCAACTTAGTGATTATGGATATCAATCTGCCAGGCAAAAACGGGTTACTTCTTGCCCGTGAATTACGTGAACAGGCGAATGTTGCCCTGATGTTTTTAACTGGGCGTGATAATGAGGTGGATAAGATACTTGGGCTTGAAATTGGTGCTGATGATTACATCACTAAGCCTTTCAACCCACGGGAGTTAACCATTCGGGCACGTAATCTGCTTTCCCGTACGATGAATCTGAGCCATGTAGGTGAAGAACGTCGTCAGGTTGAAAGCTACAGGTTCAATGGCTGGGAGCTGGATATCAACAGCCGTTCTCTGGTCAGCCCGATGGGAGATCATTATAAACTGCCACGCAGTGAATTCCGTGCGATGCTCCATTTCTGCGAGAATCCGGGGAAAATTCAGACTCGTGCAGAACTGTTGAAAAAAATGACCGGGCGTGAGCTGAAGCCACATGATCGTACTGTCGATGTGACTATCCGCCGGATCCGTAAACATTTTGAATCTACACCGGATACTCCGGAAATCATCGCTACCATTCATGGTGAAGGTTATCGTTTTTGTGGTGATTTAGAAGACTAATCGATACTACACCTGCCACTGATTTATTCTAAAAAATATCGTATTTGTAAAAATACCTTATCTTTTTAAAAGCCCTGAATACCTAATGGCATCAGGGCTTTTAATTTTATTGCTTATATTACCTTACTCTTTCCACGGCATAATCGGTACAGCACTGATGGCATTTTTTGGTGAGCCATCAATAACTTTATCGGAATAAGTTAGGTAGATCAGAGAATTACGTTTTGGGTCGAAGAAGCGAACAACCTGAAGCTTTTTAAATACCAGCGATGTTCTTTTCTGGAAAACAACCTGCCCTTTTTTCGGCGATTTAAGGATCTTTTCTGCTACTTCGATCGGGCCAACTTGTTGACAGGAGATTGCGGCATCAGAAGTATCTTCCGCTAATCCCAAGCCTCCTTTGATACCTCCTGTCTTCGCTCTGCTTAAATAGCAGGTCACATTTTTAACATCAGGATCATCAAAAGCTTCAATGACTATTTTGTTATCCGGGCCAAAAAATTTGAACACAGTATCGACAGAGCCTATCTCTTCGGCGTGCAGGATCGTTGGAGAACACAGCAGGACAACAGCAATCACTATTTTCTTAATTGTTACCATATTTAGTCCACTTGAATTAAATAAATGCAGTGAAAATATCCAGTATTAGCATATAATGCGAATTAATGATTTTTGTAACGTCATTTGATTAGTTTATGTATCTATAAAGAAAAACATGGCATTATAGCTAAATATACATGCAAAATGAGTAAACAAAAGGGCTTTAAGCTGGCCTTCATGATTTCCATAATTTTCTAAATACTGCGTGAAAATTCTTTCTTTATCGAAAGCCGCTGGAATCGAAGGTCAGATGGTTTTCATCTACTAATATAAACAGGTAGGAGACGATTATCTAATTATTGATCTTTTCATTTGTTGTAAAGGATCCTAAAGCTAAGCTTGCAAATGATCAGATTTACCATTAGTTTATTCCAAGATTTTTCTTGTTTAATTTAGTGTCTGATTTTTATCCGTTGTGATTATGTCATGGTGCTTTGTTTTATCACGCAAGAGAAAATGCCACTTCTTAGGAGTAGCAATAAAGTAACGTTTGTTTGGATAGCCACAATAGGTATTGCTGTCATGACAGGGAAAAGGACTGTGTTGTGAAAACGACGGTATGCCTGATGAAGTGAAAAATCAGGCAGTTAAAATCATCTTAGTGTTTGGAAATGATAGGTACTCATTATTAATTAATCTATATAGCATTTTCATCCTTAAATTTTTTTATAACAGTCAGTTATCTTACAGTTGTATGGTTTTCTTTTTGTCTTGATGAATTAGGGAGATGTATGGATCAAACCAACATCATTCGAGATCTGCTGCATTGGCTGGATAATAATCTGGATCGTCCTCTATCCCTCGATCATGTTGCAGCAAAAGCAGGTTATTCCAAGTGGCACTTACAGCGCATGTTTAAGGATGTTACAGGACAAGCGATTGGTTCTTATATCCGCGCCAGACGGCTGTCTAAAGCTGCTGTTGCGCTGCGTTTGACTAGTCGTCCCATTCTGGACATTGCTCTGCAATATCGTTTTGATTCTCAACAAACCTTTACCAGAGCATTCAAAAAACAGTTTAATCGGACGCCAGCCTCTTACCGCCGAAGTGAAGAGTGGTGTGCTAGCGGTCTTTGTGCTCCTATTATGTTGGATAACAAACCGTTACCTGAACATAAGTTTGTGATTCTGGAAGATCAGTTGCTGACGGGTATTGAGCACAGCTGTTCTTACACTCTGGAGCAATGGTCAAAAGCCTGTACGGAAATGCGCCACAATTACTGGATTGCCTATTTGCAACACGCGGAAGTCTTGCCGCCTAAATTGTATGGCTTGCATCACTCCACCGTCAGCGCGGAGCATGAAGATGAGCAGACAGTTTTCTATACCACGGCAATAGAGCCGGAGTATGCGACCTTTGACACCAAGGATAGCCAGCCGGTTGTTTTACCGGGTGGGGAGTACATTTCATTCAGTTATTTTGGTAAAGAAGATCAGCTCGATGAGTTTCTCTCCAATATCTACACTGTCTGTTTACCTCAATTAAATATTACCCGCAGAAAAGGGTATGATGTTGAGCGATACTATCTCACTAATCTTGAAAGGAAAAAATTGCAGGATGAGTCTCAAAGCCACGTTGTGGAATTTGAATATCTCATCCCGATTCAGCGCTAACCTTGCAGCTCATCTAGCGCGGGCATATCCAGATGTGTGATATCGCCCGCTGTTTCAACGATCCAGCCAGGGGCCAGCCATGGGCTATCCTGATAATCGACTCTTGAGATAGAACAGTTTCTCAGCCGTAAGCGCCGCTCGGAATTGGCCGGTAATCCTAAAATTGAACAGACCAGACTGACTAATGCCATCCCGTGGCTTACCAGTAAAGGGCGGCTTCCGGCTGGCAGGTCACGGCAACTTTCCAGTGCGGCACGCATCCGTTCGGATAACTCACTCATGGATTCGCCTTCTGGTATCCGCCCGTTTGGTGTGCCATCAACGAGACTTTTACGCCATGTTTCTTCTTCTTGGGTCAGGGAGTTCAGATCACGGTTTTCAAGAACACCCATGTTTATTTCCCGTAAACGAGGCTCTAATATCACTTCACAACCGCAAGCTTGTGCGATAATTTCTGCGGTTTGGCGTGTGCGACCGAGGTCACTAGTGATAACATGTGTGATGTTCTCTGATTTTACTTTTTGTGCTACCAAGAGTGCCTGACGTCGTCCGGTTTCAGTTAATGGGCTGTCAGATTGTCCCTGAATACGACGAGCCAAGTTCCATTCTGTTTCGCCATGACGAACAAGATATACCTGTAACATATTTATTTTCCGTTATACTGCATCATGAAATAGTTCAAAGGATTACTTATTTATTATGTACCATGTTATTGCTGCAACCACTAACCCTGCGAAAATAAAAGCGATTAGCCTTGCATTTGATGATGTTTTTGGAGCAGGAACATATCGTATAGAAGATGTCGATGTAGATAGCAGTGTTCCTCAACAGCCAATTGGTAATACTGAAACTCGTACCGGTGCCCGCCATCGGGTTATGGCTGCTCGTCAGGTTCGGCCGGAAGCCGATTTTTGGGTCGGTGTTGAAGCCGGAATCGAAGATGACATGACATTTGCCTGGATGGTTATTGAATATAAACAAATTCGGGGTGAATCGCGCTCTGCCAGCCTGATGCTGCCTGAAAAGGTACTGGAAGGCATTCGTGAAGGGCGTGAGCTTGGTCACGAAATGGCTTATTTGACCGGTGTTGATAATATCAAACAGAAAGGTGGGGCAATTGGCTTTTTTACCAATGGTATCCTGACTCGCACTAGTGTTTATCATCAGGCATTGATACTGGCTCTCGTTCCTATTCATCATGAAATTTACAAAGATATTGAATAACCAACTTTAATGATCCAGTCACAGAAGGCCATGATGTTATGGCCTCTGTATCTAATAATATAAAAATGCTCTTTTCTAACCGATTATTACCACAATAGATTTACTTCAATAATTGTGTTTCCAGCCATTCTTTGACGTGAGCTGGCGCTGATTTCAGGCTATTTGAACCACGCGTGATTGTTGCAATCCCAACACTAAGTTCGTTTTTCAGCTCGCGCTGGCTCATTTGCCCTCGCATTAATTCTTGAATAATCCGAACCCTGGTTGATAGTGCTGTACGCTCATCGGGTGTCAATAATAACTGCAAAATCTGATGTTGCAAATTTTGTTCGAATGCTGTTTGTAATAATTCTACAAAAGCAAACCAGTCATCACCCTCTTCTGGGGAAAGTGCAGGGTCAATCAAATGATTTTGTGTCATAATTTTTAGCCATACTATTTAACTAGTACAAAATAATACCATAATTGTATCTGAAATTAGTAACGTCTTTGCCATTCTGAGTCGGTTAAGACATTAACTAAATTTCCCATAAAATTATGGTAAAACATGTCATAAGCCAGAACATTTTTGACGTAGGCACGTGTTTCAGCAAATGGAATACTTTCGATGAATGCGATGGCATTGATGTTTCCCGCACTATTGGCCAGCCAGCGTTCAACATTTCTGGGGCCTGCATTATAAGCAGCACTGGCGAGTATGCGGTTATTGCCGAAATTCTGGTACACCGATTCCAGATATGCAGTGCCAATTTTGATATTCATGGTCGGGTTCATCAATTGGTTACTGCTGGCGTAGCCATCAATTTTTTTACTCTTTGCGGTATGTTCCGCTGTTGCTGGCATAAGTTGCATCAATCCGCTTGCCCCTTTTGGTGAGCGAGCCTGTGGATCCCACGCACTTTCCTGTCGTGCAATAGCCATGGCATAACTTTGTGAAATACTTTTATCTGAGGTGAAATGAGCAAATTCATTTTGCCATGCCAGAGGAAAACGCTCTTCAAGATGATCCCACATTTTGCCCACAATGGTAGCCTGCACACTGAGGGTAGGCCAGTTCTGTTCAAAAGCATAGCGGGCCAGTTGCTCTTTCTTTGTGCTGTTTTGTGCTGAAACGAGATTTATCCATTCTGAACGAGCCAGATCATCCATATGCCAATACATTAATTCACGTACCCGCTTAATCTGTGGCAATTTCGCAATAGAGGCGTCGGGCCTTTCTGATTTATTGATAACCAGAGGATAGGGCAGATGTAATTTCTGTGCTGCTACCATAGGGTAGAAACCACGCTGTTCCATCAGCTTACGTAGTATTAAGTCTCCTTCTTTTTTCTTTCCTGTATTCAACAAGGTGATGGCGCTCCAGTATTGCCATTCATCTTTTTGCAGGATATTTTTAGGTAAAAGATTTAACCATTTAGCTAACCCTTTTTCATCAGCATTCCTGAGTGCCAGACGGGCACGACGTTCGATTAATGTGCTGGAATGTGATTCACGAATTGCGTTATCCCGCCATTTTTCCTGTTCCGGTGTAATTTCTCCCATTAATTGCCAGGCCACGATATCTTTTAATTTCTGCCTTTCTGTTTCATTCATTTTTTGTGCCCGGGCGATGGAAGGAATACTGAGCCGGGCTTTTTCTGTATTTTTACGGGCAAAATGGGAAAATGCATTAGTGGCAAAGAAGCGGGTAAAGTTCGTTGGCTTTACCGTTCTGGCAAAATGTTCAACAGATGTGGGATCACTTTGCAGTTTTTGTAAATGAGCCTTTAAGCTATGGTAGTCGAAGGGCAGGCGATTAATAAGATAATTGGCAAGTGTCGTGTTATTCTCGTTTACGGCGAGTTCGATACGTTGCAATATTAAATTTACGGATAAATAGCCGGAACGCTCCCAGACGTCCAGTAAACTATCACAATCATCGGGTAACGAACTCCCTCGTAACCAAATTTCTCTGGCTCCTTCCCACGCCGTCTTGTGCTTTCCGGTTACCCAATTCGCAAAATAGTAATTGCAGCTTGCTGCTACGGTATTTGGTTTATGGGGGCTGAATGCCAGAAGGCTATGCCAGTTTCCGTTACTCGCCAGTAAATTGATATATCGGGATGACAGAGAATTAGCCGGTGGCAGGGTTGGGTGAGTGTCAATAAAATGGCGTACCTGCTGAGGAGATGTCATTTTTAGGTTATGAACTAATTGCCGATACTCAAGGTAAGGATACAGGGGATAATCCTTCAGTGTGGGCATCAACCGTTCAACTTCTTGCATGTTTTTCGCATCCCATGCGAGTTTTATTGCCTGATACCGCTCACGCTGGGCTTCCAGAGAATCAGCCTGTGCTATACCAACAACAGAAGCCAGACTGACAGCCATGATAAAATGCTGCCACTTATTTATAGTCACATACTCCTCCAGAAAATTGACGGCAACGAACAATACATTAATTGTTTTAATTATAATAATATTGAAGTGTTTTATCATACTAATGAATGTAAAAATTAGTGGTTTGATTGCAAGTTTAGGTAAGAAAAAAGATATGACTTAAATATTATTGCCATAATTGGTTATTAATTTATTTGATTCATAAAATACGTTAATTATTTCAATCAGATGATAAAATAGAAAAGCTGTATTTCAGCATTCTTAATTCCCAGTGAATTTCAAGAGACATCGCAGCGGCAAGGGAATGGTAAATTCCTCGGAAACGAATTTACTCAGTCAAAGAGCTGATTTCCGCTGAGGGCAGGAACTTCTTATTAATCTCTGGAAGAATAGATAAACATCTATTGATAAAAACGCAGGCTGGTATGAGTGAGGAAAGCCGGCACGAAACCAACGAAGAGGTAGCCCGGAAGATAAAGATCATTACCTTACCTCCGTTTGATCGTGTGAAAAGAATGCTAAACAGGTAGCAACACGACGGCATTAATTTAGGGTAGAATACGCCATCCTAGCCCCTTAAACGTCAATGAATATTATATATTTCCTTAATTATCAAAAAGGTACATTACTTTGGCTCAATATGTTTATAGTATGCACCGGGTTGGAAAAATTGTTCCCCCGAAAAGGCATATTCTGAAAAATATCTCTCTTAGTTTTTTCCCCGGAGCAAAAATCGGCGTTCTTGGTCTGAATGGTGCCGGTAAATCGACCTTACTGCGTATTATGGCGGGCATTGATAAAGATATTGAGGGAGAAGCTCGCCCACAGCCTGGGATTAAAATCGGCTATTTGCCACAGGAGCCTAAACTTAATCTTGAGCACACGGTTCGCGAAGCGGTAGAAGAAGCCGTTGGCGAAGTTAAGCATGCGCTGACACGTCTTGATGAAGTGTATGCGGCATATGCTGATCCTGATGCAGATTTTGACAAGCTGGCAAAAGAACAGGGTGAGCTGGAAGCGATTATCCAGTCTCATGATGGTCATAATCTGGATAATCAGCTTGAGAGAGCGGCGGATGCTCTGCGTTTACCTGCATGGGATGCTAAAATTGAGCACCTGTCAGGGGGGGAACGTCGCCGTGTTGCAATTTGTCGCCTGCTGCTGGAAAAACCAGACATGCTGCTGCTGGATGAACCAACCAACCACCTTGATGCAGAATCTGTGGCGTGGCTGGAACGCTTCCTGCACGATTATGAAGGCACTGTCGTTGCAATTACCCATGACCGTTACTTCCTCGATAATGTGGCTGGCTGGATTTTGGAACTTGACCGTGGTGAAGGTATTCCGTGGGAAGGTAACTACTCTTCATGGCTGGAGCAAAAAGATGCTCGTCTGGCGCAGGAAGCTGCTTCAGAAGCGGCTCGCCGTAAATCCATTGAGAAAGAACTGGAATGGGTTCGCCAGAATCCAAAAGGGCGTCAGGCTAAAGGTAAGGCACGTTTGGCCCGTTTTGAAGAACTTAACAATGTTGAGTATCAAAAGCGCAATGAAACCAGTGAGTTGTTTATTCCACCAGGCCCACGTCTGGGAGACAAAGTACTGGAAGTCAGCAACCTGACCAAATCTTATGGTGATCGTGTTCTGATCGACGACTTGAGTTTTTCTCTGCCAAAAGGCGCAATTGTCGGGATTATTGGTCCGAATGGTGCCGGTAAATCAACTCTGTTCCGTATGCTGTCCGGTCAGGAACAGCCTGATTCCGGTTCAATCGCGCTGGGTGAAACAGTAACACTGGCCTCTGTTGACCAGTTCCGCGATGCCATGGATGATAAGAAAACGGTATGGGAAGAAGTTTCCGGTGGGCAGGATATTATGCGCATTGGTAACTTTGAGCTCCCAAGCCGCGCCTATGTTGGCCGCTTTAACTTTAAGGGTGTGGATCAGGGCAAGCGCGTGGGTGAATTATCCGGTGGTGAGCGTGGACGTCTGCATTTGGCAAAACTTCTACAGGTTGGTGGCAACATGTTGCTGCTGGATGAACCAACCAATGATCTGGATATCGAAACACTGCGTGCGCTGGAAAATGCCCTGCTGGAATTCCCGGGCTGTGCGATGGTTATTTCCCATGACCGCTGGTTCCTTGACCGCATTGCAACGCACATTATCGATTATCAGGATGAAGGTAAAGTGACTTTCTTTGAAGGAAACTTTAGCGAATACGAAGATTATAAGAAGCGTACTCTGGGTGCTGAAGCACTGGAACCGCACCGTATTAAGTATAAAAAAATCAGTAAGTAAAACTGATTTCAGTGAAATAGAAAACGGCCTGATATCAGGCCGTCAGATTACTGACAAAGTGCTGGTTTTTTATCCGGCACTTTGATTTAATCAAATTCCGTTCACCCGACGGAGCTTGCCGCCATGTTAAGAATACCCCCTCCCCAGACTTTCCCGCCCGAAACACTCTCGCTCGATGCGCTTGTGCCTCAACATCATTTAGTCCGTCAAGTCGATGCCGCCCTGGATTTCGAA